>NZ_CP098242.1:330500-661000 GCF_027118995.1 Oxalobacter vibrioformis
TTCTTTTCTGCCGTAATAAATACGTATGGAGTAAAACCTGAGGAAAAATCATGGATGTATCCAGTATCGCCAGTTGGTCCACCCAAATGGCAAATGAAAAAACAGCAGTCGCTGTTGAAGTTGCCATGCTGAAAAAATCAATGGATCTGCAGGAAATGAGCGTTGCGCTTCTGCTTGAGGCAGTACCGTCGCTTCCGGCGAATCCGAATATCGGGCGTAATGTCAATACAACCGCCTGATCAGGCATGAGCAGGAAAAACAAAAGGGTCAGCTTTATCCGCTGACCCTTTTTACATGCGCCCCTTTATCTTGCTTCCTGTTTTTCCGGATCAAACAATTTGTTCTGTTTGACCGCTTCAATATCTTTTGTTCCAGCCAGAATCATCGTGGTGGTCAATTCCTTGTTCAATTGCTGAAAAACGTCATTGACACCCTCCGAGCCCCCCAGGATCAGTCCATACAGGGCAGGCCTTCCAATTGCAACAATATCCGCACCACTGGCCAGTGCCTTGAATACATGAGTACCTCTTCTCACACCACTGTCAAAAATAATGGGAACCCGCTTATTGACCGTTTTGGCAATAATGGGAAGCATATCGAAAGTGGCAGGCGCACCGTCCAGCTGTCTTCCGCCATGATTGGATATCCAGATCCCGTCAGCACCTGCCGCAATCGCCGTTTCAGCCGCTTGCGGCGACAGTACCCCTTTGACCAGTACCGGCAACCCACTCACGCGTTTGATGAATTTGATATCTTCACCGGAAAAACTTATTTTCCTCAACGCCCGAGCCTGGCTTTGCGTGATGTTTTTCCCTTTGTAAAACTCGCTCACGTTCGGGGTAGCCACACTGTAGTTGTAATTATTTCTTGCATCTGCCTCCCGGTTACCAGCGGTACCGGCATCAATCGTTATAATGATGGCCTTTGCACCGGCAGCCTTCGCTTTTTTGACAATATATTCATTGTACGCATTGTCTTTGCTCATATAGAGCTGGAAGACAAACGGGGCACCCGGCGCGCTTTTTGCAATATCATCAATCGGCACGCTGGAATAAGTACTTACCGCCATGAGGGTTCCTGCTTTTTGAGTTCCCCTGATGGTTGCCCTGTCTGCTTCTTTATGGACCAGCCCATGGGCGGCCATTGGCGCGATAATGATCGGACTGGCTAATTCAACACCTAAAAAAGTGGTCTTTAAATTGACGCCATCTATGCCTGCCAGACCATTGGGCAGGATTTTTTTCTTGTCGAATGCGGTCGAATTGCTTCGCATGGTGACTTCATCCTCTGCGCCTCCCTCGACATAGCCAAAAGCGCCCTTCGCTACTTTCGTTGACGCCTCCTTTTCAAGATCATAAAGATTGATGATTTTGATCGGTCCTTCAGCATCACTGATGACCGGGGCATTTTTAGTCCCCTGTGCCATGGCTGCCTGAGAAAAAATGATTGCTGAGACAACTGCAACTGCCTGAATATGTTTTTTCATCATTTACCCCCTCCTTTGTTCTCCATTCTAAGTCCGGTTGAATCAAAAAAATTGATTATAGGCAAGCTCATGTTAAAACAAGTGCTGTGGCAACGGCTGCCGTATACAGATGGCCACCCGAATATGTCCTTTTGTCCACATGTTTTTATTGTGATTTATAACCTGTCACAATGAAAGTATGTGCTTTTGCCGGTTCACCGCCTTTTTTGAAAGTAATGCCAGGAGCCAGCCTGATCTCAACAATGGCATTCGGCGGCAGATCTGCCTGCATGTCAATGCGATACCCGAATGCGGTATATATGCTGCGATGTCCTGGTGGTATAGGGTGTTGGGTTTCATCGACAGCAAAGGGAATCATCTGTCCATTCATCAGGATGGACAGCTTGTCTTTGAGAATGCCAGGCGTAATTTCGTAATTGCTGGAAAGCGCCACAATCGGATTTTTGGCAGGAAGCGAAGCATACGGTGCCACTGAAAAATCATACGGTGGCGTACTGACTTTCCACGAGACTGTTTTATTCAATACGCGGCCTGAAAGCGCTTTGGCACCTGCCAAAACGGTAGCCATGATTGTCAGGGGAGCAGCAACCGGTTCATCAAAAAGATACGTCAGCGTTGCCGGATCTGTCCAGCGATACTTTCCTGCCGGGAGATCACCCGAGGAAGTTTTCAGTTGAAGGGGGGAAGTAGTCGCATCCTGCTCTGTTTGTCCGGACGAACGCATGTTTTCGGAAAAGCGCACAACAATCTGCGTCAGATATGCAGCCTCTCCTGCTGGCTGCATATCGGTAACCGTCAGTGAAGGGGCGGCATTGGCAAGAGAGTGGGCAGAAAAAGCGTAAAGAAAAAGAACCGGTAACAGCAACAATTTTCGCATGGATGACTCCCTTGTCCGAACAGGCTGTGAACACAGTTTACCCTGAATCAGCAATGATTGGGCGTGTCTGTCATTCCAGATAATCTGTCTTCTAAAAACGGCCAATCAACATCATAAATACATGCCTTCCTCTCTGTCATATTCATGAACAGGGGCATTTACCCGTGTAACGTCTTCACGGTTTCGCATACAATAACAAAAGCAGCGGTAAACAAAACTATTGACCATCTTCAGATAAAAAAACCAATGGGCCGCTATGATGTTTTCTGGATATGATTTTCAATAGACAGGCACACGCAAAATCCGGCAAAGGAAGTGACATGCAAAATTTTCAGTACGTCGCCATAGGCGAAGAGTTTCGGGATCCGATCGGTGGCGAATGGTGGGTCAAAATATCAGAAGACGAAGCGCAACTGGTTTCTGATCCAGGTGTGATTGAAACATTTAATCGGCAAGACCTGACAGAATAATTTAAAACAGGACAGGTTATGCCAAACGAGATCAGAACCAGAAAAGAGCTGTTGATACAAAAGCTTGTCAGTTACGACCTGGAATATTTTGTGCAGTTCATCCGGACGTCGGATGCCGCAAAAATTGCGCTGGCGACCATGATGATGGAAGGATTCATCGGTTACAACAACTGGTCTGAAGACACCCTGTATGACGAATGCGTGAGAAGAAGCCTTCTCCCTGACAGGGAATAACGACACTTTCCTGTGTTGATTTCGGCGGTGAAACAAAAAAAGCCAGCAAGAAATGAACTGCTGGCTTTTTTGTCAGATGAATCAGGCAGCCGTCGGTATCGCTACCAAGTCCAGAAGCAGCTTTTTCATCCGGCCCGACCAGAAATGTCCGGCACAAGTCAGCGATGCCCCGCATTCATCGTCCTGAGGCAGGATAAGACCGGCCTCATGCCATTGCGCCAGGAGTTTTTCGCCGGCCTCCTGATGAGAGGCGGGCCATTCCCTGAGCGACGGCAGGCGCAATATTTCCAGTGATTCATCGAGCACATAGCTGAATCCCCCCTCCTCGGCCGCAAGCGGTGAAATGGCAATGCGGGACAGCGGCTTTTCACCCTGCTCAACCATTTCCGTGTAGGTTTTAATGTCCCTTGCCATGCCCAGGCCGATTGCCCCCAGACGCCCGCCGCCTGCCGAGCCGAAGGGGATCATATCGGTCTGCGCCCTTGCGAGCCGGTTGTAGAGTGAACGCTCCTTGCCGTCGCGCCGCCAGTGCTTGGGGGAAAAATGTTCAAAGCCATAATCAGCCAGGCGCTGGTAAGCCGCGCCGAACATGCGGGCCTTGTCGGCAAGTTCCGGTATCGGCGGCATCTTGCCGCGATTGATCGCCTTGTCGAGCGGGCTGTCCGGAAAGCGCCTGAGCTCATACAGGTCAAGACCATGAACAGGCGTTTCTTCACTCAGGTAGCGAATATCGTCGAGCAATAGCGGCACATCCTGCCCAGGCAGCCCGTACAGCAGGTCAATGACAACGGTCGCGCCGCTGTCGCACAGCCCGTTCAGTGTCTCGCCGACCTGTTCACGACTGGAAAGCCGCCCCAGTTTTTTTCTCAGCCGGGTATTCGCCGACTGCACGCCAAGCGAAAAGCGGTTGGCGCCGGCAGCAGCCCACGCTTGTCCTTTTTCAGGCGTAAAACCTGTCGTGCGCCCTTCGACCGTTACCTCTGCATCGGCCGCAAAGCGGAAGGTTTCCCTGAGAGAGCGGATGACGGCCGCCAGATCGTCCTTTTCCAGGTCACTGGGCGTTCCGCCGCCAAAATAGACGACATTCACTTCGCGTTTATGAATGACGTCCCTCAATACATGAGCCGTATCGGCGATTTCTTTCAGGAGCAACCGGGCATACGCCTGACTCCAGTCCTTCTTTGTCTGGTTGATGTAAAAAGGACAGAACGTGCAATGGTGATGACAGTAAGGCACATGCACATACAGCGCCAGGGGACTTTCGGGCCTTGCCATGAACGCTTCGGGCGCAAATTCAGCAAACGTCCCGCCTTCCCACTGGGGCATCTGAGGGCGCATACGGGCCAGTGACGGCATGACCTTTTTTTCTTCCTCGAATGCCAGCGTCAGGGGATCATCGCTCACCCGCGCTAAAAAAGGAGACAGATCAATCATGCGCCATTTCCTCCCGTAACATCGCGCTGGATCGTCGCGGCCCGATACAGCCAGTCAGGATCTTCCAGCAGATGCAGGGTGGCCTGCGCCACATCTTCGCGCGCGAGATAGCCCTCACGGCGCCTGTCGGGTGCATCCAGAAAACAGAAATCCCCTGTGCCGGGTTCATTGTTCAGTCCACCCGGACGGACGATGGTCCACGGCAGCCCGCTTTTTTTCAACAGGTTCTCCGCCTCTGTCTTGGCCCGCAGCGCTTCCCCGAGAAACTGCTTCACGTTGCTGCTCACTCCCTCATACTGCTCCCCGCACCCCATCGAGGTAACCAGAAGCATCCTCTCCAGACGGGACGAATGGGCCAGCGCCCGGATCACATTGATGTTGCCTTCGGCACAGACGCGACGCCCCTCGGCATTTTTGCCACCCATCAGGCTGATGACATGACGCGGGCATGCTATCTCAACTGCGCGTCGGCAATCTTCTTCCAGAAAGGCATCCCCTTCGATAATGTGCACGTCCAGCATTTCCAGTGGCGCCGCATCGCTACGCGGCCGTACCATTGCCGCCACCTGCTTTCCACATTGGGTTGCCAGCCGGGCAATATGCAATCCGGTATTGCGGGTCGCGCCAAAGAGCAGCAGATCGTATGCCCTCATGCCGTTGCCCCGGCAAGGGCCCTGTCAAAAAGGGAACGCAATGCATCCAGTTGTTCGGGCATATGCTCGCCATTGTCGTCACGGCCGGCAAAAATCTTGAACATGGCATCCCCGGCCTCATTCATGAACTGAACGCTGATCGTCTGCTTGTTCATGAACGGCCGCTCGACCAGATAAATCGACTGGCAGTTACTCGCGCGCAAGTGACCATGCAAAGGGCTTTGGTAGGATAGATTGTAAAAACCATGCCCCACTTCCCCTGTCGGAAGGGTTCCGGAAAACTCAAGGACAACATCAGCGGTATGCATCACAAAGGTGATTTTTCCCATCATGGCTATCGCCTGCATGATTTCGACAAAATGCTCGCCTTCTGTTTTCTGCCACATCTCCTCCGGCAGCAGCTCAATCAGTTCAGCCATTGAAAACCCGCTGCTTTTCGCGAGTCCCTCCAGGATCACCCCCGGATTTTTCTTCAGTATCTGCCCGACGGCAGCTTTGTCCATTGCCTGTATTTCTTCAGTTGTCATCTTGCCCCACTTTTTTCTTGATAACGGAAAAAGGTCGAAGAACCGGATTGTTCCCGGATCAATCGCCCCGACACTTCAAATGATAATAATTCTCATTTGGTATTGACAATTGTAAATGATAATCATTATCATTTGAAGTGTTTTATGAAATATCTGAAAAATCGTCCCGGAAAGGCGAAAGAACGCATTGAAACAGAGACATGGTTACTGCTGAAACCCCTATACTCTTCCCGCGGCATATTGATCGGCTGCCCCGTCCGTTCGTGCGCATGATGACGGCTTTCGTGATCATCATGCACAGTGTGCTGATTGTGCTGCTGCTCAGAAACATCCCGCTTGCCGAACTGGGAAGCGCAAGCGGCAATGGAGGCGGCAGCGGCGCTTCCACCCTTTATATCTCGGTATTGCAGGCACCGGATAGGCAAGGAAAAGCCGTTCCTGCGTCCAGAGAAAAAACACAGCCCGCCAGCATTGAAAAACAGGCTGTCCCGCACGTCAGGAAAAAAGAAAACACGCTCATTGCGACCGATTCGGTTTCTGATCGCACGGCCCGCGCCGAGGCAACCTTGCCGAAAGATACCGTCAGGGAAAATGAACCCGTCATCAAGGAAAACGCTTCCACAAAGGAAACACGCTCTTCGGCATCTTCTGCCATTGATGAAAGCCGGTCGCCTGAAACAGGCGGTGGGAGTGGTCACGATACAAAAACCGGCCCGGGAAACGGCGGGGGAAACGGTACCGGTGATGGCGCCAGAACGGGAGACGGCATCGGCCCCGGCAGCAACATGGCCCGTTCTGTCCCCCTTTCCCGGCTCAACTATAAACACGCCTTCAAGCCGGAATACCCCGAACGCTCGATTCAGCGCAATGAAGCGGGACAAGTAAGCGTACGTGTTGTCGTTGGCACCGACGGGCGTGTTCATGATGCCAGGATCGTCAGCAGTTCCGGCTTTGACCGTCTCGACCATGCTGCCCTGAAAGCCGCACGGCGCAGCACTTTTCATCCCTATAGCGAAAACGGCCGCGTACTGGCTGCCATGGCCGTCATCCCTTACCAGTTCAATCTGAAAAACCAATAGGCATTTTTTTATTCAGCAAACGAAAACAGATCATGGAACCTGCCCACACTATCGGATTTGCCCACTTCATCGCCCAAAGCGACCCCCTCGGCAAATGCCTTCTCGTCATTCTCCTCGGCATGTCGATTGCCTCCTGGACACTCATTGTCGTCAAGGGTATCGCCGCCTGGCGACGTAACCGGCATGGCAACGCCTTCCTCCAGCTTTTCTGGAATGCCACGTCACTTGACGCCGTGCGGCATGAAATCCAGACGCACGGCATCAAATGCCCTTTCTCCCATCTCACCGCGCATGCCCAGCATGCCAAGGAGCACCACAATACCTATGGCGCGGCAAAACTCTCGGAAGCGGGCACACAACAGGAGTTTCTTATCCGGACCATGAAAAAAGTCATTGACGAAGATGCCGCGCGTCTGGAAAACGGCCTTTCCGTCCTGGCCACCATCGGAAGCACCGCCCCTTTCATCGGACTGTTCGGCACGGTCTGGGGAATCTACAACGCATTGATTGCGATCAGCGCCACGGGTGCAGGCACACTCGACAAGGTAGCCGGTCCGGTTGGCGAAGCGCTTATCATGACCGGCATCGGCCTGGCCGTCGCCATTCCGGCGGTCATTGGCTATAACATGCTCGTGCGCACCAATAACGTCACGCTTGCCAGGCTTGACGCCTTTGCCAATGAACTCCTGACCTTCCTTTCCACCGGAAAGATCTGTGCCTTCGCACAGGTATCGGTTCAGGCCACCATGCAGCCACCGGTGGTTCATAACATCAAGCGAGGCTGATCATGGCATTCGGCGGATTTGACAACCGGCATAAGCGGACGCCCATGTCCGAGATGAACATGGTTCCCCTGATTGACGTGATGCTCGTGCTGCTCGTCATCTTCATCGTCACGGCCCCCCTGCTTTCGCATTCGGTCAAAATCGAATTGCCGCAGGCCAGCGCGAAAACCATTGAGGCCCCGGCGGAAAAAATCACGTTTTCCATCCATGCCGACGGCACACTCTATTGGAATGGGGAAGCCATTGACCGCAAAACCGCCCAGCAACAATTTGCTGTCGCGTCGAAAAAAAATCCCATGCCTGAACTGCACATTCACGCCGACAGGCATAGCGACTACCAGTTTGTCGCCGAAACCCTGGCAGACGCAAGCCGGGCCGGCCTTACAACCATCGGCTTCGTGACAAAGCCGCAAGCAGAAAAGAACCTATCCATCCAACCCTGACCAGCCGATAACGGCAGTAAACCCCCATGAAAATACAAAAGAAAAAACTCTGCGCGCTTGTTGCAATCGCCATCATGGCATTTCATCTGGCACCCGCCGCACAGGCACAGCCAACAAAAGAAACATCTGAAACCGGGCAGGCTGCCAATGCAGAAACAGCCGATACGGCCGCACCGTTCCAGCAAATGGGTGCCATCACCGTCACGGCCACACGCCAGAAAGAACGAGTACTGGATGTGCCTGCAACCATCAGTGTCATTTCGCGGGAGGAAATGGACGAGCACAATGTCAACAACATCCAGGAACTCGTGCGCTATCAGCCCGGCATCCGCGTCAACAGGCAGGCGTCCGGCACAACGCCCTTTGGCGGTCTTTCAGGCTTCACAATCCGCGGTGTCGGCGGCAACCGGATACAGACGGTCGTTGACGGCGCTCGCGTCATTGAAAGCAATGACGGCGGCAACCGTGACTTTGTCGATCTTTCCATGATGAAGGCTGTCGAGATCCAGCGCGGCCCGGGTTCCGTCCTCTGGGGTGCCGATGCGCTGGGCGGCATCGTCTCGTACCGGACACTCGACCCGGATGACCTCCTGAACGGCAACACCGTCGGCGGCAAGGCCAGCTACGGCTTTGACGGACTCAATGCGGCCAATACCCAAAACGCCATGTTTGCCATGCAGATCAGTCCGGACATGCAGTTTCTCATGGGCTACACGCACCGTACGTACAACGAAACCCGCCTGAGAAACGCCAAGGCCGATGGCGGCCAATGGGGTTGTACGCGTGTTGCGCTTGGCTGCGACCGCTTCAACCCGACGGACGCCGAAGTCAACAATGCCATAGCTAAACTCGTCTACCGCCCGAACGCCGACCATGAGTTGAAACTCACCGGCGAATTTTTCGGGTCCGACACGACCATCAACCAGCTTTATGATCGCGGACTTTCCAGTGGCATGGCCACGACGACGATCAACAGCGGTGACCACATCCGGAACCAGAAGCAGACACGGCAGCGCGCGGCATTTGAGCACAGTTGGGATGTCAATGCCGCCGCGCTCGACAATCTCTCATGGCGGGTTTCCTATTCCCCGCAGGAACGCCGCCTTCATGATCGCCGGAATTATCAGACACGCACAGGAGGTCTCACCAGCGATATGTATGCCACGCGGAACACCGAGTATTCAGAAGACTTTTCCCAGGCAGATATCCAGTTCACCTCCAGCTTCGCCCTTGCCAGCAGCGAACACACCCTGACCTATGGCTTCCAGGGAGACAGGACGGATACCGATTACTATCGCAAAGATGTTACCAACAACCTGACTTCAGGCACCTCGACGACGACTTACGGCAGCGGCACCAATTTTGCCAATGCGGAAACCATTCGTGCCGACCTTTATCTGCAGGACGAAATGAAGTTCTTTGAGCGGCGGCTGACGATCACCCCCGGTATCCGCCATGCCCACTACTCCCTTGACCCCTCACCGGACAGGAATTACGGCATCATCGCCGGAAAGGAACCCACCAAGGTCACCGAAAACAAATGGCTGCCGCAAATCGGCCTTCTCTTCAAGATCGACAGCATGCATTCGCTTTACGGACGCTACGCGGAAGGCTTCAAGATGCCGACGGCCGAGCAGCTCTACACTTCGTATGACATGGGAGTCCTGCGCCTGATCCCCAACCCGAACCTCAAACCGGAAGAAGTCAAATCATACGAAGCCGGTATACGCGGACAATACAGCCGGGGGTGGTTCTCCTTTGGCGGTTTCTACAGCGACTATACCAATTTCATCAAGAGCCGCCAGCCTGTTGCCGGTACCGCTGCCGATTATACCTACCAGAATCTTGACAAGGTCAAGCTCTGGGGCTTTGAGGCTTCCGGAGAATGGCGCTTTGCACAGAACTGGAGCGTATCAGGCGGCGCTACTTACCAGCATGGCAAGCAGACCAGCACGAACAGCGGCAAGTACGTCCCCTTTGATGCCGCCTCGCCACTATCCGGCAACCTGGGCCTGCGCTGGAACCAGCCCGAATACAAGCTCAGCACGGAGCTGATCGGCACCTTTTCCAGGCGCATCACCCGCGTGAGCGATGAAGACTATTACAAGCCCGGCGGCTACGGGGTCTTTGACAGCTACGTCAACTGGCAGATCGACAAAAACTTCAAGCTGACGGCCTCTGTCCTCAATATCTTCAACAAGCGTTACTTCGAACAGACGGCCTCCACCATGAATGCGTATCCGACTTCCGCATCTCAGGCCTACACCAATCCGCTTGAACTCTACACCGCGCCGGGCAGGACTTTCGCTGTCACGCTCAGTGCCAGTTTCTGAAGGAGCCATTCATGTCGAAAATCCGTCAGACCGTTCCCCACCCGCGGGCCAGTTGGATTGACCCGGTAAGCAGAGAGATTCTGCCGTTTCAGCCGCTCATGCAGAAAATGGCGCAGAAAAGCATTGTCATGCTGGGCGAAACACATGATGTCGCAGAAATCCATCGCTGGCAGCTCCACGTCGCCATGTCGCTTTACACGCTGCGGCCCCATATGATGATGGCCTTTGAAATGTTTCCCAGACGCATCCAGCCCGTGCTAGACGAATGGGTCGACGGATTGCTCGATACCGAAACGTTCATCCGCCAATCGGAATGGTACGATGTCTGGGGGTTTCCTGCCGAAATTTACCTGCCGCTTTTTCACTTCTGCCGCCAGCAGAAAATCAGGATGATTGCGGCCAACTGCTACCGCGGGCTCGTCACCCGTGTCGGGAAAGAAGGATGGGACGCCGTTCCGGAATCCGAGCGTGACGGGCTTACCCCCAGTGCCCCGCCAACCGATGCCTACCGGACCTATCTTTCCGGGTACAGAAAGCCGGGCACGCCCTCGCCGGAAGGCGACCGTTTTATCCGCGCGCAGCAAACCTGGGACCGCGCCTTTGCCTGCAACATGGCCTATGCGCTCGACAGCATGGGAGCAGACGAGCCCATGCCGCTGATTATCGGCATCATCGGACGCGGCCATCTCGAGTATGGACACGGCACGCCGTACCAGCTGGCTGACCTCGGCATTACAGATACCGCAGTCCTGCTGACGTCTGACCGGGACGAATGGCAGGAGTGGCACCCCAATCCGACCGGCAGAATCGCGGATGCCGTCTTCCGCATCGACATCCCCGAGCCGCGCGCTGAACGCGTGGCCAGGCCAAAGAACCAAGGCAGTGAACGGAAAAGCACATGAAAAATGAAACACTCAGGCGCATCTGGATGCTGACGAAGCTCTGTATCAGGGCGCCGGGCGGCAAGCTCGCGATCCTTTACTGCTTCATTATCCTGGCGCTCAATCTTTTTGAAATCCAGCTTGCGATCAAGTTCATTTCCTGGAACAAGGATTTTTACGGCGCGCTTGAAAAATTCGACGGCAACTCGGCGCTCCGGCAAATCGGCGTTTTTGGCATCATCACGGCATTGAGCGCAGGACAGTTTCTCATTGCCACCTACATGCGCCAACTGGTACAAATCAGATGGCGCACGGCCCTTACCGACATCTCACTGGAAAAATGGTTCAAACACAAGGCATTCTGGCATCTTAACACCGATGAAGGGTCCAAACTCGACAACCCGGACCAGCGCATTTCGGAAGACTGCCGTCTCTTTGCCGAACGGATGGTCGGCGGCGGCAGTTCAAAAGGCGGCTCAGGCGGTTACTGTGTGCTCGATCTCTTTACCGGCATCATCGGCCTGACCACGTATATCGCGCTGCTCTGGAAACTGTCTGACTTTCCCCTCTCGTTCACCCTTTTCGACACCCGGATCGTCATCAACCATTATCTCGTCTGGGCGGCACCCGTCTATGTGCTTATCTCCAGCCTGCTGACGCACTGGATGGGCAAACCGCTCATGCGCCTCAATATCATCCAGCAGCATCGCGAAGCCGACATGCGTTTTGCGCTGGCGCGCACCCGTGAATCCAAGGAGGCCATTGCCCTTGAAAACGGCGAAACGGCTGAAAAGGACATCATCGGCAGACGCTACCGCCTTATCCTGGAAAACTGGCGGCAACGCATCAACCGGGAATTCATCCTCGGCATCTTCACCCGCCCCTATTACACGACCGTCCTGCGTATTCCCATTTTCCTGGCCTTCCCCGCCTATCTCATGGGTCATGTTGCGCTGGGCGGGCTCATGCAGCTTGGCTCCGCCTTCACGCGACTGGTGACGACACTCTCCTGGTTCATCTTTTCGTACAAGGATATGGCCGAACTGGCCGCAACGACCAATCGTCTGGCCGGTTTCATGGAAAAGGCCGATGCGGTCGGCAATACCCCCTCACCTGTCACGCGCAGCACGTCACCCGACAACAGCCTGCATATCCGTGACCTCGTCGTCAACAACCCGCTCGAACAGCGCCTCATCCATCTTCCCGAACTGACGGTCAGGCCCGGCGAAGCCGTCTGGATAGACGGTCCTTCCGGCATCGGCAAATCAACGTTCCTGAAAGCGCTTGCCGGTATCTGGCCGCACTGTTCAGGCCAGGTTGCCCTGCCTGCCGGAAAAACACTCTTTTTGCCCCAGAAAGCCTACCTTCCGCTTGGCAGTCTTGCCGAATGCCTTACGTATCCGGAAAAACCGGATGACATGGAGCATGTCCGCGCCTTGCTTTACCATGTCGGCCTCACCTGCCCGCGACATGAAAAGCAACTCGACAAAGGGGAGCTTTCGAGCGATTACCGGCTTTCCGGCGGTGAACAGCAGCGTCTGATGGTTGCCCGCATCCTGGCCGCACGGCCTGACTGGGTCTTTTTGGACGAAGCCACCAGTTCACTCGATGCGGCCGCCGAAAAGCAGCTCTATCAACTGCTGAGGACGTCACTCCCGCATACCGGCTTTGTCGTCATTGCGCACCGCGAACCGCAAGGCCTGGGCAGTTTCCGGCGCGTGAGCCTCTGGAATGAGCCGACACAAACCACCGCAAATGCTCCCCGATATGCTGTCAATGCCATGGAGAATCAACTGGCGTACTGAAAACCGCATGTCATGCGAGACGGGTAGCACAGAATTGACGGTTGTCATTTGCCGAATGCTCCGCTTATCATTTGATATGACTCTCGGGAAAGGAAAAATCATGAAAAAAACGATTGCCGTTATTGCCTGTGCCGCTGCTCTTGCGTCGTGTGGCGGTGGGTCGTCCGATAAAGGTACGGCAAAACAGGGCCTGAATGACAAAGGAGTCAAACTGGCACAGGCTGTTTTTTCTGACGAGATCAAAAACACTCTTTCCGGAAACCAATCACTGATCAGTTCGGATGATGCAATGAAAGCCGTAAAACTGAACGGCAGGATTACGTCTGCTGCCCTTTCAAAAGCATACGGCGCCAATGAAAAGGCCGCCGACGAAAAATTCAGGGATAAAACTTACATTGTCAGCGGAACGATCCAATCAATAGGAAAAGATACGGCTGATACGCCCTACCTTCAGTTGAATGGTGACAATATATTCAAAATGGTCAATGCCTATTTCGACAGGAAAAGCGCGGGAGATCTGGCCAAGATGTCAAAAAACCAGAATATCAGCCTTGTGTGCGATATTAAAAATTATATTGTCGGACAGGTTGCACTAAAAAATTGTCAAACGCTTTCCAGTTACGCGCCCCCAATGATTGCTGAACTCGCCAAAATGGTTCCGGATGTCATCACCGGAAAAAAATCCATTAATCCGGGCGCCGACAAATCGATTCAATACGCATACGCCCTGAGAAAACACCTGCCTGAAAACAGTGCATGCTATTCAGACCCTGCATCAAAACCATGTCAGGCCGACATGGCAAACATTTCAAAGGAAGAGAAGGAAAAAATAAAGGCCGGGCACTGAGCGGCTCCCTTCCCTCCTGATTTGCTTCTGGCAATATTGCAGCAAATGATCCGGTCGGGTTGACGGCAGATGAAATAGCCGGAATCGTAGGTTACAGGGTAAAAAATGGCTGGCATCAACATATCTGGAGGCCGGCACATTTCTACGGCACCGGATTTCAATGCAGCGCTAACCAGAAGGAAAAGCGAAAATGCGCCCCACCGGCTACCAGCCTGAATGAAGCCAATGGAAAATGGGCGGGAAACTCCGGGCAGCAGCACGCGGGTTGATTGTAATTTTTTGCCTCATGGTTCCTTTTCATGTTTCACTGTACTTTTTGGCTGCAGGCTGCAATAAAGCCAAAAATTCCTTTTGATTGGCGAAACAAGCGAAACATCCGCATAAACATGGGGCGATTTTCCTGTTTCATGGCATTTTTAACAATTTTCAGGGTATTCAGAAAACCCTCGTCACGTATCATCCCCATCGGGCTGAGCAGTGACATCGGCCCGGTCAGAGTCCTCACCTTAAAACCCTGAGCGCTCAAAAGCGCCTTCCATTCATGTTCGCTCAACGGTGTTGCCTTGACATTGATTGCCGAGTGCAACTGGCTGAGACTGTTTTGCGTATCTGCACTCCTGATAATCAGATCATGTGTCAGCAGATACCCGCCTGGTCTCAGCACCCGGGCATATTCCTGCAGGGCCTTGCGTTTGCTCTCGTTATCAAGCATGGTCAGCATGGCTTCATTGATCACAATGTCAAAACTGGCATCATCAAATGGAAGTGCCGTGGCGTTTGCCCGCATAAATCGAACACAGTCGCTGACACCCTGTATCCGGGCATTGTGCGTTGCTTTCTGGAGCGAGGCGTCATGCAGGTCAATGCCCGTGATGTGGCATTTGTAGCGTTTCGCCAGTTCAATCGCGGTCGTGCCCATGTTGCAGGCGACTTCAAGTATCCGGGTATTCGCCCCGATGCTGACCTGCCGGATTAACCAGTCCGTTCCCTGTTTTCCTCCAGGGCGCAGGCGCTTTTTGCCCAATCTGGCCAAAAGCATGTGGCCGGCTTCATGTTTTTCATGCATTTTGTTTCCTCGCAATATGGTTAGCTACAGGTTCAGCCCGGTGACATATACGCAAACGCTTTCTTAAATGAATTATGGTCCGTTCAATCTGCAGCGGCCTGAAGTCGCCTGGCTGGCAAGCGATGCGCAAATTCATGCAGCAGCAGGTCATGAGGCGACTGCGTGATTGCAATGTCAAGCGCATTGAAAGTTTCATCCGGCAACAGCACCTGCGGGAACATGGGCAGCACGGGCTATAGCAATACGCCTGACCGTGCCGCCGGATAAGGAGTGCGGATACCTGCGCGTACCGGTTCTATGCAATCGGCTCACCTTTTGCTACGATGCAAATGAGAATTATTATCAATAATACGCAACCAGCCAGTGAACGCAAATGACATTTGTCAATCCTCAAAAAAATGAAAACGATGCCAGAACCATTCTGAAAAACTGCTCATGGATGCGCAGTTTGCCTCAGAATGCCCTTGATGACCTTCTGGCATCCTCCGCCTGGCGAACCTTCGCCAGGGGGGAAGTACTGTTTCATGAAGGGGACAAAATCATCCATGGCCTGCTATTGGAGTCGGGACGCCTGGAGGTTTTTCGCTACACGACCGAAGGAAACGAAAAGATATTCGGCTATATTCAAGACAAAGAGTTTTTAGCCCTGCCTGCCGTATTCATGAAACATGGCCGCTATCCGATGAGTGTCAGAGCACTGGAGGATGGCCGTGCATTGGCGGTGCCCAAGCATGCCATTCACCAGATGTGCCTGCAATATCCTGAAGTCACCTTTCAGTTACTCAGCAATGTTTGCAACCATTTATACGAAATGGTCAATCGTGTTGACTGGCTGACATCAAGTTCAACTTCCGAGCGTTTGGCCGAATACCTTTTGAAGCTGCACAAGCAAAACACAGAGAAAAAAGCGATCACGCTTCCAATGAACAGGGTTCAGCTTGCCACATACCTTGGCGTTCGCCATGAAACGCTGATACGGTTAATATCGGCATGGCAAAAAAAGCAATACATTCACGTGGATAAAAACGAAGTACAAATACTCAACCCGGATGTTTTACGAAACCTGGCCAAGCCGGCACAAAGAACTTTTTAAGCATGCGGCAATTTTTATTTTTACCTCTTTACCGGCAGCCATCGTCATCCGCCATTGATGCTCTCCGTCATCATACCGGAATCAATCTATTGGTATCAGCCGTTTATGGTATGCCGGCCTGTGGCAGCATGCCCGGGCAAGCTGGCATAAACAATGTGACACGCCTGACTCGGGCCTAAAAGAACGTGGCAGATGGAAAATGGGGGAAATGGCAGGCAATTCCTCACATTTGCATGCCAATCACCCTGCACCTTTGGCAGCCCCTTTGAGCGAAAGCAGGTGTCATTTAGCTACAACAGGCTCCGGAAAATGAAAAAGGGTTATCTGCTGAAAAATAACCCTTTGATACCGCTTAGTATTTTGGTCGGGGCGAGATGATTCGAACATCCGACCCTCTGGTCCCAAAAAAATCAATAGACCGCTATGATGTTTTCTGGATATGTTATTCAGTAAACAAGCACAAACAAAATCCGGCAAAGGAAGTGACATGCAAAATTTTCAGTACGTCGCCATAGGCGAAGAGTTCGGGATCCGATCGGCGGCGAATGGTGGGTCAAAATATCAGAAGACGAGGCGCAACTCGTTTCTGATCCCAGTATCACTGAAACATTCAACCGGCAGGACCTGACAGAATAATATTTCATCAACGGAACAGGCCATGCCAAACGAGATCAGAACCAGAAAAGAGCTTTTAATCCAGAAACTCGCCAGTTACGACCTGGAATATTTTGTGCAGTTCATCCGGACGTCGGATGCCGCAAAAATTGCGCTGGCGACCATGATGATGGAAGGATTCATCGGCTACAACAACTGGTCTGAAGATACCCTGTATGACGAATGCATGAGAAGAAGCCTTCTTCCTGACAATAAATAATGCAAAAAAACCAGGATTTAGCCAAAACGCTGTTGCGTGATGGATTTTAATAAAAAAAGCCGGTCGAGCGACCGGCTGATTTTCCTGACCTGTGTTTTGCAAATAGTATTCCCGCCACAAAACTCCGAATGATTCATCACCTCTTCTGTCATGCGCCGATTACGTGACAGGCGCTGCTTTGCGTTCCTTATTGATAAAAGCACCTCCGGCAAGGCTTTTTGCATCAAAACCATGCTGCAACAACACTCTGGATGCAAAATAGCTGTTCTTTCCTATCGAGCAAAATATGACAACCGGTTTGCCCGGATCAAGCCTGTCCATGCTGTTTCGCAAGGATGTTAAGGGAATATTGATGGCACCGGGAACAGGCTGGGCCATTGACAATGCCTTGCCACGTACATCCAGCAACTGCACATCGGCTGAAGCCGCCGGAAATTCATGAACCATATTGACCAGTTCGTCCTGCATGTTGGTTGCGGCAAATCCGGCGATATTGACCACATCCTTGGCTGAGCCAAATGGAGGCGCATAGGCAAGCTCCAGATGACAAAGGTCTTCAATGTTCATCCCTGCCGCAATCGCAGTTGCCATCACATCAAGCCGTTTATCAACCCCTTCCTGCCCGGCAGCCTGTGCCCCAAGGAGCATACCATCGTCGCGTGCCCAGAATATTTTGAGTGTCAGCGGTTTGGCGCCTGGATAGTATGATGCGTGATGGCTGTCCGTGACGGTTACTGTTTCATAATCAATACCGGCCTTTTTCAGCCCCTTTTCATTCCAGCCTGTGACACCTGCAGCCATCTCAAATACCCGGACAATCGAGGTTCCCAGTGAGCCGGGATAGGGGCGCGCTTTTTCCTTAAGGAAGAGGTGATCTGCTGCAACACGCCCCTGCCGGTTTGCCGGTCCGCCAAGCGGCACAGCTATTTGCCCTCCCATCGTTCGTTCGCTGGTTTCAACAACATCGCCTGCAGCATAAATATCGGGGTCAGAAGTTTGCATGAATGCACTGACCGCAATATGCCCTTTTTCGCCCAGTTGTAATCCCGCTGCTTGTGCCAGCGCACTTTCAGGCTGCACACCGATAGACATGACAACAAGGTCTGTTTCCAACACCGTTCCCGAAGACAGGTGGCAAAGCAGCTTGTTTTCGCGGCCCTCAAAACGGGTAATCTGGTTTCCCAAATGCAGACCGATATTGTTTTTACTCAGTTCATCCTCAAGCAATCCCGCCAATTTGGCATCAAGCAGCGACAGCACCTGATGGCTGATCTGCACAATCTCAACAGAAAGTCCCTTGCGATACAATTGTTCGGCCATCTCCAGCCCGATAAAACCGGCCCCGGCGATGACCGCATGCTTTCCCGCTTCCGATGCCGCTGCAATACGGTCCATATCCTGAAGATTACGCAAGGTAAAAACACGCGGATCATCAATGCCGGGAAGCGAAGGAAAGACAGGTGCCGCGCCCGGAGAAAGCATCAATTTATCGTACGCCAGCCACTCCTCTTCCCCGTTTCTGAGATTGCGGACCAATACGCGCTTTGCGGCGCGGTCAATGAAGGTGGCCTCGCTAAGCGTTCGAACGTCCAGATTGAGCATGGCTTTCAGTGACGCCTCAGTCTGCACCGCCAGCGTCCGTCTTTCCGGGATTTCGCCACCGATATGATAAGGAAGCCCGCAATTGGCAAAAGACACATCCGGACCCCGCTCAATAATCGTAATCTGCGCAGTTTCCGAAAGACGGCGGGCACGCGCAGCAAAAGATGCGCCAGCGGCAACACCGCCAATGACAATGATTCTCAATGTTTTCATATAGACTCCCTGAAAAGATGAACGGGATTAAAAACAGCCAAACGTTATATTAAATAATATAATATAATTATATATAATGTAAACGTTCATGCAACGCAACATCAGGAGTATTTCGTGATGATCAAATTTACCGACCTGGACAGGGAGTTGATGAGAAGTACCGCTAAAGAGGCTGCCCAGACGCTGCGCGCCCTGTCCAACGAAGATCGCCTGCTTTTGCTGTGCCAATTGAGCAAAGGGGAAAAGTCCGTCAGCGAACTTGAGGAGCAACTGGACATTCACCAGCCGTCACTTTCCCAGCAACTGGGGGTTCTGAGAACAGAGGGACTCGTCAATACACGACGGGAGGGAAAGCGGATTTATTACTCTGTAGCCAGTCCCAAAGTGCTCGCAGTGCTGTCAACCCTGTGTGAACTTTACTGCCAGCAGACGGGAGAGACGTCATGATCATGATTGACTGGCACAGTTTTACCCCGGCAAGTGCCCTGGCTGGCGGGGTACTTATCGGGCTGGCCGTCATGTTGTTGTTGCTGGTTAATGGCCGGATAGCCGGGATCAGTGGAATTATCGGCGGACTCCTGCCACCGACAAGAAACAATACGTTGTGGCGGCTGGCTTTTCTTGGCGGCATCTTTCTGTCTCCCGTCCTGTACCAGGGCATGAGCACTTTGCCCGAAAGCCATATTGATACGAGCTGGCCTTTCCTGATTGCGGCAGGGTTGCTGGTTGGTTTCGGTGCCCGGCTGGGATCAGGCTGCACCAGCGGTCATGGCATCTGTGGAATATCCCGCCTGTCAAAACGCTCCATTGTCGCAACGGCCATCTTCATGATTGCCGGATTTTCCACCGTGTTTTTTACCCGCCACCTGATGATGTGAGAAAAACGCCATGTATATTCTGACCGCTTTGATTTCAGGACTTCTCTTCGGTATGGGCGTCATTTTTTCCGGCATGTCCAACCCGGTGAAAATCCTGGCATTTCTAGATATTGTGGGAAACTGGGATCCTTCGCTGGCGCTGGTTATGGCAGGGGCTATCCCGATCAGTGCGATCGTCTTTCTGATAGCAAAAAAGCGCAAAACTACCCTGACAGGCATTCCTCTTCAATTACCGGATACCCAAAACCTTGATTATCGGCTGGTAACAGGAAGTGCGCTGTTTGGTATCGGCTGGGGACTGGCAGGCATTTGCCCCGGACCAGCCATTGTATTGCTTGGCTATGCGTCCGCAAAAAGTGTTGTCTTTTTTATCGCCATGCTGGCCGGAATGCTGGCATTTTCCGTGGCCACGCGGGTTTTCCAGCGATTTAGCGAACGGTTATGCATATTTTGCCGATGAATATCCTGCGCAATATGCAAAAGCCATGACAAATGCTGGCGGCGACACCGCTGCAATGGGAGGCATGAAATAAAAACGGGTTATCTATGCGATAGATAACCCGTTGGTATTTTGGTCGGGGCGAGATGATTCGAACATCCGACCCTCTGGTCCCAAACCAGATGCGCTACCAGGCTGCGCCACGCCCCGAAGAACGAAATAATAACGCTATCTGGTGGTGTGGTCAATCAATCTCTTACTTTTTATCGCAGTTTTCCCTTAATTAATTCATCTCAAGCAGCATCGACCATGCAGTAATCCGCAATCCGTTTGGCCATGGCATGAGCAGCCGCTTCATTTTCCGCTTCGACCATGATACGCAATAGCGGCTCAGTGCCGGAGGCACGAATCAGGACCCTTCCGCTATTACCGAGCTCTTTTTCCACTTTTTCCTTTTCTTTCAGCATGGCTTCATTTTCTTTCCAGTTAAAGCCGCGCGCGATACGCACATTGATCAGTGTCTGTGGAAAAAGGGTAAGATCGTTGCAATATTCGGAAAGTGTGGCGTTGTTGCGCCGCAAGGCAGAAAGCACCTGAAGGGCCGACACGATACCATCACCGGTTGTCTGTTTGTCCAGACAAAGTAAATGCCCGGAACCTTCTCCACCCAGCACCCACCCGCGCTCCTGCATGGCTTCCAGTACATACCGGTCACCCACCGCTGCGCGCTCAAATCCGATACCCATCCTGGCAAAAGCCACTTCAAGCGCCATGTTGGTCATGAGCGTACCAACCACCCCGTCAACTGCTCCCTGTGACATGCGATCCTTGGTCATCAGGTAAAGCAGCTGGTCACCATTGTAGATCTCTCCTTTTTCATCAATCATGACAACGCGGTCTGCATCACCATCCAGCGCAATGCCCACATCGGCACCATGCATGATCACCGCTTCTGCCAGCGCCTCAGGTGAAGTTGCGCCACAGCCATCATTGATGTTTTCACCATTAGGCTGTACGCCAATCGCAATAACTTCAGCGCCCAATTCATGGAAAACGTGAGGCGCAATGTGATAAGCCGCACCATGCGCACAATCCACCGCAATTTTCATGCCACGCAGATCGAACTCACCGGGAAAGGTGCTTTTGCAAAACTCGATATATCGTCCTTGCGCATCATCCAGGCGCCGCGCTTTTCCCAGGGCGTCCGACATGGCGCAATCCATTGGACGCTCCATCATTTCCTCGATTTTCAGCTCCATTTCATCCGGCAGCTTGTTGCCGGATGAGGAAAAGAATTTGATCCCGTTATCCTGATAAGGATTATGGGAGGCAGAAATGACAATACCCGCCGTAATACGCAATGCGCGGGTCAGATAAGCCACAGCAGGCGTTGGCATTGGTCCGGAAAGCATGACATCAACACCGGCAGCAGAAAGCCCTGCCTGCAGGGCTGCTTCCAGCATGTAGCCTGAGATACGGGTATCTTTTCCTATCAGCACCGTAGGCTGTATGGCTGAAGTTCCCGAACGTGTCAGCACCTTGCCTGCCGCATACCCCAGCCGCATCACAAAGTCCGGGGTAATCGGACTGATACCGACTGTTCCTCTTACGCCATCTGTACCAAAATATTTTCTCGTCATAGCTTCCTGATGTAATTTCCGATGAGTTTCAACCCGTCATTTTACCTTGTTGCCTGCCATACTTTAAGTGCATCGACGGTTTCACCCACCTCATGCACCCGAACGATATGGGTTCCATAGGCCACGGCAGAAAGCGCGGCACCCAGATTTCCGGCAAGTCGCCGGGAAACATCTTTTTTGGTGATGGCGGCAATGACTGATTTGCGGGATAGTCCTGCCAGTACAGGCAATTGAAGTGATTGCTGAATATGCCCGATATTTTTCAGAAGTGTCAGGTTGTGTTCGAGAGTTTTCCCGAAACCGAAGCCGGGATCAATACAGATCCTTTCTTTGACCATTCCTGCTGCAACCAGTCGATTGACCTGTTCCTGGAGAAAACGGATTACTTCACCGGTCACATCACTATATTCCGGCGCGGACTGCATGGTTTCGGGTTCTCCCTGCATGTGCATGACACATAATCCACACTGGCCCCGGACAACCGCCTCTATGGATTCATCAGACTGAAAACCGGCAATATCATTGATCATGTCCACACCGGCTGCCAGTGTGGCAGCCATCACCTCGGGTTTGTAGGTATCAATGGAAAGCGGCTTGCCGCAATCACGCAATGCCTCGACAACCGGCATGATGCGATCCAGCTCTTCCTGCAGTGAAACCGGCTCAATGCCCGGACGGGAGGATTCCGCGCCGATATCGATAATATCCACGCCTTCTTCTATCATCCGGTTGGCATGCGCCAACGCAGCGGACAG
This sequence comes from Oxalobacter vibrioformis, assembly GCF_027118995.1. Taxonomy (NCBI): domain Bacteria; kingdom Pseudomonadati; phylum Pseudomonadota; class Betaproteobacteria; order Burkholderiales; family Oxalobacteraceae; genus Oxalobacter; species Oxalobacter vibrioformis. The sequence continues at coordinate 352,915 of NZ_CP098242.1, forward strand.
CTGCGTATATTTCCCCCCATCGGAAAAGGAGTCCGGTGTGACATTGAGAATACCCATGACAAGCGGGCGATAATCCGGACCGGCCAGCTCAAAACGATAGCGCCCGCATTGAAAAAAAGGTGTCATTGTTTCTGTTTCCTGCACATTCCAAATACAAAAAGGGCCAGAATCACTTCTCGCCCTTTTCGTTCAATTACTATTGTCATCAGGCCGGAGCTGTCGCACTTTCAGATACATCACCCGACGGATTACCTGATGATGCCGCTACTGGCGTGCCTGATTTGGGAGGACGCGGATCATTGCCTTCCATGATGTCATTCACCTGATCGGAATCCAGTGTCTCCCATTCCAGCAGCATGGTGGCCATTTTCTCCACCTTGTCACGGTTTTCATGGAGCAGATGGCGCGCCAGATCATACTGTTGATCCAGAATCAGGCGGATTTCGTTATCCACTTTCTGCTGGGTTGCCTCCGACACCGTCTTGGCTGCCATACGGCCACCATGGAACATATCCTGCTCGGTATCCTCGTACACCATGGTGCCGAGGGACTCAGACATACCATAGCGCGTCACCATCGCCCTGGCGATCTTGGTTGCCCGTTCAAAGTCATTGGATGCGCCGGTTGACATCTGGTGCATGAAAAGCTCTTCAGCAATGCGCCCGCCAAACAGGATGGCGATCTGCTCAAGCATCTTGTCCTTGTACATATTGATCTGGTCATACTCGGGCAGTTGCCATGTCAGGCCAAGCGCATGTCCGCGCGGCATGATGGTCACCTTGTGAACCGGATCAGATTTTGGCAGCAGCTTGGCCACTACGGCATGCCCGGCCTCATGGAAAGCTGTATTCCTGCGCTCTTCTTCGCGCATGACGAAAGACTTGCGCTCCGGCCCCATCAGGACTTTATCTTTGGCATCTTCAAAATCCTGCATTTCGACAAGCCGCTTGTTACGACGGGCCGCGAAAAGAGCCGCTTCATTGACCAGATTGGCCAAGTCAGCACCGGAAAAGCCAGGAGAACCGCGTGCAATCACATCTGCCTTTACGTCAGCAGCAATCGGCACCTTGCGCATATGAACATACAGAATCTGCTCACGGCCACGAATATCGGGCAATCCGACAACCACCTGGCGATCGAAACGGCCAGGACGAAGGAGCGCCTTGTCCAGAACATCGGCACGGTTAGTGGCTGCGACAACGATAACACCGGAATTCGGCTCAAAGCCATCCATTTCAACGAGAAGCTGGTTCAAGGTCTGCTCGCGTTCATCATTGCCCCCGCCCATGCCTGCACCACGGTGACGGCCGACAGCATCAATCTCATCAATGAAAATAATGCAGGATTGATGCTTTTTGGCGGTCTCGAACATGTCCCTCACACGGGAGGCACCGACACCCACGAACATTTCCACAAAATCGGAGCCGGAAATGGAGAAAAACGGCACCTTGGCCTCGCCTGCAATAGCACGCGCAAGCAGTGTTTTACCGGTACCCGGAGGGCCAACCAGAAGAAGGCCTCTGGGAATACGGCCACCCAGCTTCTGGAATTTATTCGGATCACGCAGAAATTCGACGATTTCAACGACTTCTTCCTTGGCCTCGTCACATCCGGCCACATCACTGAAAGTCACCGTATTGCTCTTTTCATCAATCATGCGCGCCTTGGATTTGCCGAAAGAAAAGGCACCGCCCTTTCCTCCGCCCTGCATCTGTCGCATGAAAAACACCCACACGCCGATTAAAAGCAGCATGGGGAACCAGGAAATAAAAATCTGCGAGAGGAATGAGGGCTCCTCAGGCTGTTTGACATCAAACTTGACGCCACTGTTGACCAGATCGCCAATCAATCCACGATCCAGGTAGGTTATGCCTGTCTTGACCCTGCGCCCGTCAGTCATGTTTGCCACGAGGACTCGGTCCTCAATGACAGCATCTTTCACGCGCTGTGCTTTTACTTCATCGAGAAATTCGGAGTACGAAATAGGTGTCGCACCCGACGTAGTATCACGATCGGTAAAATGCTTGAATGTCATAAGAAGGATAACAATGATGGCGCCCCAAACGGCTGCCCTGACAAACATGTTATGCACGGTAACTCCTCAGGCGTATCACGCCTTTTTGATATGTTTTTTCATTTTACCCGTATTTCCTGTACTTCGCATCAGGCCAGGTCGTAATTTCAGTGCCATATGGAAACAAAATGTTACATGGGTTCAATTAAAGGCAAATTGCCATAAAACTCACCCGGTTCAAAAGTAAGTGGGGACAAAAACGATGATATCAAGCGCCGTTCCCTCAAATACCCTCATCCGTTTTCATATGACGCCCCAACAGATAAATCTCAGAAGACTGGTTACGGCTGGCTTTCGGTTTTTTGGACACCACCGATTGAAACTGCGCCCTGAATTTGGCCAGTATCTCGTTATACCCCATTCCATTGAAACACTTGACCAGCAAGGCGCCGTTTGGTTTCAGGTGGGTTTGCGCAAAGTCCAGTGCAATATCCAGCAAATCCTCCATTCTTGCAGCATCGGCTAAGGCAATACCGGAAAGGTTGGGCGCCATATCCGACAAAATGACATCTGCCTTGCGCCCTTCCAGCATGGCTTCAAGCTGGTGCAAAACGTTCTCTTCCCTGAAATCACCCTGCAGGAATCTGACACCTTCAATGGCTTCCATCGGCAGGATATCAATACCGACCACCTCTCCCTTGATAGCCCCGCCATCACGCCCCATTTTGCGTATCACGTACTGTGACCAGCTTCCGGGAGAGGAGCCCAGGTCCACAATTACCTGGCCGCTTTTGAGGAGCTTTACCTCTTCGTCAATCTCTTTGAGTTTGTATGCCGCACGCGACCGGTAATCCTCTTTCTGCGCAAGCTTCACATAAGGATCATTCAAATGGCTGTTCATCCAGCTTTTGTTGAATTTATTTTTTGCCATTAGCGTACAATATCCTTTTAGGGAAAGTTTATGTTGAAATTAACTCCGGCAGAACGAAGCAGACTGCGTGAACAGGCACATGGTTTAAACCCGGTCGTCATGGTTGGCGATGCCGGGCTGACCGATGGGGTGCTCAAGGAAATCAGCAGCAGCCTGGATGCGCATGGCCTCATCAAAATCCGTGTTTTTGGCGATGACCGCGCCAACCGGATTGATATTTACCAGACCATCTGCACAGAACTGAATGCGGCTCCCATACAGCATATCGGAAAACTGCTGGTCGTTTATCGTCACAAAAAGGAAAAAACCTCCTCCCTTTTCGATGATAAAAAATCCCGTGGCATACGGGAAGTTAAAACCATCCGTCCGGGCTCAGGCGCTGTACGCAGCCGCGTAAAGAAAGTCGCCGTAAAGGGCAACGAACGGTTGACAGCAGGCGGTAAAGTCAAACGTGCCAAGGTACGGCAGACCAGCGCCAAGAAAAAATCCCTGTCCTGACAGCAATCAGGACAGGGATTTTCCGCAAACCATCAGACATAGAGGACTTCCAGCACTTCGTATTCACGAATGCCGGACGGTGCCTCAACCTCAATAACCTCTCCGCTATATTTGCCGATCATGGCACGGGCAATAGGAGAAGTAATGGATACCTTCAATTCCTTGATATCTGCTTCATCGTTACCGACAATCTGGTAACGCACCTGCTTGCCGTTATCCAGATCCTCAAGCAGAACGGTAGCGCCAAAAACAATCCTGCCATCCACATTCAGCGATGTCGGATCAATAATCTGGGCAGAACTCAGTTTGGCCTCAAGCTCGGCAATACGGCCTTCGATAAAGCCCTGTCTTTCCTTCGCGGCTTCATATTCGGCATTTTCAGACAAATCACCATGCGAACGCGCTTCGGCAATCGCCTGGATGATCTCGTACCGATCCTTTGTCTTGAGTTTGTGCAACTCGTCACGCAACATCTTTGCGCCGAGAACGGTAACCGGGATGGTACCCATATTGCTTGACATATCTACTACTCCAAAAAACCAGCGAGGTCATCAATGACATTGCTTCCAATGCCAGTATGACCTCGCAAAAAATAATAAGTTTAGGGCTTAGTTTAAGGTTTTGTGCAGGCTTTGTAAATCATAGACATGGATATCATCCAGATAGGACATCCCCTGCACGCTTGCTTCAGCACCTGCGATTGTCGTGATCGTATTGACACGCGCGGCCAGCGATGAGGTCCGGATAGCACGGGAATCCGCAATGGCGTTCCTGCGCTCTTCCACCGTGTTGATAACCAGCACGATCTCACCGTTTTTCAGCAGATCACCCACGTGCGGGCGGCCTTCTGCCATCTTGTTGATGGTTTCTGCTTCCATGCCGGCCTGACGAATAGTTTCTGCTGTGCCGCGTGTTGCAACAATAGAAAAACCCAGCCTGATCAGCTCCCTTGCCACCTTTACTGCCCGTGGCTTGTCACTGTCCTTGATGGAAAGGAAAACCTTGCCAGAACGCGGCAATGTCACGCCTGCGCCCATTTGCGATTTCACATAGGCCTCGCCAAAAGTTTTGCCCACCCCCATGACTTCACCTGTCGACTTCATTTCCGGTCCTAAGATCGTGTCAACGCCCGGGAACTTGATAAACGGGAATACCGCTTCCTTGACGCTGTAATATGGCGGAATGGTTTCACTGAAAATACCCTGTGAATCCAGCGTCTTTCCTACCATGCAGCGGGCAGCAATCTTTGCCAGTTGAAGGCCTGTTGCCTTGGAAACAAACGGGACCGTCCGTGATGCGCGCGGATTGACTTCCAGTACAAAAACCTTGTCTTTCATTTCGCCATTCACTTCTTCCTTCTGGATGGCAAACTGGACATTCATCAAACCAACCACATTGAGCGCGTGTGCCATCAGTGTTGTCTGCCGCTTGAGCTCATCAACCGTTTCGCGTGAAAGTGAATAGACCGGCAGGGAACAGGCAGAATCCCCCGAGTGCACACCCGCCTGCTCAATATGTTCCATCACACCACCTATAAAGGTGCGGGTACCGTCTGAGATACAGTCCACATCCACCTCGATAGCATCGTTCAAAAAGCGGTCAAGCAAAACAGGAGAATCATTCGATACCTTGACAGCCTCGCGCATGTAGCGTTCCAGGCCGCTTTGTTCATGGACGATTTCCATGGCACGTCCACCCAGGACATACGAAGGGCGGACCACCAGCGGATAACCGATTTCCTGGGCCATTTCCAGTGCTTCTTCCTCGGTACGGGCCGTGCGGTTTGGTGGCTGGCGCAAATCAAGCTTCTGCAGGAGTTGCTGGAAACGCTCGCGGTCTTCTGCCGCATCGATCATGTCCGGTGATGTACCGATAATCGGTACGCCGTTTTTCTCAAGATCCAGTGCCAGCTTGAGCGGGGTCTGTCCACCATACTGGACAATAACACCTATTGGTTTTTCCAGATCAACGATTTCCAGCACATCTTCCAGTGTCAACGGCTCGAAATACAGCCGGTCGGAAATATCGTAATCCGTGGAAACCGTCTCAGGATTACAGTTGACCATGATGGTTTCATAACCATCCTCACGCATCGCCATGGCGGCGTGAACACAGCAGTAATCAAATTCAATACCCTGCCCGATCCGGTTGGGCCCGCCACCGAGCACCATGATTTTCTGGCGGTCAGTGGGATTGGCTTCACATTCTTCATCATAAGAGGAATACATGTAAGCCGTGCTGGTTGCAAATTCACCAGCACAGGTATCCACGCGCTTGTATACCGGACGAATGTTGAGTTCGCGGCGCCTGTTGCGCACCTCAACATCCGTGGTTTTCAACAGCCACGCCAGTCTGCGGTCAGAGAATCCCTTTTGCTTGAGCCTAAAGAGCATATCCCTGTCGAGATCAGCCAGTTTCTGTTTGTCCAGCCAGAGCTCGATATCCACGATTTCCTTGATTTGTGCGAGGAACCAGGGATCGATATGCGTCAGGTTGTAGACTTCCTCAATCGTGAAGCCCTGTGCAAAAGCGTCACCGATGTACCAGATACGCTCCGGCCCCGGCTCACCCAGCTCTTCCCGAATCACTTCAAGATCGGTCGTTTTTTCATTCATGCCGTCAACGCCAACCTCCAGGCCGCGCAACGCCTTCTGGAAAGACTCCTGGAAAGTGCGGCCGATCGCCATGACCTCCCCGACCGATTTCATCTGTGTCGTCAGATGGGGGTCCGCAAGCGGAAATTTTTCAAAGGTGAAGCGGGGCACCTTGGTAACGACATAATCAATCGTCGGTTCAAATGAAGCCGGTGTCGCACCGCCGGTAATGTCATTTTTCAGTTCATCAAGGGTGAAGCCGACCGCCAGCTTGGCGGCAACTTTCGCAATCGGGAAACCGGTTGCCTTTGATGCCAGTGCGGATGAACGGGAAACACGCGGATTCATCTCGATCACAATGATGCGGCCATCTTTGGGATTAATGGCAAACTGAACGTTGGAGCCACCGGTATCCACACCGATTTCACGCAGGATGGCAATGGATGCATCACGCATGATCTGGTATTCCTTGTCCGTCAGCGTCTGGGCTGGCGCCACCGTAATCGAGTCGCCGGTATGGATGCCCATCGGGTCAAGATTTTCGATTGAGCAGATAATGATGCAGTTATCCGCACGGTCACGGACCACTTCCATTTCGAACTCTTTCCAGCCAATCAGTGACTCTTCAATCAGAAGCTCGTTGGTAGGAGACGCCTCAAGACCACGACGGCAGATCACCTCAAACTCTTCGCCATTATAGGCAATGCCGCCACCGGTACCACCAAGCGTAAAGGATGGGCGAATGATCACAGGAAACCCCATCTGGCGCTGGACTTCCCATGCTGCTTCCATGGAACGCGCAATACCGGAACGGGCTGACTCCAGGCCGATTGCTGTCATGGCTTCCTTGAACTTGGAACGGTCTTCGGCCTTGTCGATGGCTTCCGGAGAAGCGCCAATCAGTTCAACACCATACCGATCAAGAACGCCATTGTTATACAGATCAAGCGCACAGTTGAGCGCCGTCTGTCCCCCCATTGTCGGCAGGATGGCATCCGGACGCTCTTTTTCGATGATACGCTCAACAACCCGCCAGTTGACCGGCTCAATGAAAGTCACATCCGCCATTTCCGGATCGGTCATGATGGTAGCGGGATTGCTGTTAACAAGAATGACCTTATAACCCTCTTCGCGCAGCGCCTTGCAGGCCTGTGCCCCGGAATAGTCAAACTCGCAGGCCTGCCCGATGATGATGGGGCCGGCGCCAATAATAAGAATGCTTTTAATATCAGTACGTTTTGGCATATTTTTCGCTTTTATTTTTGTTTTGCCTTTTCCATCATGCCGATGAACCGGTCAAAAAGGTAATCGACATCTCCGGGTCCGGGAGACGCTTCGGGATGGCCCTGGAAACAGAATGCAGGTTTATCGGTGCGCTCAAAGCCTTGCAGGGTGCCATCAAACAGTGAACGATGTGTCACACGGCAATTTGAAGGCAATGTCTCGGCATCCACAGCAAAACCATGGTTTTGAGACGTAATCATTACTTTACCGGTGTCCAGATCCTGCACAGGATGATTGGCGCCATGGTGGCCAAACTTCATCTTGCCGGTCTTTGCCCCTGATGCCAGCGCCATGATCTGATGCCCCAGGCAAATACCGAAAACGGGAATCCCCTCTTCGATAAGTGCTTTGGTCGCTTCAATGGCATAGGTACATGGCTGCGGGTCTCCCGGGCCATTGGAGAGGAAGACGCCGTCAGGATTATAGGAAAGTGCATCGGCTGCGGTGGACTTTGCCGGCAAAACCGTCACGCGGCAATGGCGCTCTGCCAGCATCCGCAGAATATTGCGCTTTACACCATAATCAAAAGCGACCACGTGGTATTTCGGATCAGTCAGCTTGCCATATCCCTCACCCAGACGCCATTGTGTCTCTGTCCAGTCATAAGCCTCGGGAGTAGTGACTTCCCTGGCAAGATCCAGCCCGGAAAGCGACTTAGCAGAACGCGCCAGTTCCAGCGCGGCTTTTTCATCTGTGCCTGTGACAATCGCTCCGCTCTGGTTACCCTTTTCTCTCAGGATACGGGTGAGCTTGCGGGTATCAATACCGGCTATCGCGACGATATTGCCGGCTTTCAAGTAATCCGGAAGGGATTGGGTGGTTCTGAAATTGGATGTCAGCGGCTGCACATCCTTGATAATCAGTCCTGCGGCATGAAGCCGGGTGGATTCCACATCCTCGGGATTTACGCCTGTATTGCCGATATGGGGATATGTCAGTGTGACGATCTGGTTGCTGTAGCTGGGATCGGTCAGAATCTCCTGATAACCGGTCATGGAAGTGTTGAAAACCACTTCGCCTGATGTCTGACCCTCTGCGCCAATGGAATAGCCCCGGAAAATGGTACCGTCAGCTAATGCCAGTATGGCTGGTTCGTGTTGACCTAATGGAAATGACAAAGGTAACTCCTGTCTGGTTACCGTAACAGCACCGCGTCATCAGGCCGCATAAATCTACCGAATAGTTTTTTTCTTATTCGGATATAGATGTTTTCACAGGGATCTGGATATGCAGGCGCTACGGTTGAATTGAATTGTTTTACCAACGGGATTATAGCCGAGAATCCCCTTCCCGGTAAACCGCTCCGGCTTTTTTTCTACCCTTTCCTACTGAAAAAATCAGGCATGATCGTCGTAATTCAACCCCATTGCCCCCCGCACGTCCCGCATGGTTTCCTGCGCCAGGCGACGGGCTTTGTCACAACCAGCGGCCACAATCTCGCGCACATAAGCCGGGTTATCCAGATATTGCTGGGCCCGCTCATGGAAAGGTGCCTGTTCGCGAATAATGGCATCGATAACCGGCTGCTTGCATTCAATACAGCCGATACCGGCCGTGCGGCATCCTTTCTGTACCCACTCCCGGGTATCATTATCCGAATACACCACATGAAACTGCCAAACCGGACATTTTTCAGGATCGCCCGGATCGGTACGGCGAACGCGGGCAGGATCCGTCTGCATGGTCCGTATCTTGCGGTTTACCTCATCCGGTTTTTCCCGAAGCGAAATCGCATTGCCATAGCTTTTCGACATTTTTTGTCCATCCAGCCCCGGCAGGCGGGAAGCCTCTGTCAGCAATACCTGAGGCTCAACCAATATCTGTTTGCCCGTTCCTTCCAGCCAGCCCACCAGCCTTTCACGATCAGCCATTGACAGGCTGCCGGCACCTTCCAGCAACGCACGGGCCTCAGCCAGCGCTTCGGCACTCCCTTTCTCCTGGAACTCAGTCCGCAGCGAAACGAATTGTCTGGAGACTTTCCCACCCATTTTTTTCACGGCTTCCTGCGCTTTTTCAGCAAAGTTTTTTTCCCTGCCATACATATGATTAAAGCGGCGTGCCATTTCCCGCATGATTTCGATATGCGGAATCTGGTCTTCCCCCACCGGCACCTGATTGGCACGATAAATCAGCACGTCAGCCGCCATCATGACCGGGTAGCCCAGAAAACCGAAGGTGGCGAGGTCTTTATGGGAGATTTTTTCAATCTGGTCCTTGTATGTCGGCACCCGTTCAAGCCAGCCAAGCGGCGTTGCCATACCCAAAAGCAGCGTCAGTTCCGCGTGTTCTATTACCCGTGACTGGACAAAAATCGCGGCTTTTTCAGGATCAATGCCGGCTGCCAGCCAGTCAATCACCATATCCCATGTGCTTTGCTCAATCGTCTCTGCCTCATCATAGTGAGTAGTCAGCGCATGCCAGTCGGCAACGAAAAAGAGACTTTCCACTTCATTCTGGATACGAATCCAGTTTTTGAGGGCGCCATGAAAATGGCCCAGATGCATTGCGCCTGTCGGACGCATACCGGAGACAACTCTAGCAGGATACATGATGGCTCACACTAACGTAAGAAAATGGTAACGGGATAAAGAATCGTCTGAATAACTGCTGCACCGGCCTGAATCAGCGGACGCATCCAGTAGTTCAGCATCTTGAAGTAAACCAGTGCCAGCACGATAAAAAAGCCATAAGGCTCGATTTTCGCAAACCGCCACGCCAGATTAACCGGAAGCAGGCTGGTCAGAATCCGGCCGCCATCAAGTGGCGGAACCGGAAAAAGGTTAAAGGCAAACAGCACCAGATTGATCAGGACACCGGCGTCAGCCATTTTAAGCAGAAAAGGTTCCTGCAGGCCACTCACCACCACGATGATCTTGAAAATCTGCCACAACAGTGCCATAAAGAGATTGGATGCAGGCCCGGCAAGCGCAACGAGTGCAGAACTGCTGCGAGGGTTGCGCAGGTTGCCGAAATTAACCGGCACCGGCTTGGCATAACCAAAAATAAAAGGGCTTTTCAGGAGGATAAGTGCGGCAGGAATGATGATCGTGCCAAGCAGATCAATATGGCGGATGGGGTTAAGCGTCATCCGCCCCAGCGAATAAGCGGTGGTATCGCCGAAATATTTTGCTACATAGGCATGAGAGGCTTCATGCAGCGTGATGGCAAACAGGACGGGCAAGATCCAGACTGCAATGGTATATAGGGTATCGTTCATCGGGGAGATTTTACCAGAGGCGCAACTGATTGATAATGGTTGGCAAAAGCGCTCCCCGCTGTGTCATGATATTTTGTGATTACAATCCGAATACAGCCGCATCACCGCCACCCTTGCGCACCAGAACCGGTTCCTTATCCGTCATATCAATCACTGTTGTCGGGATAAAGCTGCAGGCACCGCCGTCCACAACCACATCAACCAGGTTTTTCAGTTTTTCATTGATGACTTCCGGATCGGTCAGCGGATCGGTTTCACCCGGCAGGATCAGTGTCGTACCTAAAAGCGGTTCCCCCACCTCTTCCAGCAGCATCTGCATGATGCGGTTATCCGGTACACGAATGCCGATCGTTTTGCGGGAGGGATGGCTCAGACGCCGCGGCACTTCTTTCGTGGCTTCTAAAATAAAAGTGAATGAGCCTGGCATGGCCGCTTTCAGCATCCGGAACTGGCTGTTGTCGACCTTGGCATATGAGCCGATCTCGCTTAAGTCACGGCACATCAGTGTCAGGTGGTGCTTTTCATCCACCTGACGAATCTGGCGAAGCCTGTCAGATGCACTCTTGTCCTCGAGCCGGCAGGCCAGTACGTAGCATGATTCGGTAGGCACAGCAATAATGCCGCCCTTGCGAACAATCTCGGCTGCCCGCCTGATCAGGCGCTGCTGGGGATTGTCGGGGTGAATCTGGAAAAATTGACTCATAACTGCCTCCTTTTGCTGGCGGGATCTCCCCGCATCTCAACATGGTCAGACGACGTTGTTTTGCAGCGTTTCGATCCGTTTCTCAATCGGTGGATGGCTTCTGAACAGCGCCAGAAACTTGTTTGAACTGGTGATACCCGCGGTAACCAGATTCTTGGGCAGATCGCCCGACTCAATACCGCCAAGACGCTGCAGCGCATGGATCATCGGCTGGCGACGGCCCATCAGCTTGACGGAACCGGCGTCGGCACGGTATTCACGGCGGCGGGAAAACCAGGCCACAATGATGGATGCCAGCACACCAAATGCAATTTCACAGACAATAACGGTGATATAGTAGCCAGCACCGCCCTCGCTGTCGGAATCACGGGAAATTGCCTTGTCCACAACAAACCCGACAACACGGGCAAGGAAAATCACAAACGTATTGACGACGCCCTGAAGCAGGGTCATGGTCACCATATCGCCATTGGCAATATGTGCCACTTCGTGTGCCAGGACAGCTTCAACTTCCTCATGGCTCATGCTTTGCAAAAGCCCTGTCGAAACAGCAACCAGTGCGGAATTTTTAAAGGCACCGGTTGCAAAGGCATTGGGCTCTCCTTCATAAACCGCCACTTCCGGCATACCGATGCCGGCTGTTGTCGCCAGTTTTTCCACGGTGGAGACAAGCCATCTTTCGGTTTCATTGGCCGGGCTGGTAATGACATGGGCGCGTGTCGAACGCTTTGCCAGGAATTTGCTGAGGAAAAGGGAAATAAATGAGCCGGTAAAACCAAAGACCAGCGCAAAAACAAACAGGGAATAGTAATCAATACCCTGTGCCGTCATGTATCGCCCTGCACCGAGTAATGACAGGACAATGGACGCAACAAGCATGACAGCAAGGTTGGTAACAAGAAAAAGAATAACTCGCATTATTTTCAGTTCCGGTTAAGAAGATAAAAAAACAGATTCGACAAAAATATATATAGGATCAGGCTAGAGCATTTCAAGAGAGATGTCACCTGAACTCATGGCATAGTGCTATTTTAATGGTAATAATTTGTAAGCTGTGACCTTTTCAGCCTGCGCTCGCTCAAAACCAGTCATACCAGACTGGTGTCAAGCCATCCGGAAGGGGAGGAATCCTTCCCACATCCAGATAGGTTTCTCCCGGCGCATGAAAATCAGAACCGGCCGATGCCAGAAAACCATACTGCTTTGCCAGATCCGCAAAATAAGGATAAAGATCGCGGCTGTGGCTGCCCGTGACCACTTCAATCCCGACACCCCCCAACTGCTTGAAATCATCAAAAAGCGCGAGGAGCGACTGTTCAGATATTTCATAGCGCCCCGGATGTGCAATGATGGCAATTCCGCCAGCGCTTTTGATCCAGTTAATCGCATTTTCCAATGTGGTCCATTCATGAAACACATAAGCCGGCCTTCCCTTTTTCAGGTACTGCTCAAACGCATCGTTTGTCGTGGCACAGATTTTTGCGTCAACCAGGAAGCGGGAAAAGTGTTTACGTGAAATAATGATCGGATCGGATACCTGTTTCACAATGCTTTCATAAGCACCAGCAATGCCCTGCTTCTCAAGCCGCCGGCCAATTTCAACCGCCCTTTCCACACGCCCTGCGCGGTTGGCATCCAGCTTGCTGACGAATTCCTGATTGTTTTCATCAACATGCAATCCCACGATGTGAACGGAACGTCCGCCCCAGGTAATGGATATTTCAACGCCCGGCACAAGGTGAATCCCGGCCTTCTCGCTGGCCTCTTTCGCCTCCCCAACGCCCGTGACCATATCATGGTCCGTCAGGGCCAGCACTTTTGCACCGTTGGCTGCGGCGCGCGCCACCAGTTCGGAAGGCGTCAGCATGCCGTCAGAGCACCTGGAGTGAGAATGAAGATCAATATTGAGCATGGGAAAGGCAATGGTGTCTCAAACTGCTATTGTAGTACGAGAGTGAAAAAATTGCCTGTTTGACCCTGTCAGACAAGGAAATCCTCGATCAGTTCCGCAACAACCTCAGGCTGGTCCTGCTGAACCATATGCCCGGCATCCGGGATCATGACGACTTTCACATCCGGAATAACCGAGGCACGGCTCCGGATTTCCTCTCGCCCCTTTTCGTAATCACCCATTCGCATACCCAGAAGGGAAAACTCCCCATCCACCATCAGTGTGGGCGCGGTAATCAGACCCCAACTGGCTAGCACTTCATCCATGCGTGTCATGACGGGATTAATACGGCGATGATGGGGATCGGCCAGAATCCGCCACATGCCATCCTCATTCTGCTGCGCCCAGTGCGATGCGATAAAAAGCGCCCGCTCATCAGTCAACCGTGGATTATTTCGCTTGACCCGGCGAACCACCTCATCCAGGCTGGCGAACCCTCGAGGCTTGTCATATGCATGCAGTGAATCCAGCCATTTCCCATAACGCGCAGCCGCCTGATCCGGCTCCATCCGCATCATGCCGTACCCTTCCAGGCTGACAAGCTGCCTTACACGCGCAGGACGCACACTCGCATAAAGACAGGCGACATTCCCTCCCAGGCTGTGCCCGAGAAGGCGCACCGGCGTATCGCGTGAATAATGGTTCAGCAATGCGTCAAGGTCTGCCAGATAATCCGGGAACCAGTAGCCATCCTTTGCATGAGAGGAATGACCAAATCCTCGCCAGTCGGGGGCAATAATATGCCATTCCTCCTGCAAGGCATCTACGAGAAACTGAAAGGTAATGGATGAATCCATCCAGCCGTGCAGCATGAAAATTGCAGGCGCGTCAGCACTTCCCCAGTGACGGATATGAAAACGCATGCCGCGCACGGAAAGAAATTCTGACCGGGAGAGTTTCATTGGCAATCGTAAATATTCGAAATAAATTCAGGAATGAAATATATCACTCCACCGGTATTAGCGGATAAAATCAGGTGAAATCAGGGGCGTGTCACACCGTACTGCATACTTAACGTCAACGGGCATGCCCCCCAAACTGACAGGAAAATTTATGGCCAATATCTACCGTTTAAAAGAGCATATTCCGCAAATTCACCCCTCAGCCTACATCGCGCCCAACGCGACCCTGATCGGCAATGTCGTTGTCGAAGCCAACGCCTCTGTCTGGTTCAATGCGGTCATACGGGGTGACAATGATCTTATCGTTATCGGTGAAGGTTCCAACGTGCAGGATGGCGCCATCCTGCACACCGATCCCGGCCAGCCCTTAATAATCGGGAAAAACGTCACCATTGGCCACATGGCCATGCTCCACGGCTGCACCATCAGTGACAACGTCATTATCGGCGTACGTGCCACGGTGCTGAATGGCTCGGTCATTCCGGAAAATACGCTGGTAGCTGCCGGTGCACTGGTATCCGAAAACAAGACATTTGAGCCCGGCTCGCAATTGATGGGGGCACCGGTGAAAATGACCAAAAAGCTGGATGAAAGAGTCGCACGCAGAATTCCGGGCGCAGCCAACTATTACATCCAGAACCGGCAGCGGTATAAGGAATGGTTGATGCAGGTACCGATAGATGAAGCCCGCAGAGAACATTTCACCTACCAGGAATCCGAAAAAAAATAACAGCCAACCGGGTGGTTTTACGATCACGCAATGCATGAATCCGGTATCAGAGTAAAATGGCCTCTTTTCCTGGTACGAAAATAACATCATGAAAGACCGTCTGCAAAAATTTCTGTTTGAACACGCCGCTGTTCGCGGTGAATTCGTTGACCTGACCGAAGCCTGGGAGCAGGTGCAGGAAAATCATGCCTATCCGCCTGCGGTAACCAGCCTCCTGGGAGAAATGCTTTCTGCTGCTGTTTTACTGGCCAGCAATATCAAATTCAATGGCTCACTGATCATGCAGATACAGGGCGATGGCCCGGTTCGCCTGCTGGTTGCCGAATGCGATTCCAGTCTGCATGTCCGGGCAACTGCCAAGCTGGCAGAAGATGCGGTTATTGCGGATGATGCCTCCCTTCGACAATTGGTGCACGCCCGTGGGCGAGGACGCTTTGTCATTACGCTGGATATGAATGACAAGGTACCGGGGCAGCTTCCCTATCAGGGCATTGTATCGCTCGAAGGAGAAAATCTTGCAGAAGTTATTGAAAACTATATGCAGCAATCAGAGCAGCTCAGCACCTGTATCTGGCTGGCAGCCAACGATTCGGTTTCACGCGGTCTTCTTTTGCAAAAACTGCCGGAAAAAACAGGAGAAGACGGACTGAGCCAGAAAACAGAAGAAGAAGCACGGGTATGGGATCACCTGGTTGCGCTGTCTTCAACGTTAAACCGGGATGAAATGCTCGGCACGGATATAGACACCCTGCAGCATCGTCTTTTCTGGGAAGAGGACATCCTGTCCTTTGAGCCTCAGCAACCAATATTTTCATGCAGCTGTTCCCGCCAGAAAGTCAGCGATATGTTTCGCATGCTTGGCGAAGTCGAAGTGAATGAGGCACTGGAAGAACAGCAGGGAAAACTGACTGTGAATTGTGACTTCTGCGGCAAGGGATACGATTTCGACAGAGTTGATGTCGCCCAGGTTTTTACAGAGGATACCAGTACCAATCCGGCAGCCGGCCCAAAAAACGCCATGCACTAGGGCGTGTTAACACTAGACCGCTGTTCGCGAAAAGTCGTTTTGTTTCAAAGGGCAAGGCGCATCGGAAAATCTGGATGCAGGCGTAGTCAACCTACGTCAAATTCAGATTTTTCGAGGCAACACCGCCATGTGGGACATAACGGCTTTGCAGCAGGCTGTTTAGTGTTAACACGCCCTAGGGATGTCACTCAACTTATGCACCCTTGATCTTTTTGACCAGCCTGATAATTCTGTCTGCAGATAGGGGATCGGTGAGTACAGGCAAGATACACAGCGCATTGAGCTGATCGTGTGAAGAGACATTCCGATTGCCTGAAAGTGAATCCTTCAGGACTTCCAGTTGTACCTGCCGCCGTTTTTCAGCAAACTCGGGCGGGCTGTCTATGGCAGCAGCAATTTCAAGCCTGAGCAACTGCTCCGAAAGATGCGACTGACGGGACTTCAATGCTTCGACATACGCTGCATCCCTGGCTGCCAGTGCGTTTAATGCTGCATCAAAACGCGGGCGCAACATTTTTTTCCACTCATCTGACGGCTGTGACTCCCACAGGGATTTCAATTCATCGGCCAGTTCAGGCTGATCCGGCAGGGCATTTTCCCCTTTCTGGCAAATAGAAAGTTTCTCAATCAACGCAGCAATCCGGCGGTTTTTTTCTTCTTCCTGCATTGTCCTCATCCGGGACAGAAGGGCTTCCACTGCGGCGTTATAACGTTCTTGAATAACACCTTCCTGCTCCTTCGGTACAGGACCGGCACCGCGCCATTGCCCATCAGCCTCCCTGAGAGCCTGCTGTATTTTTCCAACCGTTTCTGCGAGGTTTGTTTCCAGATTTTCGCAGAGTTTTTCCTTTTCGCGCAAACTGTCCAGCCGCTCTTTTTCCGCCACTTCATTCAGTTTGCTGCGATGGGCAAAAATGGCTTCTGATGCACTTCGGAACTGTTGCCACAACTTCTCGTCCTCACGGCTGTCCAGGGGAAACGCCCGGGCCCTTTCCTGCCATTTTTCCTGCAATTGCCGCGCCATCCGGCCTGATTTTTTGTCCTGAGGCTCAAGGTTTCTGACTTCTTCTATCAGTTCCTTTCGCCTTTGCACTTGGATTTTCGTCTCTTCCTTCAGCAATTCATCCAAAGGGCGCATAACCGCGTCAAGCTCGGCGTTCAGCCGTTTTTTCTCTTTTCGGGTAATCGGCCCGATCTGCTGCCATGTGCGCTGTACCTGTCTCTGATATTCAACCAGCGAGCGCCAGTTCATCTCATTTTCTTCGGGCGGCAGCTTCAGCGTTGAAAGGATCTCCCGGGCACTGTCTACCAATGCCTGCGCTTTCTCTTTATTCTGTTCACGTGCAACGGCCTGTGAACGGGCATATTCCATGACCGGCTCATACGCATGGTTACAGGCTGCATCAAATTGTTGCCACTGGCTCTTGGAAGCCATCCCTGAAGATTCATTCAATGCTTTCCATTTTTCCCGTGCATCGACAACCGCAGCAGCCAGCTCTTCCAATGGATAATTCTTTCCGGGAAGTGCCTCTACAATGCGAAGCAGTTGTTCGCGGGAAGCATGTCCTCCCCATCGTGCCCAATCAGCAAGATTTCTGAGTTCAGAGCGCAACTGAACCAGCATGGCCTTTTGTTCGAAAGACGGCTCAAATACAGAAAAATCCAGGTGCGTTATCCGCTCGCTTTGCTGTGTTGCCTCACGAACTGATCCTTCCTCAATGGCTTTTTTCATGAGAGAAAGGGAATAGACAAAAAGTGATTCGATTTCGGTGGAAGAGAGTTTTTGCCCGGTTTTTTCGTGCTCTTGCCTGTCGTCCCGGGAAACCCGGGCAGCAAGCGCATCAAATCTTGCCTGGAGATCAGACAGGCGTTCATCATCATTTCCGACTGGAAACGCCCGCCATTGCTGCTGCAGATCCTTCAGCGTCAAAGTGGACAGATCCGCACTTTCCCATGCCGCCAGCATCTCTATGCGTACCGCCAGCGCTTCATGGTTTTGCCTGTGCTGCTGTGTATTGCCAGCAAGGCGCTCTTTTGCTTCGTCAACGTCATTGATCAGGTGCCGCGGCAACGCAGTCCACTCACGCGACTGAACCCGGTTTTCAGATAATGCCAACAGTACGGTGAGCCGGGCTTCCCGTTCTGGCGGGGTCAGCGCTGCCTCTTCTTCTTCAAGCTGCAAGAGCGCAGAAAGCGTATCCATGACCTCGCGCTGCAATGCCGCCTGATCCGTCAGGCGCTGCCTGATTGCGTCACGAATGGCCTCATATTGCCGCACAAGCCCCGCATCATCAGCATCTGCTTTTTTAACGGTATCCCACTGGCGATCAAGATCTGCCACCAGATTGGGGAGCAAGTGAACTTCATTTTTCAGGTGATTGGCTAAATCAACACAGGCCAGGATCTGTTCCTGCTGCTTCTCGCGCTGTGAAAGCGCGTCCAGCCTGGACTGCACCAGGCGGGTGACACGCCGGTCAGTATTTCGCAGGGCATTTCTGATCTGCTGCAGCAGGACTTTGGAATGGACTTTTTGTGCCGCAATAAAACGGGCATCAGCCGATGAACTTTGCAAAATGAATGCGGCCGCCTCATTCTCATCGTCAGGCAATGCCTCAGCCTGCCGGATTGCTGCCTGCCGCACTTCATTGGCTGCTGCCTGCCGGGCATTTTTCTTTTCTTCTGAAAATGAAATGGAATCAGGCTGTTTTTTCCCGAAGCGTTGTAATAAAAAATTAAACATAAACCTGAAATCCAAATCGGCAATCACATTGCGAGGACATTCATGATAACAAGACTCTGGCAAAAAGCGCTTCTCAAAAAGACAAGAAAACGATTTTTTTATGCTCTCATAAAAAAATCCGCGGATTACAGCCAGATATCGGCCTTCCGGAAAAACGGAAAACAGAAATATTGCGGAAAAATACTTTCAGGAGGGGAAAACTGCAACCAACCGGAAACCGGTCAGTTGCAAAGACATCCCATCGTTAATTACCACAGTAGCACTGGCTGGTGCAATGACGGTGCATATCATAGGATTTTGGCAATTGCTCACGTTCTGCCAGGATATCGTACATGGCCGCCTTGCGATTATGGATACCCATCACCAGTTGGCGGTCAAATTCCGTTTTCATGTAAATGCGTTTTAAATAGGCAGCATGATGCCTGGATATAAATCTTTTCATATCAACCTCACCCGTTAATCTTTTTGAGATATACCGGAAATACCTTGCCGGCCTGTCTGGTAAAACAGACGGCAGTACTTCCAGGAAGTCGTCAGCTGTTTTGAAGGAGTGCTTGCTGAACGACCGGTTTACCATGTATCCGCGTCAAATTGGATGGCGGGAGTTGTCCGCTTCCAACATGCAGAGAAGACAATTCCAAGCCTTGTAAGCCGGAGTTATCTGTCAGCTTATATTTTAACCCTGAATCTGCTTTTTCGTCACGCCCATTTATTGATAAAGGGCAATATTTCTCCAGATGGTCATCATCCAGATCAATAACGACATGGCGGCTGATTTCATCAGTCTGCTCGCGCATGAATATTCTGGCCAGGGAAAACCAGCTTTCACGGGGAATATTCTCCTGAGCCAACGGGAAAATCAGGCGTTCTTCGATTTCAAGCAGTTGAAACATTGTCTGACAGTACTGCTCCACCAGCGCCTTTGATACGGCACTGGCATTGCCTCCTTCTTTCAAGACCTGATACAGGCTCAGGCAGACAGCCGCATGCAGGTTGGCTGAAGACTGGTGCAGTACCTCATGATCAGCGATCAGCCTGCTGCTTTCCGGTACCTGCTTTTGCATTTCAGGCAGAAAGTGAACTTCCAGTCGCCGGAGACAGCATTGGCTGTGCAACGGATAAGCAAGCAGGAGCAGCTTTTCCAGCGCCTCCTGCTGGTATTTCCCACTCTCACAGAAGTCTTCTGCCCAGCGTTTCAAACGCGACAGATCTTCCCGCAAGCGATCATTTTCCAGTTGCATGGCAACCTGTACATAAGTACTCGACAGCATGTTTTTACTCCGGTTTTTGCAGCATGAAATGGATATCGTTGATAAAGAGTCCTGCAAAACAGCAAAGTTCCACCTGTTCAATTCACTTATTACGGCAGAATTCGCTATTTTTTCAAGGGGTAACATGAAATTTTTTATGTATTTCCACATCTGCGCCTTGCAAAGCCACAACAGGAAAAGGAAAAAACAGGAAAACAATACGCCGTCAGCACAGCAGGATGACGGCTGGAAAAGTAAAACAGGGGATCTGGCAACAGCAAGGATGGGCAGGCAGTGATATATTAGTGTCAAAAAAACCGTTTGATGCCACATCCATTTTAGAAAGTTGAGCGATGAATGAGACTTTGCAATTGATCCGGCAACGCCGTTCCATCAAAAAATTCCAGGAAACGCGGGTACCGGATGATATGGCAGAAGCCATCCTTGAAGCCGGCAGGCTGGCTCCCTGCTCCATGAACCGGCAGGAACGTCACTTTACCGTGGTTCAGTCACAGGAATTGATGGCTGACATGAACCGGGAATCAAAAGCTGTTGCTGTCGGCGTCAAAGACCGCTATCTCAGCCTGATGGCACAAAGCGAAAACTACAGTATTTTTCATCATGCGCCATTACTCATTATTGTCTCAGGGCCTGATGAACCAATGGTGGAATCCGATTGTGCCGCTGCCATCCAGAACATGATGATTGCGGCTGAATCCCTGGGTTACAGTACCTGCTGGGTCAATTACGTGCTTTTTCTTTTTCAGGGATCCAAAGATGCTGAATACCGGGAAAAGCTCGACATCCCCGAAAGGTATTGCCCCTATGGCGCACTCGTCATTGGCACCAAAGAAGACGGCCCTCCCGGAGAGCGCACAATACGGGGAAATACAGTCAATCATATCCGCTGAGCGCTCTTTCCTGTATAAAAAAACCTGACTGACGTCAGGTTTCAGACTGCTGACAAAGTATTGCAAAGTCCCTGGCGTTAAGCCTGGGATTTTGCTTTAATGGAATTGCTTATAGATATCCGCATAAAAGGCAGGCTCTGATGCTAAAGACACCGACACCGCAGCAACACGAATTGGAGATGGTCACCCTTGAAGAACTGGTTCCCAAAGACCATCTATTAAGACTGATAGACCGCCACATCCATTTTGACTTTATCAGAGAGCACACCGCCCATCTTTACAGTGCGGACAATGGCAGGCCCGCCCTTGATCCCGTAGTTTTATTCAAGATGCTCTTCATTGGGTACCTATTCGGGATAAGATCAGAGCGCCAGATAGAGCGTGAGATTCAGGTTAACGTAGCCTACCGCTGGTTTTTAGGCTTACGCCTGACAGACCGTGTTCCAGACGCCAGCACCCTTTCCCAGAACCGCCGTCGTCGCTTTGCTGGCACAGACATAGAACAAGTCATTTTTGACGAGATTGTTGAGCAGTGCATCCGTCATGGATTAATAGGCGGTCGCGTTTTTTACAGTGACAGCACACACCTCAAAGCCTCGGCCAACAAGAACCGTCACGAACGTCACCTTGTTGAGCAAAAGCCCGTTGCCTACCTTGCAGAACTCAACAGCGCCATAGAAGCCGACCGTTATTCCCATGGCAAAAATCCCCTTTCAGACAGAGACGACGAACCGCCCTCACAAAAAGAAATCAAAGTCAGCCCGGCAGACCCTGATGCTGGCTACCTTGTTCGTGATGGCAAGCCCAAAGGTTTTTACTACCTGGACCACCGCACCGTTGACGGCAAGTACGCCCTGATCACAGACACCCATGTGACGCCGGGAAATGTCCATGACAGTGTTCCTTACCTGAAGCGTCTTGACAGGATGCAGTCACGTTTTGGATTTGAGATACAGGCCGTAGGCTTGGATGCAGGTTATGACACACCACACATAGCCAAGGGACTCATAGAGCGAGGCATATACGGCGTTATCGGTTACCGTCGTCCGAATCACAAGGCGGGCTACTTTTACAAGCGGCAGTACAGCTATGACCCTCAAGGAGACTGTTATCTCTGTCCCAATGGAAAGCTTTTACCTTACCGTACGACCAACCGTTCAGGGTACCGGGAATATGCCTCTCAACAAGGGCAATGTACGGACTGCGCCTTTCTTATGCAGTGTACCCAGAGCCGCAACCAGATAAAACTGATCACCCGGCATATTTGGCAGGGCTTCAAGGAACAGGTTCATGACAATCGCCTGACGGCAAAGGGCAAGGCGATTTACCGTCGGCGACAGGAAACGGTAGAGCGCAGTTTTGCGGATGCGAAAGAGTTGCACGGTCACCGTTATGCGCGTTACCGTGGTTTATCGAAAGTGAAGGGGCAGGCGCTTTTAGCGGCAGCGTGTCAGAACATGAAGAAGATGGCACGCCTGCTTGAGGCAGCAAGCCTTGCTTTTTTGCGCCATTTCCCGGGAAGATTCGGCCTTGTCATTGGGATATTTCGGCCAAGGGGGCTTAATGGAAAATGTGATTGCTATTTTAATTTTGTTTTGATCTCCCGATAATGCGCCAATGAAAAAACCCCACTTCGAAAAAAATGGGGTTTGTCAGCAGTCTGAAACCTGACTGACGTCAGGTTTTTTGCTTGCCTGTAGCGGCTCCCACTGCTTTGGAAAAGCCTTATCCACAGGTTCCTATGGCACCACAGGCAATGCAGAAATCACAGCCATCCTTGCGGATCACTGCAGTATTGCCGCATTCATTACAATGCCTGCCGCTGGAAAATACGGCTTGTGAACGACCAGACACTGACCGTGCCGGTTCATCTACCACCACACCCAGCGGTTTGACCGGATGTCCTTCCGGCGTCAGGATGCCCAGCATGACATAACGGTGAATCACCAGTTGGGCAATATAGGCAACGGTCGACGGGAAGCTGGCCTGTTTTTCACTGCCCGGCACCCTTGCCAGGAAATCTCCCCGCGGTTCCGCGTAATTCAGCAGCTTGCGCAGCTTCATGCCGATCCAGGCAGGATCAATCACCCGCATATCCACTGACAACAGTTTGCACAGCGCATCAATCGCATGCGGATGGGCACCCGTCAGCCCCATGCTGTATGGCCGTCTTGTTCCATCCGGCATTTGCAGCTCTTTTAACATCAGGACAAAATCATCACCAGTGGACGGGTTCTGGACATCTGCGACCCAGGCAAGCGTACCATCAGCACCGGTTCTGGGTTCATTGGGAACAAACAGGGCATTCATTACCGGACGAGGATCATCTTTTTGATAATCCAGCGCGCCGAGCTGGTTATAACGCCATGTCAGGAGGCGGGAAAAGGCAGCCGTAGCACTGGGTACCAGGGCAAGTTCCCCGTTTGGCGGAACCGGCATTTCAAACGAATCCCCCTTGGCGGTTGCGAGCATGGCAAAACGATTTTCAAGCCATGCCCGATCATTCGCACGCATATCCGTGGACAGCATCTTGGCAATGGCATCCAGACCGCGTGGGGTCTGCCCGCCAAGCACCCATACCTCAAAAGGAATACCGTCCTTGTCTGACACCGCGATGGCAAATTCTCCCTGGGGCGTCATGATCTGCTCACTGATCCAGGCAGAAGCTCCTGCCGGCAAAGCCGGGCGGGAAGGCCAGCGAAGGGAGGCCAGGGGCGCCGATGTCACCACTTCCTTTAAGATCATGCGCCGGTCCTGTTCCGAAAGCACCGCATGTAATGACGATACCTCTTCCTGCTTTTTCATTTCTTCAGGCGACGTTTCTGTCGGGACAGAAAGAATCGCCGTACGCACGCTGTTCGGACGATAGGTCGTAATCCCCTTTAATCCTTTTTTCCACGCCTCAAGATAGAGGTTCTTGAAATCCTCGTACGGGTATTCTTCTGCCACATTGACTGTCTTTGAGATGGCAGCATCCACATAGGGCGCGACTTCCGCCACCATGAGCATATGATCTACAGCGGAAATTTCCAGTGCGGAAACGAACGATTCCGGCAGTCGGGAAACATCATGTCCCATCGAACGATACAGCCGGTAAGCATGGTCTTCTACCACATAATTCTTCTTTGACCCATCCGGCATGCGTTTTACCCGGTTGTAAAACCAGGAAAATGCCGGCTCAATCCCATTGGAGGCATTGTCGGCAAAGGCAAGCGAAATGGTGCCGGTCGGCGCGATGGAAGTCAGATGGGAATTGCGGATGCCATGCTGGCGAATGTCTGCCTTGATTTCATCAGGCAAACGGGAAACGAATCCGCTTGCCAGGTATTTTTCGACATCCAGCATGGGGAAAGCACCCCGTTCCCTGGCAAGCTCAACCGAGGCCGAATACGCCGCATCGCGCATGGCTTTGGCAATCTGAGCGGCAAGCTCACGCCCTTTGGCCGAGTCATACCGGATGCCCAGCATAATCAGCGCATCTCCCAGACCGGTAAATCCCAGGCCAATCCGTCTTTTCGCTTCGGCTTCGCTGGCCTGTTCTTTCAGCGGCCAGCGTGTCGCTGTCAACACATTATCCAGCATACGCACAGCCAGGCGGGTTACCCTGGACATCATGTCAAAATCAAAACGCGGCTCTGCTGAGAAGGGGCTCCGCACATAGGAAGCGAGATTGAGACTTCCCAGGCAACAGCAGCCAAAATCCGGCAGGGGCTGCTCACCGCAGGGATTGGTTGAATCCACGACTTCGCAGTAAGCCAGATTGTTTTCCCGGTTAATACGGTCAAGATACAGGATGCCCGGCTCAGCGGCATTGTAGGTGCTCAGCATGACAAGATCCCATATGTCAGCCGCCTTGATGGTGCGATAAACCCATTTGCCATCTTCCCGTTTATACGCCCCTGCCGCTTTCAGCGCGTCATTGGGTTCTGCGATGTGCGCCAGCTCAAAATCGCCACCAGCCTCAACCGCTTCCATGAATACATCCGTCACCCCGACTGAGACATTGAAATTGCTGAGCTGCCCTTCCTCCTGCTTGACGGTGATGAATTCCTCAATATCCGGATGGTCAATATTGAGTACCGCCATTTGTGCACCACGACGGGCTCCGGCTGATTCCACTGTTTCACAGGAACGGTCAAAAACCCTCATGTACGAAATCGGGCCTGACGCACTGCTCCCGGTCCCCCTTACCAGGGCGCCTTTCGGGCGGATCGCAGAAAAATTGTAACCAACGCCTCCCCCCTGCGCATGGTTTCTGCGGCCTGGGCAAGTGCGGTATAAATGCCGGGCTTGCCATCAACCATACTGGTAATGGAGTCACCTACCGGCTGGACAAAACAGTTGATCAGCGTGGTTTCAAGTCCTGTCCCTGCGGCGCTGCTGACGCGCCCGGCAGGGATGAATCCATTTTGCATCGCCCACAAAAATTCTTCCTGATATCTTTTCCGGCTTTTCGGAGACTCCACCTCAGCCAGCGCAACTGCCACACGCCCCATCACTTCATCTGCTGTCGTTTCTTTTCCCTTGGCATATTTCTCCATCAGGACTTCCTGAGAGATTTCCTGTGGCGTGGCGTGTGCTGCGGCTGCACTTTCATTTAATGGCATAAATCACCCCAAAAGAAGCAATAATAAAAACAAATGATAGAAATTTACCGGAATTGGCAGCAATTATCCGAATTTAACGAAAATTCGGATAATTCTCTTGGCGCAAATCACGGGATGGATAATTTTTTATTGTAATGCCTAAATGAAAATGCTTCAGGCGAGCTCAGGATTGCAGCAAATCCGTGAGTTGAGGTACCAGTTCATGCAGATCACCAACCAGGCCATAATCTGCCACAAGAAAGATTGGCGCATCAGGATCCTGGTTAATGGCAACAATGGTTTTGGCATCCTTGATACCGGCAACATGCTGTATGGCACCGGAAATGCCAATGGCAAAATAGAGTTCCGGGGCAACGATCTTGCCGGTTTGCCCGATCTGAAGATCGTTTTTGACATACCCCGCGTCAACAGCAGCACGGGAAGCACCGATAGCAGCACCAAGCTGATCGGCCAATACTTCCAGCAAGCGGAAATTGTCAACCGAACCAACACCCTGCCCGCCTGCCACAATAACGCTGGCATCAGCCAGGTCAGGCCGCCCGGTTTTATCCACATCACGGGACACATAAACGGCTTTGCCGGTATCCGGTACAGGCGGGATATTTTCTATGATAGCGCCACCGTCCCGGGTTTCTGCAGCAAACGCTGTCGGGCGCACTGTCAACACCTTGACCGGATCGGCTGACTTGACTGTCGCAATGGCGTTTCCGGCATAAACCGGACGGGAAAATGTATCGTTTGACAGCACCCGAATGACTTCTGATATCAGCTCCACATCCAGCCTGGCAGCGACTCTGGGCATCACGCCTTTTCCGAAGGTGGTTGCCGGGGCGAAGATATGGGTATAAGACGAGGCAACAGAAAGCACCTGCTCTGCCGCATTTTCTGCCAGGCCATACTGAAGTGATGGGGCGTCCGCATGCAAAACCCGGATAACGCCGCTGATTTGTGCCGCAGATTTTGCCACTGCCTCGCACTGATATCCCATCACCAGAATATCAACCGGACTGCCGCACTGGAGCGCTGCGGTGACAGTACAGGCCGTACTGATTTTCAGTTCGCTGTTATCGTGTTCTGCAATGACAAGTATGGACATAATTTTTCCCCCCGTCAGATGACTTTTGCTTCGTTTTTCAGTTTGTCGACCAGTGTTTCCACATCAGGCAGCATCTGCACACCGGAGCGTGCAGCAGGCTCGTCCACCTGTATAACCTCAAGCCTGGGCACGATGGATACCCCCAACTCCTCGGGGGTGACCATTTCAACCGGCTGCTTACGTGCTCTTGCCATATTGGGCAGCGTGACATAGCGGGGCGCATTCAGGCGAAGATCTGCCGTGATAACAGCCGGCAAACCCAGGGACAGTGTTTCGGTTCCATCATCGATTTCCCGGATGACGCTGACACCCTCCTCCTGCACCTCAATACCTGAAGCAAAAATGCCCTGCGGCCAGTCTAAAAGTGCTGCCAGCATCTGCCCTGTCTGCGCCGCATCATCATCGGTTGACTGCTTGCCGAGCATGACCAGTTGCGGCGCTTCTCTTTCTGCCAGCGCCTTGAGCAGTTTGGCAATACCCAGCGGCTGGAGCTGGTCATCCGTGCGAATCAGGATGGCACGGTCTGCCCCCATCGCCACTGCGGTACGCAATGTATCCTGCACTTTTTCCACACCGCACGAAACCACAATGACCTCGGATGCTGTACCCGCTTCCCTTAAGCGAACCGCTTCCTCGACAGCAATTTCGTCAAACGGATTCATCGACATTTTGACGTTTTCGGTTTCAATGCCGCTTTTATCCGGTTTCACCCGGATTCTGGCA
Source organism: Oxalobacter vibrioformis (assembly GCF_027118995.1). Taxonomy (NCBI): domain Bacteria; kingdom Pseudomonadati; phylum Pseudomonadota; class Betaproteobacteria; order Burkholderiales; family Oxalobacteraceae; genus Oxalobacter; species Oxalobacter vibrioformis. The sequence continues at coordinate 380,093 of NZ_CP098242.1, forward strand.
TTGAAATCCACAACCCGTTTGATACACACGATGATTTTCATTCATTCTCTCCGGCCAATTCTTTTACCTTTCAGCAGATATGGCAGCGTCATGGCATGTAGGAACCGCTGATTAATGTGTTTTGGGAGATGAAGCGCAAGGCGCACCGAGCGCAGCAAGCGTGGCATATCTCGGGATAGACAAGCTTGCGAGCAGCGGAGAGCACAGCAATTCGTTCACAAGGCACATTAATCAGCGGTTCCTTTATTTTCTTTTCAGGTAAATAGTGTATTCCCCGTCAGACTCTGTCTGATCCAGCAGGGTATTTCCCGTTTGCCGGGAAAAAAAGCGGAAGTCGCCCACAGCAGCCGGATCGGTTGCCAGCACCCTGAGCACCTGCCCGCTTTCCATCGTTGCCAGGGCCTTTTTCGCCCGCAGAATCGGCACGGGGCACTTCTCGCCCCGCGCATCCACTTCCCGGGTGATTTCCGCCTCATTCATCCTGTTGCTCAGGCAAGACGCTCATCAACCCAGGCCGTGACACTGTTCAGCGCGGCAGGCAAGCCGGATGGATCAGTGCCGCCTGCCTGCGCCATGTCCGGACGACCGCCCCCTTTTCCGCCGACCTGCTTTGCCACATGATTGACCAAGTCGCCAGCTTTTATTTTGGCAGTCATATCCGGGGTCACCCCGGCTATCAGGCTCACCTTGCCGTCATTTACCGTTGCCAGCACAATTGCCGCCGTTTTCAGCGAATCTTTCAGCTTGTCCATGGCATTGCGAAGGCTGGCAACATCCGCTCCTTCCAGTGTGGCAGCGAGCACCTTCATGCCTTTTACCTCGACGGCCTGACTGACCAGATCATCTCCCTGACTGGAGGCAAATTTCGCTTTCAGTGAAACCAGCTCACGCTCAAGCCCTCTCACCTGCTCCTGCATCTGGTGAATACGGGTGACCAGCTCTTCGGGCTGTGTCTTTAAGACAAAAGCCGCCTCATTCACCTTGCGTGACAATGCCTGGATCATATCCAGTGCAACCGTGCCTGTTACGGCTTCCACACGCCTGACACCGGCGGCAATGCCGCTTTCTGAAACAATCTTGAAAAAACCGATATCGCCGGTACGTGCCACGTGCGTGCCACCGCAAAGCTCACAGGAAAAACCGATATCCAGCACACGCACTTCATCACCGTACTTTTCACCAAAAAGAGCCATCGCGCCGTGCGTAATCGCCTGGTCATAAGGCATCTGTTTGGCGCTGACATCCTGGTTGGAGAGGATCTGCTTGTTCACAATTTCCTCGATTTCGCGGATTTCTTCCCCGGTCAGCGGTGCATTGTGACTGAAGTCAAAACGGGTTCTTTCCGCATCCACCAGTGATCCGCGCTGCGCGACGTGATTGCCGAGCACCTGGCGCAATGCCTTGTGCATCAGGTGGGTCGCCGAGTGATTCCGCATGGTCTGGGCTCTCAAGTCCAGATTCACCCTTGCCGTCACCTTGTCGCCAATTGCCAGCCGGCCTGTCAAAAGCCAGCCATGATGGCCTGCGACTTCTGCCTGTATCTTCTGGGTATCCTCGACTTCAAAGCGAACCCCTTCGGCAATGAGTGCGCCGCAATCACCCACCTGGCCGCCTGATTCTGCATAAAACGGCGTGACATCCAGCACCACCACACCATGCTGGCCCGCCTTGATTTCTTCAACCGGTGTTCCCTCTACATAAAGCGCAATGATTTTGCCTTCTTCCTGTAGCTTGGTATACCCGACAAATTCCGTATTTTCTCCATGGTAGTCCAGCATGGCGGCCATCTTGAATTTTCCGGCGGCACGTGCAGCCGCTTTCTGGCGTTCCATGGCCACGTCAAACCCGTCCTCATCCAGCGTGATCTCCCGTTCGCGGCAGATATCAGCCGTCAGGTCCAGCGGAAAACCATAGGTGTCATACAGGGTAAAAGCCGTTTCGCCATCCAGCACTTTCGTCCCTGACGGCAGGGCGGCTTCCAGGATTTTCATGCCATTTTCCAGTGTTTCCCCAAAGCGCTCTTCCTCATGCAAAAGAATACGCTCCACCTGGGAAGCCGATTCTTTCAGCTCAGGATAGGCCGCCCCCATTTCCTCGACCAGATCCTTGACCAGCTTGTAAAAGAACGGCCTGGACTGGCCAAGCTTGTGTCCGTGACGAAGCGCGCGCCGGATAATCCGGCGAAGCACATAGCCATGCCCGTCACTGCCGGGAATCAACCCGTCAACGATCATGAAAGCACTGGCACGAATATGGTCGGCAATCACTTTCAGGGAGTTGTCTTCCAGATCCGTCGTTCCTGTTTCGCGTGCTGCGGCACGGATCAGGTGCTGGAAAAGATCAATGTCATAATTGCTGTGAACATGCTGCAAGACAGCAGCAAGCCTTTCCAGTCCCATGCCGGTATCAACACAGGGCATCGGAAGCGGCGAAAGATTGCCCGCTTCATCGCGGTTGTACTGCATGAAAACCAGATTCCATATTTCGATATAGCGGTCGCCATCTTCTTCCGGGGTACCGGGCAGGCCGCCCGGTATTTCCGGGCCATGGTCATAGAAAATCTCGCTGCAGGGGCCACAGGGACCGGTATCGGCCATTTGCCAGAAATTGTCAGAGGCATAACGGGCGCCCTTGTTATCCCCGATACGAATCACTCTTTCTTCAGGCAGGCCGATATCCTTCACCCAGATGTCATACGCTTCATCATCTTCCTGGTAAACCGTGATCCAGAGTTTTTCTGGCGGCAGCCGGTAGACGTCTGTCAGCAGTTCCCAGGCATAACGGATGGCATCACGCTTGAAATAGTCACCAAAACTGAAATTGCCCAGCATTTCAAAGAAAGTATGGTGACGCGCCGTATAACCCACATTTTCCAGGTCATTGTGCTTGCCGCCTGCTCTGACACAGCGCTGCACGGAGGTTGCGCGGGTATAGGGACGCTTCTCGATGCCAAGAAAGACATCCTTGAACTGCACCATCCCTGAATTGGTCAGGAGCATGGTCGGATCGTTACCTGGCACCAGCGGGCTTGAGCGCACAATCGCGTGCCCTCTTTCAGCAAAAAAGCCAAGGAATTTCTCGCGGATTTCAGAAGATTTCATGATGGTGAAAAGTACGTTAACGGCAAAAAATGGATTATACGTTATCTGTCAGACAGCGCTTCAAGCCTGTCGTCCCTGCTTGTGCTGGCACAAAATCAGCCGACCCACCGGCGGGCATTTCTGAACATGCGCATCCAGGGAGAGTCTTCACCCCATGAATCAGGATGCCAGGAATGCTGGGCCGTGCGGAAAACCCGTTCGGCATGTGGCATAAGCACGGTAAAACGGCCATCTTCAGTTGTCACTGACGTAATGCCGTGCGGCGAGCCGTTTGGATTGAACGGATAACTCTCGGTTGGCAACCCGTAATTGTCAATATACCGCATCGCCACCTGCACCCGGTTGATATCACCCTGCCGTGAAAAATCAGCAAATCCCTCGCCATGCGAAACGACAATCGGCGCACGCAATCCGGTCATGCCGTCAAAGAAAATGGACGGCGACTCGGGAATTTCAACCATGGTGAAACGTGCCTCAAACTGCTCGGACTTGTTGCGGGTGAATTTCGGCCAGTACCTGGCGCCCGGAATAATGGAATGCAGGTTGCTCATCATCTGGCAGCCATTGCAGATACCCAGCGCAAAACTGTCATTTTTCGCAAAGAAGGCGCTGAACTGCTCCTTGAGCCGCTCATTGAAAAGAATGGTTTTTGCCCAGCCTTCACCCGCACCGAGCACATCCCCGTATGAAAAACCGCCCACGGCAATTATGCCCTTGAAATCAGACAGATTGGCCCGCCCGGCAATGAGATCACTCATATGCACATCAACCGCAGCAAAACCGGACTTGTGCATGACCCAGGCCGTTTCCACGTGTGAGTTGGACCCCTGCTCACGCAGAATGGCTACCCTGGGTCTGGCCCCCGTTGCAATGTACGGCGCAGCAATATCTTCGGCCATGTCAAAGGGCACATGCGGTGAGATACCCGGATCAGCCGTATCCATGATCCGGTGATACTCCCTATCGGCACAGGCCGGATTATCCCGCAAACGCGCAATGCGCCAGCTGGTTTCACTCCACAGGCGATTGAGCCTGACAAGGGGTTGCGAATAAACCGTTTCGGCGCCATGCACAACCGTCAGGTTTGCATCATCGGCCAGTGTGCCAATCACATGGGAGGCATACCCGAGATTATGCGCCTGCAGGCATTGTTGAACGGACTCAAGATCCTCATCGCGCACCTGGATGACAGCACCCAGTTCTTCAGCAAACAGGACCCGGAAAAGCCTCTCGTGAGGATCGCGTGTGACAGCGGCTTCGGTGAGGTTATCCAGCATGGAATCAAGCGAGATGTGCAAGCCGGTACGTGAAGCAAAAGCCATTTCACAAAGGGTCACAAAAAGGCCACCATCGGAACGGTCGTGGTATGCCAGAAGCTTTCCTTCTCCATTCAACTGCTGGATCGACTCAAAGAAAGATTTCAGGTCTTCCGCACTGTCCACATCCGGCACTTCATGGCCGATCTGTTTTGTTACCTGTGCCATGGCTGAAGCGCCCAGCCGGTTTTTGCCGCGGGACAGATCAATCAGCATCAGTACCGTTTCACCGGCATCGGTCTTGAGTTCTGGCGTCAACGTCTTTCTGACATCATAAACCGGGGAAAAAGCCGAAGCAATCAATGAAACCGGCGCGATGACCTCCTTATCCGCGCCTGCATCCTGCCAGGTCGTTCGCATCGACAGCGAATCCTTGCCTACAGGGATGCTGATCCCCAACGCCGGGCATAACTCCAGACCCACGGCTTTTACTGCATCATAAAGCGCCGCATCCTGACCGGTCTGCCCGCAGGCCGCCATCCAGTTTGCTGAAAGTTTGATATCCGATATCCGGCGAATGGGGGCAGACGCAATATTCGTAATGGCTTCACCAATCGCAATCCGGCTGGATGCCGCTGCATCAATCACGGCAATCGGCGTCCTTTCTCCCATGGCCATGGCTTCACCCGCATAGCCGGTAAAACTCATCAGCGTCACGGCACAATCCGCAACCGGAATCTGCCAGGGACCCACCATCTGGTCCCGCGATGTCAGGCCGCCGACAGTACGGTCGCCAATCGTAATCAGGAAAGACTTGTCACCTACCGTGGGCAACTGCAGGATTTTTTCAGCCGTTTCACCCAGATTGAGCCCGGCAGCGCTGACAGGTGGATAGTCATGGATAACATGCGTCACATCGCGATGCATTTTCGGCGGTTTGCCAAGCAGCACATCCATAGGCATATCCACCGGATCGTTGCCATACCGGGGATCAACCAGCTTCAACTGGCGTTCTTCTGTTGCTGTCCCGACAACGGCGAAACGGCAACGCTCCCTTTCGCAGAGTTGTTCAAAAAGCTCAAGGCTTTCAGGTGCAATCCCCAGCACATAACGCTCCTGGGATTCATTGCTCCATATCTCTTTGGGTGACATACCGCTTTCTTCCAGCGGAACACAGCGCAGATCAAAAATCGCACCCCGATTGGCATCGTTCGTGATTTCCGGGAACGCATTGGAAAGTCCGCCGGCGCCCACATCATGGATGGAAAGGATGGGATTGTCATCGCACATTGCCCAGCAGGCATTGATGACTTCCTGTGCGCGCCGTTCCATCTCGGGATTGCCGCGCTGCACGGAATCAAAATCCAGGTCTGCCGTATTGGCACCTGTTGCCATCGAAGAGGCTGCACCGCCGCCCATGCCGATGCGCATGCCCGGACCACCCAGTTGAATCAGCAGGCTCCCCGGTGGCAGATCGCGCTTGAAGGTATGTTTGTCTGAAATATTGCCGATACCACCGGCAATCATGATCGGTTTGTGATAGCCAAAAACCTGTCCACCGACATTCTGTTCGTATGTCCGGAAATAACCGGCCAGGTTCGGACGGCCAAATTCATTGTTGAATGCCGCGCCGCCGATCGGCCCGTCAATCATGATCTGCAGGGGAGAAGCAATCCGGTCAGGACGGCCATATTCGGCAGCATCGTCTTTGGTCTTTTCAGTCTGCGTCACGTCAGCGGCATTTTCCCATGGTTTCCTTGCATCCGGCAGCATGAGGTTGGATACTGAAAAGCCTGTCAGCCCGGCCTTGGGTTTGGCACCTCTTCCCGTTGCCCCTTCATCCCGGATCTCACCGCCTGCACCGGTTGATGCACCCGGGAAAGGAGAAATGGCTGTCGGATGATTGTGGGTTTCCACCTTCATCAGGATATGCGTCAACTCTTCCGTTCCCTGGTATTCATGGCCTGAAGCTTCCCCGCGCGGGTAAAAACGCATAACCTGAGCGCCCTCGATAATGGAAGAATTGTCCTTGTAGGCAACGATGGTTCCTTCCGGATGCTGCGTGTGCGTGTGCCGGATCATGCCAAAAAGCGAAATATCCTGCGCTTTGCCATCAATCGTCCAGTCAGCATTGAAAATCTTGTGCCGGCAGTGCTCACTGTTTGCCTGGGCAAACATCATCAGCTCGACATCCGTGGGATTGCGGTTTGCCCGGGTAAAGGCATCATACAGGTAATCCACCTCATCCTCGGAAAGGGCCAGCCCCATATCGGCATTGGCTTTTTCCAGGGCATCTTTCCCGCCTGACAGCATATCCACATATTCCAGCGGTGTCGGTTCCAGCTCCGAAAAAAGCGCCTGCACATCCTTTCGGTCAAAAAGGACGGTCTCGGTCATGCGGTCATGCAGCAGGTCCATTATGCCCTGCTGCTGTGCCTCGCTTAACGGCGACGCATTTTCCCGGCGATGGAGATAGTACGAAATACCCCGTTCAATCCGTTTCACCTGCGGCATCCCGCAATTATGGGCAATGTCGGTTGCCTTGGATGCCCAGGGAGAAATTGTGCCCAGCCGCGGCACCACCACAAACTCACTGGCTGTCGTGCTGCCGGAAAAAGGCTCACCATAATCCAGAAGAGACGCCAAACGAGCTGCATCCTCATCCGAAAGCGGTGAAGATGCATCCACAAAATGAACAAAGCATCCTGTTATATCTGTCGTCTCAGGATCAATCTTTTGCAAACGGGACAGAAGGCCTTTGACACGAAAGGCCGACAGGGCATTGGAACCCGGAATGATGAGCATGATATATCGAAAAAATAGAAATTAACTGCAGACAAGTGAGTCTTACATTATACCCGCTGATAGCGCCAAACGCAGGCCGAAACACAAAAATTCCGATACCCTGAACCGGCATCAGGCAGGACAGAAACCGGGGCAGATTTTCTGCCTTCATTATCAGCGCCGGAAATGATGTATTGCATGATGAAGACAAGGCTTGTGCCCGGAAACTGGAAAAAGCCACAGACACGTACGGCCATTGCCCAGACAAGCCTGCGCCTGAGAAAAACCCTGCACTGAATGGTACGATAAAAAAACGGCGCTTAATACGCCGTTTTTTTATCATCTGATGCATCCGGTTTAACTGTTGGGATCATTCCTGCCACTTTCACCGCTATTTTTTTCGGTACCATTTTCATCAGTCTCTTCAGCCGCTGTCACTGGCGGTGCCGTTGCAGCCGCGGGCGCCGCTTTCTCTCTGGACTTGAAGAAGCCGTTCACAACGATGTAGGAAATCGGGGTGAAGAAAATACCCAGCAATGTTGCGGCAAACACCCCGAAAACAACCGTGGTACCAATGGCATTCTGACCACCGGAGCCAGCGCCGGAACTGATCATGAGAGGAATGACCCCCAGAATGAACGCCATGGACGTCATGATAATCGGGCGCAGGCGCAACCTGGCGGCATGAACCATTGCATGGAAAATATCCTCGCCTTTTTCGTGCATTTCCTGGGCAAATTCGACAATCAGGATCGAGTTTTTCGCCGACAGCCCGATCACCGTCAGGATACCGATTTGGAAGTAAACGTCATTGCTCATCCCGCGCAGCATGACGCCTGCCAGGGCACCGATAATACCGGTCGGCACTACCAGCAATACAGAAAAAGGAATGGACCAGCTTTCATAGAGAGCCGCCAGACACAGAAACACAATAACCAGTGAAATGGCATAAAGCATGGGTGCCTGCGCCCCGGCCATTTTCTCCTGATAGGAAAGGCCCGTCCAGGAAAAATCGAAACCCGGCGGCAACTCGGCAGCCAGCTTTTCCATGGCGTCCATCGCCTGGCCGGTACTCTTGTTGCCCCGTGGCACACCCAGGATTTCAATGGAAGGAAGCCCGTTATACCGCTCCAGGCGCGGGGATCCTTTTTTCATGTCCATCGAGATGAAGGATGAAAAAGGAACCATGTCCCCCTTGGCATTGCGAATGTGATAGCGGTTGAAATCCTCCGCCTGCATACGGTATGGTGTATCAGCCTGGATATACACTTTCTTGGTTCTGCCGCGATCCATGAAGTCATTCACATACGCACTGCCCCAATAGGCAGCGATAGCCGTATTGATTTCGCCTTTCAAGAGGCTCTGAGCCCCCGCTTTGGCAAGATCGATATCCAGCACATACTGATCCACGTCTTCCAGACCATTTGGCCGAACCGCCTGCAGGTCAGGATGCTGATTCGCTTTTGCAAGCAGAATATTCCGGGCATTCATCAGGGCTTCATGGCCCTGATTGGCGCGATCAATCAGCTCAAAGTCAAAACCGGTTGCATTACCCAACTCGACAACTGCCGGTGGCGCAAACGCAAAGACACTCGCTTCCTTGATCCCGGAGAATTTTTTTGTGGCGCGCTCAACAATTGCCGGCACACGATGCTCCTTCCCCTTGCGCTCTTTCCAGTCCTTTAAGCTGACGAAAGCAAGACCGGCATTCTGTCCGCTGCCGCCATAACTGAATCCGGCAACCGTCAGGACACTGCTGACAGACTCTTTCTCATCCTCCCGAAAGTGATTATCCACCTGCTTGAGTACTTCACGTGTCCGCTCAAATGTCGCGCCTGTCGGCAGGGTGACCTGAATAAACAGCATGCCCTGATCCTCATCCGGCAAAAAGCCGGAAGGCAATCGCCAGAACATATAGCCAATCAGACCGACACCAACAAGAAATACCAGCAGATAACGCTTCGGTTTGGATATCACGTGCGAAACCCCGCCCTGGTAGCGGTTCGAGACCTTGTCAAACCAGATATTGAACCGCCCGAAGAAGCCGGTGGTCTTGTGTTTCATGACGTCGGGCAGCATGGTGGCACACAAAGCAGGCGTCAGAATCATGGCGACCAGAACGGAAAGCGTCATGGCGGTCACAATCGTAATGGAGAACTGACGGTAAATAACGCCGGTTGATCCTGCCATAAAAGCCATCGGCACGAATACGGCGGCAATCACCATTGCCACACCGACCAGCGCACCGGTGATCTGCCCCATGGATTTCTTGGCGGCCTCTTTCGGACCAATATGTTCCTCATGCATGATCCGTTCCACGTTTTCCACCACCACAATGGCATCATCGACCAACAGGCCAATTGCGAGCACCATACCGAACATGGTCAGGGAATTGATGGAAAAGCCAGCGATCGCCAATACGCCAAACGTTCCCAAAAGCACAACCGGAATGGCAATCGTAGGAATCAGGGTTGCCCGGAAGTTCTGCAGGAACAGATACATCACCAGGAAAACCAGGATAATTGCCTCGCCAAGCGTGTGGAAAACGCCTTCAATGGAAAGCTTGACGAATGGGGTCGTATCGTAGGGATAAACATTTTTGACGCCAGGCGGATAGAACTTGGCCAGCCCGTCCAGTTCTTTTTTGATGAGGGCCGATGTATCCAGTGCGTTGGCGCCTGATGCCAGCTTGATGGCAAGACCGGAGGAAGGGCTGCCGTTATAGTAAGCCTCCGAGGTGAACATTTCATTGTTCAGTTCAATTCGGGCGATATCTTTCAGAAACAGGGAAGAACCATCGGGATTTGTCCTGAGGAAGATGTTTTCAAACTGCTCGACCCTTTCAAAGCGTTCTGACGCAATAATGGTTACATTGATTTCCTGCCCCGGAAGCTGGGGCGCCGCACCCACCTGGCCCCCCGTCACCTGTGCATTCTGTTCCTTTATAACGGCAATGATGTCGGATGGATTCAGTCTGTACTGCTCCATCTTCAGCGGATCCAGCCATATCCGCATGGCATATTGCGCACCAAAAATCTGCGTATCACCCACACCACTCAAGCGGCCAATAGGATCCTGGATATTGCTGGCAATATAGTCACTCAGATCGGCGCCATCCATACTGCCGTCTTCAGAAATCAGACTGACAACCATCAGGAAGTTTTTGACTGACTTCGTCACGGAAAGCCCCTGGCGCTGCACCTCTTCCGGCAAAAGTGGCGTTGCGAGCTGAAGCTTGTTTTGTACCTGAACCTGTGCGATGTCCACATCAACACCAGATTCAAACACCAGATTGATCGTAGCCTGCCCTGAAGAATCACTGCTCGAATACATGTAGATCATGTGATCGATACCCTTCATCTGCTGTTCGATGACCTGGGTTACCGTACTTTCAAGCGTTTTGGCTGAAGCGCCCGGATAGACTGCGGAAATGGCTACCTCAGGTGAGGCAATAGCAGGATACTGCGCAATAGGCAGGGTGGAGATAGAAAGTGCCCCTCCCAGCATGATCAGAATCGCGATGACCCATGCAAAAATGGGGCGATCAATAAAGAAATTTGCCATGGATTATTCCGCCTTTTCTTTCGCTTCGCCCTGATCCGGAGCCGGCGGGCTGGCCTCGGCCACAGCTTCCTCCTGTGTTGTTTCAGTTGTCTGTGTTGTTTCAGTTGTCTGTGCTGGTACTGCTGTGGTTGCTTCAACTACCGTTTCGGGTTTGACTTCTTCACCTGTCACAACCTGGCCCGGCTGTACTTTCTGCAAGCCATCGACCATGACACGATCTCCCGGTTTCAGACCATCTGTCACCAGCCAGTTGTTTTTGTAGTCGCGATCCAGCGTGACATAGCGCAGGGCAACATAGTAATCATTTGATCCCAACGCCTTGGGCGCTGCGGTTTTTTCCCCTTCCTTCGGTGCTGAAGATTGTTCCGGATGCGGATTTTCCTTCGTCAGGACATAAACCATCGGCCGGTTTTTGGTATCGCGCTGGACGGTTTTCTGGGGAATGAGAATCGTGCCTTCGCGTATTCCTTCTTCAATGACCGCGCGCACGTACATGCCCGGCAAAAGAATATGGTCAGGGTTTTCAAATGTCGCCCGCACGGATACCACACCTGTGCTTTGCTCAATGGTCACATCGGAAAACTGGAGTTCGCCCAGAATCCATTCAGGCTCCGGATTTTCCGCACTGGCCTTGTCGATTTTTGCATAAGGAGAACCATCTTCAAGCTTGAGCTTGACCTTGGCCCCCCTGTTGGCTCCGGCCTGAATTTCTCCCATGGCCAGTGCACGGCGCAGTTTCAGCAGCTCGGTACTGGACTGGGTAACGTCCACATAGACTGGCGTCAGTTGCTGTACCGTCGTCAGCGGGTCCGGCTGGTTCTGGGTAACCAGTGCGCCTGGCGTCACAAACGAACGGCTGATGCGTCCTGATACGGGCGAGAGCACTTTGGTGTATTCCAGATTGATCCGCGCGGTTTCAACCGCCTGTCTGGCGGCATTAACCGCAGCAATCGCCTGATCCCGTGCCGCAACCGCATCGTCATATTCCTGCTTGCTGACCGCATTGATATCGACAATCTTGCCATAGCGTTCTGCCAGCAGGCGTGCGGCAACCACATTGGCCTGCGCCTTGGCAAGATCCGCACGGGCACTGTTGTATGCTGCCTGAAAAAGCGCCGGATCAATCTGGTAAAGCTGCTGGCCTTCCTTGACATCAGTGCCTTCTTCAAAGAGGCGTTTCTGGATAATACCGCTTACCTGCGGCCTGACTTCGGAAACCATAAATGCCGAGACCCGTCCCGGCATTTCGGTGATCAGCGGCACATTGTTGGCTTGCGCCACCAGATAAGTCACATTCACATTCTGTTGAACCGGCGCTTGTTTTTCCTGACAGCCTGTCAAACCCGCAATAGCGGCAAACAGTATTCCCCACAGGCTTATTTTATACATTGGCAGGCTGCTCATTTTTCTCCTTTTTCACGCAGCATTTCAAAAGATGGTTTTGCTGGTTCCGGCACAACTTTCACAAGGATAAGCTTTCTTTAGGCAAAACAGAACCATTATAAAAAAAATGCCCGTTCATTCTGCATTTTTTTGTTATAGGACAAACAATCCGTTGTCACGAAAAGCCATTTTTCGGCGAATGCCTCATAGAAAAGAGTCATCGCCAGGAAAAGAAATCATGCAAATGCCAGCGGAATATCACTGTTTTTATAGATCTCCACACACCCCAGCTCAGAAATCCGGATACCCAGATCATGGTTTTTCCCGGACGGACGTAACAGTGCGTTGTCCTTATCCAGGTTCCGGGCCTCATGTTTCTTTTTTGCCTCCCTTCCTGCAAAGATATCTCCCTGTGTGCCTAAAAGGAGCACCCCATCCAGGGCACACAATTCGGCACGGATTTTCCTCGGAATTTCATGAAATTTTCTGGTGCCAAGAATGGTGGTCAGAAAACTGTTTCTTTCTGCCTGTAAAACCGGGGAAAAACGAAAACGCGAGTGAATACGTTCCAGCCGCTTCTGTTGGCGCTCCGGATCATCAAGAATACCGATACGTGCACCTTTCCCGTCAAAAATCAGATCCAGCAAGGTCAGGTAAACCGCTTTTCTGACTTCTTTTTCTTCCTGTGTAATGTCCTCGGAAAAAACTTCATCCATGATGGTACCGTGAGGAAAATAACGCCACTGAGAAAAAATCCGGGCAAAAACCAGCTTTCTGTCCTTAAAAAGAAGGATATCGCCTCTTTCTGTCAGCCTGATAACAGCCTTGTTGCGATAATCGGTCCACATCGCAATATCGGCGACCGATACCGGAGCAAACGCATTCTGCTGTTTTTTTGCCTGGACCGCGGTTGAGTTGATATTTTCAACTGACTGGATATAACCGTTCCGGTCAATCGCCAGAAGGGTTTTATCAGTTGATCCAATCGAACGGATCAATCCATCGTCAAACATGGTGAAAATATTGCAGCCGGTATTTTTCTGGCGGTTGAAATAAATACCCGTGGTATGCACGGACAGCGCTTCCGTACCGGTTTTTCCGGCCCACTCCTTGTACATCTGGATCAGGCGAAACACCAGGTCGCCATAGTCCCTGCTAATATGAAAGGCAACCACACGCTCCACCACTTCCTGCACGTGGAGACAGTCGGCTGCCCTGTCTTCCCCACTCATCTGGCGCAACCCGACAATAACATCCTCAATCAGTTTTTTTTCCTTGGCACTGAAAGGAAGACGCCTTTGGAAAATAAAATAGACCCGGCTGTTTTCACTGACAAAAATCTTTATTCTGTGCTGCGTATCATAAACAACAGGGCTTAATGGCCTGACCGCATCGGTATACGGACCGCTCATGATAGCGCCATAGGTGACAGGCTGGATGTAACTCTCAAGAATATCCCTGAAAATGGCAATATCGCTTTCTATTTTTTCGTATGATTTATTCATCCTGCCCCCGCCTGGTTCTTTGACTTTTTAAAAAGCTGTCATGCAACTTTTGCCCCCGGGATTGACCGGAATTGATATCGCCTGTCTGTCGTCCTGACAATGGTTCAGCCGGATGAGAGCCTGTTTTTCGCCATACCAGCACAGGAGACGGTGGATGTGTTTTTATCCATATTGCCTGGTAAAGCGCTTTTGTCTCACACTTCATCCGGGAGAGCGGCTGTGACATTGATGCAGTTCGTCTGATACCACTTTCGACCAATCTGGTACAAAAGTTGCATAACAGCTTTCATACCTGAGAGGCAGTTTAATTATTGCGACCACATCAAGCAATGACTAAAAATAAAAGCTTTTTTCCAAAAATGGAATGATAAAAATAGCAGTTGGTTTTTCCACTAGGGTCAGAATCAGCCTATGCATTGATCCGCATGTGGTCGGCATTGGCGGCAGACATCATCAGCTTGATCCGGTTGATCTGGTTAACCTCACTGGCACCGGCATCATAATCGAGCGCAATGATATTGGCTTCGGGGTAGCGGTGTTTCAACTCCTTGAAAAGCCCTTTACCGGTAATATGATTCGGCAGGCAGCCGAAAGGCTGCATACAGAGAATATTGGATACGCCGTTTTCGATGAGCTTCACCATCTCTGCCGTCAACAGCCACCCCTCACCCGTCTGGTGTCCATGAGAAACCAGGTTTTCCGCTTTTTTCCGGATCTCGCTGAAACGTTCAGGCGGAGAAAAGCGCCTGCTTCGCTTGAAGCCAAAGCGCGCCGACCATCGTATCAGTTCCAGGCTGAACATATTGGACAACCCCCTGACATAATCCCGCCAGGAGCCAGCAAGATGCCGGTAATTGAATATATGGTTATAAAAAGAGTACAGGGCAAAGTCCATCATATCCGGAACAACCGCCTCCCCCCTTCCTGCTCCACGACAGAAACGGCATTGTTATTCGCGTCCGGATGATATTTGAGCAGGATTTCACCTACAAGGCCGACCCGTGGACGGCGTTCTTCTGTTTTTAACGGCAGACGGTCAAACGCACGGATCATGCGCAGCATATTCAGGTCAAAAAGCAGGATGCTTCCTGAGGCGATGCTTTTCTTTCCTTTTTCCGCCCATTCCGCTGCCAGCCGTTCAGCACTGCCCGGCTCTGCCTCATACGGGGTGACGCGGCAAAGCACCCGCATCAGGGCATCACCATACTGTATCGCCATGATGATCCGCTTTAACAGCTTGCCGGAAAAACGGATGCCCTGGGTATCTGCCAGGCTGCCCATGTTAAAGGAGATAATCGGTATATGATCCAGCGAAGCATCCTGCAACGCTTTTCTTAAAAATGCGATGTAATTGGTCGCCCGACAGCCCCCGCCTGTCTGGGAAATCATCAGCGCTATACGGTTTTTGTCATAGCCGCCTTTTAAGATAGCCTGTAACAACTGGCCAACCACGACAATCGCCGGATAACAGGCATCGTTATTCACATATCGCAGCCCCAGGTCAATCGCCTCCCTGTCGACTGTCGGCAGTTGCACGGCCTTGTATCCTTCAGAAGCAAAAACCGTTTCCAGAAACTGGAAATGAACAGGGGACATTTGTGGAATCAGGATGGTATGCGTATTCTGCATTTCACGCGTGAATCTCGGAAACGGCCTGTGCTCGATCAGCGGATAAACTTTCGGCTCCCGTGTCGCACGCTCACGCAATGTCGCCAAAAGGGAACGGATACGGATACGTGCCGGCCCCAGATTGACGCCTTCATCAATCTTGATCTGCGCATAAAGGCCGCCTTTTCGCCGGATAATTTCTTCAAGCTGGTCAGCGGTAATCGCATCAATACCACAGCCAAAAGAAACCAGTTGAAGAACAGCAATATTTTTCAGGTCAGCCGCATAAGCGCCTGCCCGGTACAGGCGCGAATGATAGGTCCACTGGTCAACCACACGCAATGGCCCCGGATCAGGCATCAGATGGGCAACCGCATCTTCCGTCATGACAGCCATGCCAAATGAGGTAATCAGATCGGCAATGCCATTGTGGATTTCGGGATCCACATGGTAGGGATGCCCTGCCAGCACAATACCAAACCGCCCGGTGGCTTCCAGCTCTGCCAGCACCTCTTCACCCGCACGCTGCATGTCTTTGCGAAAACACGCCATTTCGTCAAAACCGGCCTTGACGGCGGCTTCGATTTCCCTTGGGGGAATATCTGAAAAGGGCGCAATATCACGCAGCCGCCTCGCCAGTATCCTGCGATCCATCGGCAAAAACTGATGAATGATCGGAATATTGTTTTCCTGCAAAGCCGTGATGTTTTTGGCAAGCAGTTCCGGATAGCCAATGACAACGGGGCAGTTGTAATTACCCGCCTGCGTCACGAATTCTTTCTGCTCATTTGGCAGACAGGGGAAAAAGATCTGGTCCACCTTACGGTTGACCAGATCAATCACGTGCCCGTGCGCCAGCTTGGCCGGATAGCAGACTGTCTGCGAGGGAATGGTTTCATACCCCTGAAAATAAAGTTCCTTTGAGGAAGGGGAAGACAATTCGACACGGAAGCCCAGGCGGGTGAAAATCGTAAACCACAGCGGGTAGTTTTCAAAAATATTCAGCGCTCTCGGAATACCGATCGTTCCCCTTTTTGCCTCTTTTGCCTCAAGCGGCGCGTAACTGTTGAAAAGACGCTCATATTTGAAAGCATACAGATTCGGCGCCGTCTGCTTTGCCGCACCAGCGCCACGGTCACAGCGATTGCCCGAGACAAAACGGGTCGAATCAGAAAATGTGTTGATCGTCAGCAGGCAGCTGTTGGCACACTGCCGGCAGCGGGATGTCATCTTCCTGACAGAAAAACTGTCAATCGCCTCACCATCCAGAAGACGTGACCCGCCGGCTGCCGGACCGCGATCTTTAGCAATCAGTGCCGCGCCATAAGCGCCCATCAGGCCGGAAATATCCGGACGCAAGACCGTACAGCCGAGCTCCAGTTCCAGCGCCCTCAAGAGCGCGTCATTGGCAAAAGCACCGCCCTGGACAACCACATACTTGCCCAGATCATCGACATTGGTGATTTTCATCACCTTGAAGCAGGCATTCCTGATAACAGAGTAAGAAAGGCCTGCGGCAATATCACCGACTTTTGCACGATCCTTCTGTGCCTGCTTGACCTTTGAGTTCATGAATACGGTACAGCGTGTGCCAAGATCAACCGGTGATTTTGCATTCATGGCGGCTTCGACAAACCGGGGAAGCGGCATCTGCAAAGAGCCGGCAAAATTTTCGATGAAAGAACCACAGCCGGCAGAACAGGCTTCATTGAGCTGGATACTGGAAATAGCGCCATCGCTGATACGCATGCACTTGATATCCTGTCCGCCAATATCCAGGATAAAACTGACTCTGGGTTCGAAAAAACGGGCGGCAGTAAAGTGGGCGACTGTCTCAACCTCATCAATATCGGCATTTAACCCTGCCGCCAGCAACTGGCTCCCGTATCCGGTAACGGATGTTGCACGAATATGCAGGTCCGGTTGCTTGCGCGCATGGATTTCCCGAAGGATATCTATCGCAGCGGACAGGGGATCCCCTTTGTTGGGGGAATAGGATGAATACAGCAAATTGCCGGCGTCATCTATCAGTGCCGCCTTGATAGTGGTTGAGCCGCAGTCGAAACCCAGCCAGGCATCGCCCGTGCACGCTTCCAGATTACGCCTTTCAACATGCTCCGCCGCATGCCGCGTGTGAAAATCGATGCGTTCTTCTTCAGTGCGGAAAAGCGGAAAAAGGGCTTTGGTATCTTCTATCTCCGGGATATTTTCCAGCCGCTGAATCAAGTCATCCAGGCTGACAGCAGGCGCTTCATGCCGCCCGGCATGAAGCGCTGCACCCAGCGCGACAAAGTATTCCGCATACTCGGGAAAAATGGCTTCCGATTTCTCCAGCTTTAACGTTGCAACAAAACACCGGCGAAGCGATTCCAGAAAAGCCAGCGGCCCTCCCAGGAAAACCACCTTGCCTCGGATAGGCCGTCCCCGGGCCAGACCACTGATTGTCTGATTGACAACCGCCTGCATGATCGAGGCGGCAATATCCTCACGGGAACACCCTTCATTTAACAATGGCAGAACATCCGTCTTTGCAAAGACACCGCAACGGGATGCAATCGGGTAAATGGTGCGATGCCGCAATGCGAGCTTGTCGAGACCAGCCGCATCGGTCTGCACAAAAGAAGCCATCTGGTCAATAAAGGCACCAGTTCCTCCTGCACAGGTTTCATTCATGCGCTGGTCAAGACCACCGGTAACGTAGGTGAGTTTGGCATCTTCCCCGCCGAGTTCAATGACAACATCCGCATCGGGAATCCGTTGACGGATACTGAGTCCAGACGCAATGACTTCCTGGACAAAAGGCACATTGAGTTCTGAAGCAAGAGAAATAGCACCGGATCCGGTCAGACTGACCTTCCATTCAGCGCAATTCATGGTGCCGGCAATTTCCTGCAGAATAGCGGCAATACTCTGCCGGACTTCGGAAAGATGGCGCGTATATCTGCTGAACACAATATCACCAGCGGCATTCAGCACAACCGCTTTCACCGTTGTCGAACCGATATCCAATCCAAGGTAAACGCCGGACATTGTCATCCAATCACTCCCAAAAAACAGCAATTGTATGGAAAATATGAACTGCAGATTAGCTATTTAATAGTACAACAAACTTCCTGAAATGATGGCTTCCTCCGAGGAAATATTTTCAAGAAGCAGGCTGTCCCCACCCAGCCGCCGCCAGTAACCGCAACGATTGTATGCTGTGCACTGACGACAGCAATGGCTTCACTGCTGTTCTGATAAGCCAGAAAAGCCAGCTCAAGATAAGCTTCATTTTTTGATGCGTTTCCAGCAGCCTGGCAAGGCGCGGTATTTTGAACAGCCATTTCAACAATGCATTCATCAGGATGACCTTTTACGCGTTTACTTTCCAGGGCGTGTTAACACGCCCTGGTTTAACCTTGTGATACGTTGCATAAACAAAAACGCGAATGTATAAAACTGCTCTCACCATAACAGCTTAATATTTCCAAAATCATAACGCAATAATTTAAAATAAAGGAATCTTTCCAAAAATGAAATGGTCATGAAAAACATACTCAATGATATGCCGCTCTTCGTAGAGGTTGCCAAGCAGAAAAGCTTCACCGCTGCAGCCGATATTCTGGATATACCGGTTTCAACGCTTTCCCGCCGGATCTCCACCATGGAAAAAGTGCTGGGGGTGCCATTGTTTCTGCGGAATTCCCGTAATGTCGAACTGACTGAAAGCGGAAAAGCATTTTTCGAGCATTGCGCTTACATTGTTGAAAATGCGATGAGCGCCTGCGAAGCGCTGGTACAGAATATGAATGCCCCGGCAGGTGCTGTCCGGTTTTCCGCCACCAATGACAGCTACAATTTCATTTTGCCCGCCCTGAAAAGCTTTGCCGCAGCCTGGCCCCGGATACAGCTCCATATCCGGTTTGCCGACCGGTGGGCTGATCTGCTCACCGAGCCATACGACCTCGACATGCGCATTGGCCCGCTTCCGGATTCATCACTCAGGGCAAGAAAACTCAATTCTGTGGAACACGGGTTGTATGTTGCACCAGGTATTCTTGACGTTTATCCGTTACCCCGGACCCCCGAAGATTTAAGTGAAATACCTTGCCTGACTTCCATTCCCCACCCGGGTACGATATGGACACTGTCAAAAGGCAAAGAAAACCGTTCCATCACCATCTCACCTGCCTATAGCTTTAACAGCATGTTTGCAGCCATCGACTTTGCCCTCTCTGGCATGGGGGTTGTCTATGCGGCCAAAGCCCTGGTATTCAGGCATCAGCGGGAAGGGTTGCTGACACAGATACTGACTGACTGGACATTGCCGGATCTGGATGTCAATCTTGTCATGCCAAATCAGCAACTGCCCTTGCGCGTTCGTCTTTTTATGGACCATATCACGGCCTATTCTGACCAGTTAAATGAAGAACTGCGAGAGGAAATGAAGAAAAACAATTGATCAATCCCGGGGCTTTTGCATGCAGTTAATCCCTATCCGGACACATTGAAACACCCTGACCTATAACGGCATCCTTTGCATGATGTCATCAGACAGACACGATGATAAATCTCTACTCCTTCGTTCTTTTGCCTATATCGCACTCAGGCTGATTGCACCGCTGCCAATCACTATGACAGGAAAAATATGCGCTGCGCTTCTGGTTCTGCTGATTTCACTCAAGCATTACTTTTTCCAGAATTTTTTCGGGGGGCTTGCCTCACCTGATCTGCCACGTATTGTCATCATCCTTTCCGGCTGGCTTTACGTGACGCTGACCTTCCTTTTTGTCCTGCTTGTCATTCGTGATATCACCGGTTGTCTGCTGTGGATTGCAGGCAAAGCCGGATTTTCCGTCAACCTGTCTCTCACCGAATTGCCGTTTTCTCTTGGCATCCTTCTGATCGTATTGCTATGCAGCACATACAGCCTTTATGAAGCGATCCGGCGCCTCGATATCAAAAGAATGGAGGTCACCCTGACACGCCTGCCCAAAGCGCTGGATGGCCTGACGATTGTCCAGATAACCGACCTGCATGTGAATGCATTCAATCCGGCTCACAAGGTGAAAGAGTTGTCGAAACGGTCAACGGCCTCAACCCCGATCTCATTTTGCTCACCGGTGATATTGTTGACGGGGCAACTGTCAAACGGGAAAAGGATATTGCGCCCTTAAAGAACCTGAAAGCAACCTACGGTGTTTCTGGTTCAGCAGGCAATAATGAATACTATTCCGGCTATGACGCCTGGCAGAAAAAACTGCCGGAACTGGGCATTCACATGCTCAACAACAGCCATATTATCCTGTCCATCAATCAGACACCGCTTGTCCTCGCCGGCATTACAGATCCCGTAGCCGCTCAATTTCGCAAACCGGTTCCGAATGTCACAGAAGCACTTGAAGGAACGCCCCCTGTCAGAGACGGGTTATCATCAGGCAAATGAATCAACCTTTTTCGGAGTCTAAGGGGTTGCCGGATATCCCGCCTGCAGCAACAGACAGCCGGGAGACGCAATTCACTGGATATCAAGTGGAGAGACTGATCCCCCTTATGACTTGTCTTTTCCCGCCAGAGGAAAAGCCACGGATACCACCAGTCCGCTTGCCACATTGTTTTTCAACACGAGCCTGCCGCCATAGCGCTGGACAATCCGATTGACAATAGCCAGACCAAGCCCCGAGCCATTTGCCTGGCTTCGGGCATTATCGAGCCGGATAAAGGGGCGCAAAAGCCTTTCCCTGTCTTCCTCTGAAATACCTGGCCCCTGATCTGAAATCTCAATGACAACTTCTTCATTTTTCTGCCTGCAGAGGATACCCAATTCAACCAGATCCGTATTTTCGGCGCGACCATAACGTTCGGCATTGGAAACCAGATTGTTGAACATACGCTCGAAATCCGTCGCGTTTCCCCTGACAAAAAGATTTTGCTCCACACTGCTCTGAACCAGCACATCAGGAGCGCGCGCGGCCTCTATCGCCACTTTCTCCAGCAGCAAACTCATATTGACGGTTTCATTCTGGCCGGGAATGCTCAGGCGCGCATAATCCAGGAACTGTCCCACGATGGCGTCCATCTGCCGGATATCGGCTTCCATGCCGCTTTTTTCCTCTCCGGACAGACTCGACATCTCCAGCTCAAGCTGTATCCGTGTCAGCGGCGTACGCAAATCATGGGAGATGCCGGCAAGCACTTCTGTGCGCTCTTTTTCATTGCGTTCCAGCTCCCTGACCATCTGGTTAAAGCTGTGATTGGCATCGCGTACTTCTGCCGATTCCGTTTTTGTCTCCGGCAGCATTTCCGGCGTCTGGCCACTGGCAAACGTTCTGGCAGCCACTGCCAGACGGGCAAGCGGACGATTAATCAGGCCTGAAATAAAACCGGCACCCATCAGTGAAAGACCAAAACCCGCAACAGCCCACCATAACCACTGCCAGTTAGCCGGCCCTTCCAGCCGCCCGCGCGGCAGTGCCAGCCAGTATTCGTATTCATCCTCATCATCAATCTTAAAGCTGATCCAGAAACTTTCTATGCCATTGACCTTCCCGGATATCTTGGTACTCGGGCCAAGTTTTTTCTGGAGGATTTTCAAAAGAATATACCAGCGGTCGTTTTCCGAAATCGGCTCAATCTCATCGGTGGGTTCAAGAGTATAAATACGGATACCCTCATTACTGGCCAGATCAAAAAGCAGCTCGCGCCTTAACTCCGGATCGGAATGGGTCAGCGCCGCGCGGGTAATGGTGACAATGGAAACCAGTTGATTGGCAGCCTGCTCTGCCATTGGCTCACGTTCGACCATGCGAAAGCTCAGTACCCAGGCCCCCATACTGACGCTGATAAGGAAAGAAAGCAGGACAAAGGTACGCCAGAAAAGCCCGCTCTTCCACCAGGGCGTCAGTATCGAATTGACCTGAACTTCACTATTCATCATTTAGCCAAACCATGAAAACAGGGAAAATTACTGTGGCTGTCCATCCGGGATAAAAACATAACCCAGCCCCCAGACTGTCTGGATGTAAAAAGGATGCGCCGGATCAGGTTCAATCAGTTTTCTCAGACGGGATATCTGTACATCCAGGCTCCGGTCAAATACCTCATATTCCCGGCCCCGGGCCAGGCTCATCAGCTTGTCCCGAGACAACGGCTGACGGGCGTGCTGGGCAAACACCTTGAGCACGGAAAATTCACCGGTAGTCAACTGCACGGGATCGCCGTTTTTCTTCAGGGTACGGGTGCTCAGGTCCAGCTCGAAATCGCCAAACTGGAAAATCTGGGGCGTTTCCGTCGGTGATCCCGGAATTTCGTCCGGCTGTCTGCGGCGCAATACCGCACCGATTCTGGCCAGCAACTCTCTGGGGTTGAAAGGTTTGGGCAGATAATCGTCCGCCCCCATTTCCAATCCGACAATCCGATCCGTCTCCTCACCTTTGGCTGTGAGCATGATAATCGGCGTCATATCACCAGCGCCTCTCAATCTGCGCGTGATGGATAATCCATCCTCTCCCGGTAGCATCAGGTCAAGCACCAGCAGATCAAAGCGCTCACGCAGCCAGAAACGATTCATGCTCTGTGCGTTCTCAGCTGTTGTGACGGAAAACCCCTGTTCAGTCAGATAGCGGCGAAGGAGATCGCGCAGTCGGGCATCATCATCAACCACAAGAATTTTTGTCTGGCGCGCTGTCTTTTCCGGCATTTCGGCTGTACTCATAAAGAATATCCCAAATTCATGATGATTAATTGTAATGATAATGCCACACTAGAGCACGATAGTCCCTGCTTAAAAACAGCATTACACAAAGTTACAACTTAGGCTGCATTTTTACATTATTAGGCATGCCAATTCTGCATCTCTCCCCTAGAATAGGAAGCAGGCAAGTGTTTTGCCATAACAGGAACCTGAACAGACATGAAAGCCTCCCACAAAATCGCGATTACGCTTTTTTCCTTCGGTATTTTTATCGGGACGGCTCACGCGCAGGAGTCACACGAAGAAAAACCTGCGGAAACACCCCAGCAATTGGCGGCTGAAGATGAAACCTCATACGTTGGTTATGGTCGCAGGATGCGCCGCAATACCAACTATGATAATTATTGCGGCGATTCGCCCTGCTCGAACTACCGGCGGGCAAACCGGATGTCGCACCATGACCGGAAAATGCTTCGTCAGCAAGTCAATGAAGCAGGAAAAACGCTGTATCCGCAACGCCATCACTAAAAGCACCCGTCACGGATTTCACGCGTATCAACACTTTTTTAATATCCTGAAAAAAATAGTGCTATAGCTTTGTATTTATGGCATAATCCATGGTTTCGCGCTGCAGCATTTTTGCAGTGCACAGGATAAAAACCGATTTAAAACACCCAAGGCAAGTTGCCGGCAATCAGATCAGGATGCGGTATGGATCAATGAAGTGCTGGCTGGCTACCGAACAATAGAGGCAAAAATGAAAGAAGGCATTCATCCGGAATATCGTGACGTTGTTTTTCACGACATCTCATGCGATTTTAAATTCATCACCCGTTCAACCATCCCTGCCCGTGAAACCATCACGTTTGAAGGCAAGGAGTATCCTTACATAAAGGTTGAGGTTTCTTCCGAATCGCATCCGTTTTACACCGGAAAATACAAGATTGTAGATACCGCAGGCCGCGTGGAAAAATTCCGCCAGAAATTCGGCAAAGTCGGCTCCAAAACACATGTGGCAGGCTGACACTGCAACAGCATACAAAAGGCAGCTTCGGCTGCCTTTTTTTTCCTGTTCATGCCAAACTGATACCTGAGCTATTTTCAAGACAATGCCAGACACACCATCAAGACCTCCCACCGCCATGAAGCCTGTTCGTCTTCCGGCTTCAGCAACGCTGACGCTGCCGCGCTGGGGGCTGATACTGTTGTGCCTGCTTTATATCCTCCCGGGTCTTTTTGGCCGTGACCCCTGGAAAAACATTGATGCCGCCAACTTCGGTGTCATGTGGACCATGGCCAAGGGAACATTCAATGACTGGCTGTACCCGAATATAGCCGGACAGGCCATGTCGCGCTACGGTCCCATGACATTCTGGGCCGGTGCCATCTTTATCAAGGTTTTTGGCTGGTTAACCGGTGCCGTAACGGCAGCCAGAATGGCGACTCTTTTCTTTTTTTCACTGGCTGCCTATTCGGTCTGGCAAACGGCTTTTCTGCTGGGCCGCCGCACCGAAGCGCAACCCATGCGGCTTGCCTTTGGCGGCCACCCTGAACCCGATGATTATGGCAGGGTACTTGCTGACGGCACGTTACTGATTTACCTCGGCTGCCTGGGCCTGATCATGTTCAGCCATGAAACCAGTGTCAATGCGCTTTACGTGGCCCTGATCGCCTTCACCCTCTTCAGAAGTACCTGTTACGTCACCAGACCCGGAATAAAAAATGCGGTTCTCCTGGGATTTTCACTGGGCTGTCTTGCCCTGACAAATGGGCTGATTACCCCCGCGGCGCTCTATCTTGGCTTTATTGCCACCGTATTTTTCTTGCCTGGGCTCCGTTCACGCACACTATCGCATCTGTTGATCGCGCTTGTGGTCACGCTGGCCCTGATTTTTTCCTGGGCAATTGTTTCACAGGCCATCCATCCCTACAACGGCTCCCCGGTGAATCTCTGGATGCAATGGAATATCGAACAGATAAGCCCTCCCGATCTGCATTCCAGCAGTTATGTTTTCCGGTACGCGCTTTGGGGATTCTGGCCGGCATGGCCTTATGCCTGCTGGGCGGTATATGCCTGGCGCCGCCAGTTGCGTGAACCGCACGTGATGCTTCCCCTCCTCTTTGCGCTTATCTTCTTTTTGCTGGCTGTCCTGAATTTCCAGAAGGAAGAAACGCTCATGCTAGCCATGTTTCCGCCACTGGCAATTCTTGCCGCTTTTGGCCTGCCCACCATGAAGCGTGGCGCTATCAATGCCGTGGACTGGTTCTCCGTCATGAGTTTTACACTTGTCGCCGCGGTCATCTGGGTATGCTGGATCGCTGCACAAACCGGCTGGCCACCAAAAATTGCACGCAATGCCCTGAAACTGGCACCCGGTTTTGTGCCGGAATTCAATATCCTGGCGCTCCTGATCGCGACACTTGTCACCATCAGCTGGTTTGCCCTTGTTTACTGGCGGTTGTCCAGACAGCCTTCTGTGCTCTGGCGCGCTGTTGTCCTCTCTTCCGGCGGCGTTATCCTGTGCTGGCTGCTTTTAGCCACACTCTGGCTGCCGTGGATCAACTATAACAAGAGCTATGCGCCTGTGGCAGCCGAACTGGCGGAAAACATTCCGGACAAGCATATCTGTGTTGATACCAACGTCGGCTGGGCACAGCGTGCCTCCTTTGCCTATTTTGGCGATATCCGTTTCTCGGGATTTCATGAGGATACCTGCGGCTATCTCCTGCTGCAGGATACCACGCCAAAACGCAACCGACCGCCTTCGCCGGAGTTCATGAATGGCATGAGGCTGCTGTGGGAAGGAAACAGGCCAAGCGACCGCACCGAACGCTTCCGCCTGTACCAGTACCAGCAGCACAAATGAAAAATGTTCAGCTTGCATCGAAAAACCTGACTGTCAGTGTCGCCAGCCTCGCCTGGCCCATCCTCATCGCGCAACTGGCCGGTATCGCCAACCCCGTTCTTGATACCATCATGGTCGCCCGCTTTTCAGCAACCGACCTGGCAGCACTGGCAATCGGCGCTTCCATTTATGTCAGTGTCATTGTTGCGCTCAATGGCGTCATGCAGTCGCTGACACCTACTTTCGGGCAGATGTATGGCGCCGGCCAGTTCAGGGAAATTGGCCGGGAAGTCAAGCAGGGGGTCTGGCTGGCCATTTTTCTTTCCTTTATTGGCTCACTCATTCTCTTTTTTCCGACACCGCTGCTTTCCATTGCCAGGGCGCGACCTGAACTGGCAGAAAAAGCGACGCTTTACCTGCGCATCCTGGCATTTTCCCTGCCAGCCACCCTCAATTTTCTCGTTTACATTACGCTCAATAACGCCATTGCACGCCCCAAAATGGTCATGGCAATTCAGGTATGCGGCCTCTTTCTCAAGGTCCCGTTAAATACCCTCTTTATTTTCGGTGGACTGGGCCTGCCTGCCATGGGCGGACCAGGATGCGCACTGGCGACACTGTGCCTGACCTGGTTCATGCTGATAACCGGCTGGCTTATTCTCAAACTGAATCCCTTCTACCGCTTCCTGCATCTCTTTGGTACCGGCATTGCCCTTCCCGACTGGCGTTCGTTAAAAGAATTGCTCAGGCTGGGATTACCCCTGGGGCTGAATTACTTTATTGAAGTCACTTCGTTTACTTTTATGGCACTCTTTATCGCCCGTATAGGAGAAGATGTCGTTGCTGGGCATCAGATTATTGCCAATTTGTCCTCCGTTCTTTACATGCTGCCGCTGGCAACCGCCAATGCCACCAGCACCCTGGTCGCACAATCCATCGGCGCGGGCAATCTTCTCCTGGCCAGAAAAATTGCCTTTTCGGGCCAGCGCCTGGCAGGCTGTATCGCCATTTTTGTCGGCACCAATGTCTGGTTCTTTAAAGACTTTATTATCGGGACCTATACGTCCAACCCGGTCATCGCAAAAAACGCCCTGCCGCTCATCCTGTTTGTCTGCTGCTACCAGTTTTTTGACGCAATACAGGTCACTGCCGCCCATATCCTTCGGGCATACAAAGTCGTGCTTGCCCCCACCCTGCTTTATTTCATGACGCTGTGGTGCGCCGGTCTGGGTGGCGGCTACCTCCTTGCCTTCAATATTTTCGGGCTTGATCTGCCCTCCCGCATCACCAATGCAGCCGGCTTCTGGTTCAGCAACGGGGTCAGTCTCGTCTTTTTGGCAACGTTTCTTTTTATCCTGCTGAAAAGGGTGGAAAAACAGGCTGCCGGCAATATTGCCTGAATCTCTCCTGGGTACCCCAGCGCAATTGTTTTTCATGATCTCCCGCATGAAAAACCCATAAAAAGCATACCAAAATGGTATTCTCTGAATCAGCAGGATACCTGAGGAACCGCTGATTAATGTGTTTTGGGAGATGAAGTACAAGGCAAACGGAGCAGCAAGCGCGGCATATCTCGGGATAGACAAGCTTGCGAGCAGCGAAGAGCGCAGCAATTCGCTCACAAGGCACATTAATCAGCGGTCCCTGAGACTTTTCCGCGCAAACCGGTGTACCCATGAAAAACATCAGACTGACGTCCAGTAACCCGACCCTGAGTATCGCCAGTCTTGCCGTGCCCATCCTCATCGGCCTTCTTGCTGCGGTTGGCAATCCGGTTCTTGATACCATCATGGTTGCCCGCTTTTCATCAACCGACCTGGCCGCCCTGGCTGTCGGTGCCTCGATCTATGTCAGCATTTTTGTTCCGCTTGCCGGCATGATGTCATCACTTACGCCCACATTCGGCCATTTTTATGGTGCCGGCAATTTCAGAGAAATGCGTGATACCGTCAAGCAAGGCATCTGGCTTGCACTTTTTATTGCCGCTGTCGGATCCACCCTGCTTTCTTTTCCGGGCGCGCTGCTTTCTTTGGCCAAGGCTCCCCCCGAGTTGGTAGAAAAAGCCACGCTGTACCTGCGTGTTCTGGCATTTTCACTACCTGCCTCCATGTGTTTTTTCGTTTACAGCACACTGAATAATGCCATCGCACGCCCTAAAATGGTCATGGCAATACAGGTAAGCGGCCTGCTTCTCAAAATTCCGCTCAATATTGTTTTTATCTTTGGCTGGTTTGGCATACCTGCCTTTGGTGGACCAGGATGCGCCATGGCAACCGGACTACTGGCCTGGTTTATGCTGGCAGCCGCTATCGCCATCCTCCGCTTGGACTCTTTTTACAGCTTTTTACATCTGTTCGGCAGTGGCTTTGTCTGGCCGCGCTGGCATATGCTTAAAGAGCTTCTCAAGCTGGGTATTCCGATGGGCATGAACTCATTTATCGAGATAACGTCCTTCACATTCATGGCCCTTTTCATTGCCCGTATTGGCGTCGATATTGTCGCAGGCCACCAGATCGTCGCCAATATTTCCACCGTACTCTATATGCTGCCTCTGGCAACTGCCAATGCCACCAGCGCACTGGTCGCACAATGCCTTGGTGCAAAGCGGCTTCCGCTGGCAAGACAAATCGCCTTTTCCGGACAACGCCTTGCTGTGTGCATTGCCATAGTGATTGCCATTTCTTCGTGGTTTCTTCGGCATCAGATCATCGGTGCTTACACATCCAATGAAAGCATTGTTACCACGGCGTTGCCGCTGATTACCTTTGTTTGTTGCTATCAGTTCTTTTTCGCTTTTCAAATTACTTCCGGCTATATTCTGAGGGCCTATAAAGTTGTACTGGCGCCAACCCTGCTGTATTTTCTGACCTTCTGGTGCGTCGGACTGGGTGGAGGCTACATACTGGCATTCGATGTATTTCACCTTCAGCCGCCGGCCAGGATCACAGGAGCTGGCGGATTCTGGTTCGCCTACAGCATTAGCGTTGTACTGCAATCCATGAGCCTGATGACACTGCTCAAAACCATTCAACGGCGCACCGAAAAAAAGCCGCTGAAGCGGCTGAAACGTCCTGAAGAAAATCATTGCAGAATCAGGCCTTTCTGTTGTTAGAATAGAAAAACAGCTGCAAAAACGCAATGTCATCATCAACAAGGGAGGAACGTATGAGCAACGATATCATCTGCCTGGGCAAATCCACGCTTGACCTTATCTGGCCTCTCGAATCCCTGCCGGGAAAAGGCGGTAAATTCATTGCTCGTGACTTTATCCAACTGGGCGGCGGCATGGCTGCCACTGCTGCGGTTGCCGTATCACGTCTCGGCCGGAAGGTCGCCTTTTACGGACGGGCCGGAGATGACGCCGCCGGCCATGCCATGCTGGATGAACTGGCTGGCTATGGTGTGGATGTTTCCCAATTTCGCCTTTTCCCCAACGCACGCTCTTCTGTTTCCGGCATTCTGGTTGATAAGGAAGGCGAGCGAGCCATTGCCAATTTTCGCGGCGCTGACATCCCTGATGAAGCGCACTGGCTTGATCTCGATGATGTGGCACAAACCCATGCCGTACTTGTCGATGTCCGCTGGAAAGAAGGTGCAGTCAGCATTTGCGCCAAGGCACGCGCACATGGTATCCCTACCATTTTAGATGGGGAAATTGCCGATCTGGACATCTATGATGCCCTCCTGCCCCTGGTTGACCATGCGATCTTTTCCCTTCCGGGGTTACGTTCATATGGTGGTGCCGTTACCAACCATCTTCAGATTCTCCAGAAAGTACGCGAACAGGGCTGCAAGGTGGCTGCCGTTACCATGGGAGCACAGGGCTGCCTCTGGATAGACGACAACGGGGTTCAGCATCAGGCGGCCTTCGGTGTGAATGTGGTCGACACAACCGGTGCAGGCGATGTCTTTCACGGCGCTTATGCTGTCGCGCTGGCAGAAGGTAAAAATACCGTTGAAGCCATGCGCTTTGCCAGTGGTGTTGCGGCACTCAAATGCACCCACTACGGTGGCCGGGCCGGCATCCCGGATCGGGAGGAAGTCGATGCTTTCCTGGCAGAACAGTTCTGTTAGTTGAAACATGACCGGATCGCTTCGCCTGTTTTTTGCCCTGTGGCCGGATGAGTCAACACGAAAAGCGCTGTCAGCATGGCAATCAGCCGTTTCAGGAAGAAAAGTGCCTCCGGAAAATCTGCACATCACTCTGGCCTTTCTGGGAGAACAACCTGCCAGCGCTGTACCTGAACTGTCCCGGATTCTTGAACAGGTCTCTTCTGATGCCATCGGCCTGAAACTGGACAGGATGGGGTACTTTTCACACAGCCGGATCAGTTGGGCGGGAATGAAAGCTATCCCGCCTGAACTCACACAGCTTTATAAAGGGCTTGCCACCGTACTCGCAGAAAAATCCATTTCCTATGACAGGCGAAACCGTTTCAAACCGCATATTACGCTGGCGCGCCATTCCAGCCGGACAGAAACAGCAGATTTAAAACCCATCACATGGCATGCCAATCATCTTGTTCTGGTGGAATCCCGCATCAGGCAGGATAAAAAAGGAAGTCATCCCCAATACATCCCGGTTGCAGAACGTATGCTGGGCAATTAACCCACTCCATCATTCTCTTCTTTCCTGTTTGCGTTTTCAGCCAGCCGCCGCAAAACAACAGATGCCGCCACCATGCCAAAAGATGCGGTAACGGTGACAGATGTGCCAAAACGCAATGAATCTGTTTCAGCAAGCGCCCTCTCTTCCAGTATATCGGGCAATGCTTTACTCACGCCCTCCGGGTATCGCAGTGGCTCAGTTGAATAAACAGCATCGATGCCGAAAGGACGGAGCCCGCGGGGGAAACCGTATTTCTGCCTCAGACGTTTTCTGACACGGGCCAAAAGCGGTTCCTGCTCCGTCCGGCACAAGTCACAAACGGCAATTTGTGTCGGATCCGTCTGCCCGCCCGCACCGCCGACTGTCACCAGGGGAATCCCATTTTCGCGACACCAGGCAATCAATGCTGTTTTGGCAAACATATCATCGATGGCATCAATCACATAATCAAACGCCTGATTGCCCAAAAGCGTTTGCGGATTTTCCAGCGTCACCTTTTCTGCCACTTCCCGTACCCTGCAGGCCGCATTGATCTGCCTGATACGCTCGGCCAGCACACTGATCTTGCTTTTGCCCATCGTATTCTGTAGCGCCTGGATTTGCCGGTTTTTGTTGGAAGGCGCGACACAGTCCGGATCAATCAGGGTCAGATTACCAATACCGCTCCGTGCCAGCGCCTCAACTGCCCAGGAACCAACCCCGCCAACACCGATAATGCAAACATGGGCCTTCTGAAAGCAATCGAATGCTGCTTCTCCATATAAATGCCGGACACCCTCAAAGCAAATGCGTGGTTCAAGTGCCTCTTCCCGGTCATGTGCTGTCTTTTCTGCTGATTTATTCATCGCGCAATTTTAACCAAACCTTTCCAAAAAGCCTATCCAGTTCATCCACACCGTTTTCATCAAAAAACCGGCGGTTAATCATTATCTGTAATCGACACCCTGAAAAAGTTGAGGTAAGATTGTTAATAGTATTTTGGCAACGCAGTAACTGGCCTTACTTTTTCCAGGTTCTGTTTATCTTGGAATATTTCTCATCATAGGTGATATGAGAGCAATGTTTCCTCAGCTGAAAAGTTATCCTGCCGGGATGATTCCCATCTCACTGGCGAGTCTGGCGCTTTTTCATGCCAAAAAGGCCTCCCCCCGTTTTCTGCGCAATATTCCTCGACAAGACATTCCTCCACAGCGAACAGCCGCTTTTTTCAGTGCGCTTGCCCTGTTGTGGAAATGTTGAACTGAACCCTGCATCCAGCCTGTTTGCTGACAGGAAATCAAACAACTATCGGCATAAAAGGAAATACATGACATTCAAAAAAGAACATATTCATTCAATCTGATAAACACTGCTGTTTCAGATCACACCATTGAATAGGAGGAAGCATTGTGTTCTGGGAAAAAAAACTAGAAAACTGGGTTACCAATTTCAAAAAGGAATCCAGCATGCCGCTCCGCGTCGAAATGTGGAACGGAAATACCTACGATTTTTGCGATGGTACGCCTGCCGTTACCATCCGTGTTCCGGCGCTGGAGTCACTGCATTACCTGATCAAACCATCATTGGATAATCTTGGCACTGCTTATGTCGAAGGCAAGCTCCATATCGAGGGCAAACTGACCGACATGATTGATATCGCCAATAGAATGGCTTCCGGATTTCACGATACCGTATCAGATAGCGCCGCCAAGTTCAGAAGATTCTTTGGTGGTTTCCACAGCCGTAAAGTCGACAGGGAATCCATCGGTTATCACTATGATGTCTCAAACGAGTTTTACCAGCAATGGCTCGATTCGCGCATGGTGTACTCCTGTGCCTACTTTGAAAACGGGGATGAAGACCTTGCGACCGCTCAGGTAAGTAAACTCGATCACATCCTGACCAAGATACGCGTTCAACCGGGCAACCGGCTGCTTGATATCGGCTGCGGATGGGGCGGACTTGTCATGCGCGCTGCTGAAAAATTCGGCGCAAAATGCGTTGGCATCACACTCTCTGAAAATCAGTACAATCTGGCACGGGAAAGGGTAAAAGAGGCCGGCCTGGAAAAACAGGTCGAAATCCGCATGCAGGACTATCGTGATGTCAAGGAAAGATTCGACCGCGTCACCAGTGTCGGTATGTTTGAACACGTTGGCCTGCGTTATCTCGAAAGCTATTTCAAAATTATGCACGATCTGCTGGAAGATGATGGTATCGCAATGAATCACGGCATTACCTCCTGTGATCCTGACAGCAATGAGACACCATTCGGCGGTGGGGAATTCATCGAAAAATATGTGTTCCCCAATGGGGAGCTTCCCCATATCAGCATGGTGCTGAAAACCATGCAGGAAGCCGGCCTCGAATCTCACGATATCGAAAACCTCCGCCACCACTATGCCCGCACCTGCGGCATATGGGCGGAAAACTTTGAAAACAATACCGAAGCCATCAAAAAAATTGTCGATGACAAGCGTTATCGCATCTGGCGTGTTTATCTCGCAGGGTGTTCATACGCCTTCTCTGCTGACCGGATAGCCCTTTATCAGATCCTCTGTACCAGATCAGGAAAAATGAATCCGATCCTGCCCTGGTCAAGGCGCTATATGTATGAAAATTAATGGCAATTTCTGATATCAGTACCAATCGCCCGGTATTTTTCCGGGCGATTTTCTTCAGGCCTTGAGGCGCTCTGAAAACAGACGGCGGAACTGAGAGACTTTCGGCTCTATGACAAAAATACAATAGCCCTGCTCGGGATTATCCTTGTAAAAATTCTGGTGATAATCCTCGGCAGGGTAAAATTTCGTGAAAGCCTCCACCTGCGTCACGATGGGAGAAGACCAGACACCGGCCATCTCCGACATGACTTCATGCACTATCCGCTTCTGCTCGGGCGTATGGTAAAAAACAGCCGAGCGGTATTGCGGCCCGATATCATTTCCCTGACGGTTTGGCGTGGTTGGATCATGCATCATGAAAAATATCCGGAGAATATCGCCATAAGCGATCACATCCGGGTCAAATGTGATATTCACCACTTCAGCATGCCCTGTTGTCCCCTGCGAAACCGTCTCATAGGTCGGGTTATCAACATGTCCACCGGTATATCCCGATACAACAGACTCTACGCCTTTCATGTCCTGGAAAACGGCTTCGAGGCACCAGAAACAGCCTCCACCAAGCGTTGCAATTTCTGTAGCCATCATTTTCTCCTTCTCAAGCTTTTTCTTTACTTTATCCTAAAGTGGAAAAACCTGCCTGATGCAGGACAGATTAGGTTTTCCTTCTGCTTTTGGTCAAAAAATGCTTTCGGGAAAATATTCCCCGGACAAGTTGACGAACACAGCAAAATACATAAGAATGAATTTGCAGTGCACGTGGATCATTGTGGAAAACTGTTCTTGTTTCGCGCTGATCTGATATTTCACTATCATCGTTTTTTCAGGGGAATACCATGTTTAAAAAAATACTAATACCAACCGATGGTTCACCTCTTTCAAACCAGGCTGCGCTTGAAGGCATCACCCTGGCCAAACAGATCGGCGCAGAAATTGTGTGCATTTACGTGGCACGTGAACGTCAGAATCCAGCATTCGATTTTTCGGATGTTCCGATAAAAAACCAGATTTCACCTGAGGAATATGAAGCGGCTGTTGCTACAGCAGGCAACGCGCTGATGCTTCCGCTTCGCGAGGCGGCTGAAAAGGAGGGCGTCAAATTTACCAGGCTGATTGAAATTTCCAATACAGCAGCCAACACGATTGTCCAGACAGCAGAAGAAAACGGCTGCGACATGATCTTTATGGGCTCTCAGGGCTCGGCCGGGTGGGCCAGCATGCTGTTGGGCAGTGTCGCCGCCAAGGTGGTTGCTCTGAGCCAGATGCCGGTAACCGTATACAAGGTCAAAAAGGCACAGGTTCCTGCCAAAGCAAAAATCAATATTGGTGTTCTGCCGATATAAGCCAAAACAAAACTGCCGGTACAATTACCGGCAGTTTTTTATCATGCCTACGTCTTTCATCCCAACAGCTTTTCCAGCATATCCTTTGTATCATGCGCAGCACGGCGCAACCTGTCATTCACGCCATCCCAGGCAATATCTTCCGGTGGATGCTCCACGATAATCACATCAACGCCCGCTTCGTCCAGCCTGCGCAGGCAGGCATACAGTTCATGCGAATACGCCTCTACGGATAGCGGCATCACTATCCTTGTGAAAAGGTGCTCCTTCGATACATCCGGCAATGATGAATAATGCATGACAGCGGCAGGTATTCCCTTTTTCTTCAACGTGGAAAATACCTCTGCCATCTGCGATGTGGCAACCAGCACCACCGGCGTATCAGGCGCATAATGGGACAACAGTGTGCCTGAGGCGCGGGGTGCCGTACTATCGGCCTTTGCCGGTATCCGGCCTGTTACACGGGCAATATCCGTGGCACTGATCTTTCCAGGCCTTAACAATACCGGCCCATGCGTATCAATCCGCGAAAGATCCAGTATGGTGGACTCAATACCGACCTCACTCTGCCCGCCATCCAGTACAACAGCAAGACGGGTATCATTACCAAACTCATCACGCACATGCCGGGCCAGGGTAGGGCTCACATGGCCAAAGAGATTAGCCGAAGGCGCTGCCACGCCCCCTTTACCCGCCTTGAAGGTCAAAAGCAATGCCTGCGCAACAGGGTGTGAAGGACACCGCAAGCCAATCGTATCCTGCCCGCCGGCAACGGCAGACGGAATATGTGCGGCACGTTTCAGGATCAGTGTCAGCGGCCCGGGCCAGAAAGCATCAATCAGTTTTCTCGCTTCTTCAGGAATCGCCTCTGCCCAGTAAGCAATATCAGCACCGGGCGCCAGATGCACGATAAGCGGATGGCCGGATGGGCGGCCCTTTAACGCATAGATGGCGGCAACCGCATCCGGATTTTCCGCGTCAGCACCCAAGCCATAAACTGTCTCGGTAGGAAATGCCACCAGCTGCCCTTTTCCAAGGGCATCAGCGGCAAGATGAATTTCATTGCTGTCAGGCACCACAGTTTTTGTTACTCCGTCAGCAAACGGAGTGCCTCATGATATTTTTCCGCTGTTTTCCGGGCAATATCTTCCGGAAGGCGCGGCGCAGGCGCCTGTTTATTCCAGGGCTGCTCTTCCAGCCAGTCCCGTACAAACTGCTTGTCAAAAGACGGAGGAGAACTGCCCGTGACATAACGCGATGCCAGCCAGAAGCGGGAAGAATCCGGCGTCAGGATTTCATCAATCAGGTACACCTTTCCCTGCTCATCCTGGCCAAACTCGAATTTGGTATCAGCAATCAAAATCCCTTTTTGCGCAGCGTATTCTGCTGCGGCAGAATACAGACTAATCGCCATATCACGCACCTGTCGGGCCACATCAGCACCCACGATTTTTTCTGCCTCCTCAAACGTGATGTTTTCATCATGGTCACCCACCGCCGCCTTTGTCGAGGGCGTAAACATCACTTCCGGCAGTTTTTCCGCTTTCTGCATACCCCCTGGAAGCGTAATGCCGGCAACCTGCCCGGTTTTCTGGTAGTCCAGCCAGCCCGTGCCTATCATATAGCCGCGCACGATGGCTTCAATACCAAGGGGCTTGAGCTTTTTCACCACCACTGCACGGCCTTCCACCTGGTCACGCTCATCCGGTGCGACAACGGATACCGGATCAATGTCTGTCATATGATTCGACATCATGTTGCCGAATTTTTTAAACCAGAAATTCGACATGGCTGTGAGGATCCTGCCCTTTTCAGGAATCGGATCATCCAGTACGACATCAAAAGCGGAAAGACGATCCGTCTGCACCACCAACAGCTTGTCGTCACCCACCGCATAAATATCCCGAACCTTGCCGCGATGTAAAAGCGGCAGTGACTTCAGGTTCGTTTGCATCATCCCTGACATAGTTTTCCAATCACTTCAGTTCCGGCAGGCTGGCTTTCAATACTTTTTCAGACTGTTTTTCCCTGAAATCCAGCAGCTTTTTCCTCAATGCAGGGTCTGTCAGCGCCAGCATGGCAACGACTGCAAGTGCGGCATTGGCAGCGCCTGCCTCACCAATCGCCATGGTCGGCACAGGAATCCCTTTGGGCATCTGTACCGTTGCAAGCAGCGAATCCAGCCCTTTCATGTACTTGGATGGCATGGGAACGCCAAAAGTGGGCAGAATGGTTTGTGCTGCCACGACACCGGCCAGATGGGCAGCTCCGCCCGCACCGGCAATAAACGCCTGGCAGCCACGCGCTTCCATGTCAGCAATCCACGCTTCCAGCTCTGCTGGCGAGCGGTGTGCAGAAAGTGCCCGGGCCTCATAGGGAATGCCAAAATCCTTGCACATTTGCGCCGCCTCTTTCATCACATCCCAGTCAGAGGTTGATCCCATCACAATCCCGACCAGTACTTTTCCTGTTGTTTTACCTTTGCCAGCTTTGGGCGCTGATTGTTTTTTAATTGAAGAAACCCGGTTTGACACACTGGACACGAGCCGCTTGACACCAGATGCGGCCTTGGCTGGCGCCGCAGCGGCCGTTACCTTTTTCACGGCCGGTTTTGCCGGCGCTTTTTTCGCTGCCGTTTTTTTAAGAGAAAGTTTTTTAATTGCCATGCTCACCTACCCGATACCTTTTCGCATCATGAAAAAACTGTCTGGAAACAAGACAGGCGCGTCCCTTTTTGAGACGCACCTGAATTTTAATAAACCATAACAGATGGTTACAGAAAAAACGTATTATTTCACGATTTGGATGAAATCGCCCGCTTTATATTTCGCCGCCATTTTGTCCAGGGAAACCGGCTTGATTTTTGGCGCCTGGCCTTCACAGCCGAACTCCAGATAACGCTGTTTGCACAACTGTTTGGCCGCTTCGCGGGCAACAGTCAGGTATTCACGCGGATCAAAATGGGTGGGGTTTTCAGCGAAATAGCGCCGGATCGCTCCTGTCATCGCCAGCCGGATATCTGTGTCGATATTAATCTTGCGTACCCCGTTTTTGATGCCTTCCTGAATTTCCTCAACAGGCACCCCGTAGGTTTCCTTGAAATCTCCCCCAAACTGGCGGATTTCTGCAAGCAACTCCTGTGGCACCGATGAAGAGCCATGCATAACCAGATGCGTGTTCGGAATACGGGCATGAATTTCCTTGATGCGCTGGATCGACAGAATATCGCCTGTCGGCTTGCGTGTGAATTTGTATGCCCCGTGAGAAGTGCCGATCGCGATTGCCAGCGCATCACACTGGGTCTCGCGCACGAAATCAGCCGCCTCATCCGGGCTGGTCAGAAGCTGCTCCTTTGTCAGCTTGCCCTCTGCACCATGACCATCCTCCTTGCCGCCTGACATCGTTTCAAGCGACCCCAGCACCCCAAGCTCACCTTCAACTGTTACGCCAATTGCATGGGAAAACCTCACCACCTCGCGCGTCACTTCCAGGTTGTATTCATAAGTCGATGCGGTCTTGCCATCCGGCATGAGGGAACCATCCATCATCACAGAGGAAAAGCCGGAACGGATAGCCGCCATACAGACAGCAGGTGACTGGCCGTGATCCTGATGCATCACAACCGGAATATGCGGATAGGCCTCCACCGCCGCTTCAATCAGATGGCGAAGAAACGCCTCGCCGGCATAACGCCTTGCCCCTGCCGAAGCCTGCATGATGACAGGCGCACCCACCTCATCGGCAGCAGCCATGATTGCCTGCACCTGTTCAAGATTATTCACATTGAATGCCGGAATACCATAGCCGTTTTCCGCAGCATGATCCAGCAATTGACGCATTGATACGATAGGCATCCGTCTCTCCTTTGTTTAACTGTTTATTGGGCACGCTGCATCAGAATTTCCACGGCAGGCAGCGTTTTGCCTTCGAGAAATTCCAGGAAAGCGCCGCCTCCCGTTGAGATATAGCTGATCCTGTTTCCAATATCGTACTTGGCAATAGCTGCCAGGGTGTCACCGCCTCCGGCAATCGAAAAGGCTTTTGAGTCCGCAATCGCCATCGAAACCGCTTTTGTGCCACTGCCAAACTGATCAAATTCAAACACACCAACCGGCCCGTTCCATACAATGGTTCCCGCCTTGCCAATCAGATCAGCCAGCATCTTTGCCGTCTCAGGCCCGATATCCAGAATCATGTCATCCGCCTCGACGGCATCCACCTTTTTCACACTGGCTGGCGCACTGGCAGCAAACTCTTTGGCACAGATCACATCAACAGGAATCGGAACCGTCGCGCCCCGTTTTTGCATCATCTCCATGATGGATTTTGCCTCTTCCAGCAATTCCTCTTCCACCAGCGAACGGCCGATTTCATACCCGGCAGCTTTCAGGAAAGTATTGGCAATGCCTCCACCGACAATCAGATTATCCACCTTGCCACCCAGCGTCTTGAGAATCGTCAGCTTGCCGGATACTTTGGCGCCACCAACGACAGCCATCAGCGGATGGGCAGGATGATCAACCGCTTTGCCAAGCGCATCCAGCTCAGCCGCCATCAGCGGGCCGGCACAGGCTATCGGCGCATATTGTGCAATCCCGTAAGTCGTTGCTTCTGCACGATGCGCCGTACCAAACGCGTCATTTACGTATACATCGCACAGGGCCGCCATCTTTTTCGACAGCGCATCATCATTTTTCTTTTCACCCTTATTAAAGCGGGCATTTTCCAGCAGAACCACCTGGCCGGGCTTTACGTCCACCCCGTCAATCCAGTCACGTTTGAGCTCAACAGGCTGCCCCAGCAGCTCAGACATGCGCTTTGCCACAGGCATGAGCGATTCACTTTCGTTGAATTCCCCTTCCGTCGGGCGACCCAGATGCGATGTCACCATGACAGCCGCTCCGGCTTTCAGCGCCATCTCCACCGCAGGCATGGAAGCCCTGATTCGCGTATCTTCCGTAATATTGCCCTTGGCATCCTGCGGCACATTCAGATCGGCGCGGATAAATACCCGCTTACCCTTCAGTTCACCCTTCTCGACCAGATCAGTTAAACGTTTGAATTGCATGGCTATCACCCGAAAAAAGATAATTCGATTATTTTACCGCAGCGTCTGCCACAAAAGCCCAATTTAAAGTCTGAAATTACCGGCAGCCGAAGACTTTTTACCATGCAGCCATTATCCCCAACAAATCGGCCCGAAATTCCATTAGAATCTTACTTTTACGTTTGAAAATCAGGAGAATTTCATGCCAATGCACAGTCGTGACGGTAAAATCTGGATGGATGGAAAACTAATTGAATGGCGTGACGCCAACATCCACGTGTTAACGCACTCACTGCACTATGGCATGGCGGTGTTTGAGGGAGTCCGGGCCTATAAAACCGATAAGGGACCGGCAATTTTCCGTCTTCCCGAACATACCAGGCGTCTTTTGAACTCCGCCAAAATTTTCCAGATGAAGGTGCCCTACGACTACGACACCCTGATGGAAGCGCAAAAGGAAGTCATCCGTGTCAATAATCTGGATTCCGGTTATATCCGCCCGCTGGTCTGGGTTGGCTCCGAAAGGCTTGGCATTGCCGCCAAAGACAATACCATCCACGCCATGATCGCGGCATGGCCATGGGGCGCCTACCTGGGCGAGGACGGGTTGAACAAGGGCATTCGCGTCAAGACTTCTTCCTTTACGCGTCACCATGTCAACGTTTCCCTGGTCCGCGCCAAGGCATCGGGGTACTACATCAACTCCATCCTGTCCAATCAGGAAGCGCTTGCCAATGGCTATGATGAAGCACTGGTGCTGGATACCGACGGCTTCGTTTCTGAAGGCTCCGGTGAAAATGTCTTTATCGTCCGCAACGGCAAACTTTACACGCCGGACCTGGCAAGCTGTCTTGACGGCATTACCCGTGATTCCGTCATCGTCATGGCAGAAGACATGGGATTGAAAGTCATTGAAAAACGCATCACCCGCGATGAATTCTATACCTGTGATGAGGCTTTCTTTACCGGTACCGCCGCAGAGATCACCCCGATCCGTGAGCTCGACAACCGTGTCATTGGCGCCGGCACACGCGGCCCGATCACGGAAAAACTGCAATCCCTTTTCTTTGACGTGGTTGCCGGCAAAACGCCAAAATACGCAGACTGGCTGACCTACGTATAAACAGCCATCCACCTTTACCTGCCCTCCCTCTTTCGGGAGGGTATTTTTTTCCCTGCTTGCCAGATTCGACCGATTATCCCTACAATGAAAAAACAACGGGAAAATGGAAAACGCCATGGAAGACGCCGACAAAAACCTGCTCCCCTACCGCATCATCGAACTGAATAACCCGAAGTTGCCCATTACCTGTCCAAACAGCGAAACGCCGGTCGTTTTCATGCATCCGCGCGTCTATCTGGAGCCCAATGCCAACGGGACCTGCCGATGCCCTTACTGCAGCACTCTTTACATCATCCGTTCACTTATCGTCTGAGTTTGCAGCCCTCTCCATCATTTTTTTGATTTGCCGCCCTTGAAAAAGCGGAACAGGACCCCTATCTGTCACCCATTCGTTCAATAAAATATAGGGAACGCTGATTAAATGGCTTTATGAGATGAAGTGCAAGGCGCACGGAGCGCAGCAAGCGCGGCATATCTCGGGATAGACAAGCTTGCGAGCACCGTGTAACGCAGCAATTCGCTCACAAAGCCATTTAATCAGCGTTTCCATAGCAAAAGAGGAAAAAAATGACCTTCTCTGAAAAACAGACTATGGGCTTTCAGGCAGAAGTCAAACAACTTCTGCAATTGATGATTCATTCCCTGTACTCCAACAAGGAAATCTTCCTGCGTGAAATGATCTCGAATGCGTCAGACGCAGCAGACCGGCTGCGCTACGAGGCGCTGGACCAGCCGGAAATCTATGAAAACGATCCGGACCTGAAAATCATCATTTCCTACGACAAGGACAAGCGCACCATCACCATTTCCGACAATGGCATCGGCATGACCAAAGAAGAGGCCATTGCCCACCTTGGCACCATTGCCAAATCCGGCACCAAGGAATTCATTACCCGTCTCACTGGTGATGAGCAGAAAGACGCTGCGCTCATCGGCCAGTTTGGTGTCGGCTTTTACTCCGGCTTTATCGTCGCCGACAAAATCACGGTCGAGACCCGCAAGGCAGGTACGCCCGCAACAGAAGCCGTCCGCTGGGAATCCACCGGCGAAGGCGACTTCAGCGTGGAAACCATCGAAAAGACCCGTCGGGGCACCGACATCACCCTGCACCTGCGTGAAGGCGAGGATGAGTTGCTGACCAACTGGCGGCTCAAAGGCATCATCCGCAAGTACTCCGACCATATTCCCATCCCTATCCAGATGGAGCAGGATATCTGGGATGATGAAACCAAATCCATGAAGCCAGGCACCGAGCTGGCAACGGTCAACCAGGCGAGCGCACTATGGTCCCGCAGCAAATCCGATGTAACGGATGAACAGTACAAGGAATTTTACAAACACGTCTCCCACGACTTCAATGACCCGCTGACCTGGACGCACAACCGGGTAGAAGGACGCACCGAATACACACAGCTTCTCTACATTCCAAAACACGCACCGTTTGACTTGTGGGACCGCAACAAGCGTGGCGGCATCAAGCTTTACGTCAAGCGCGTTTTCATCATGGACGATGCCGAGCAGCTCATGCCCGTCTACCTGCGTTTCGTGAAAGGCGTTATCGACTCCAACGATCTGCCCCTGAATGTCTCACGCGAAATCCTGCAGGAATCCCGTGATGTCAAAATGATCCGCGAAGGCTCAACCCGCCGGGTGCTCTCCATGCTCGAAGAGCTGGCCAATGCGGATGAGCAGGAGAAAAAAGACCAGTACGCCGAATTCTGGGACCAGTTTGGCCAGGTGCTGAAAGAAGGCATCGGCGAAGACGCCGCCAACAAGGACCGTATTGCCAAACTCATGCGTTTTTCCTCCACACACAACGATACCGATATCCAGAATGTATCGTTTGACGACTACATTTCCCGCATGAAGGAAGGCCAGGACAAAATCTATTACGTCACGGCAGAAAACTATGCCGCCGCCAAAAACAGCCCGCACCTGGAAATCTTCCGCAAAAAAGGCGTTGAAGTCCTTCTCATGACAGACCGTGTGGATGAATGGATGCTCTCTTTCCTCGACAAATTCGAAGACAGGGAACTGGTTTCCGTTGCCAAGGGCGGGCTTGATCTGGGAACACTTGAGGATGAGGAAGAAAAGAAACACTTTGAGGAAACACAGACCGACTACAAAGATGTGGTCGGGAAGATGAAAAAAGTGCTGGAAAACGAAGCCAAGGATGTTCGTGTCACCCACCGTCTGACCGATTCACCATCATGCCTTGTCGTTGATGAGCAGGATCTTTCCAACAACCTGCAGCGGATGCTCAAGGCCGCCGGACAGGGTGCGCCGGACACCAAGCCAATCCTGGAAATCAATCCTGACCACCCGCTGGTGCAGAGCCTCAAAAAAGAAGAGGCTCGCTTTGACGACTGGGCACATATTCTCTTTGATCAGGCCATGCTGGCGGAAGGCGGTATCCCGGCTGATCCGGCCGCCTATGTCAAACGGATAAACGACCTGCTGTTATCGAAATAAAACCCGCAGTCATACGCAAAACGCGGTGCAGACAGGAAAGTCTGCACCGCGTTTTCTTATGTCATTCATCACCGTGTAAAAAAACGGATCACCCAAAAGTGATCCGTGAAGGTGAAGCACCCTAAAGGAGAAAAAA
This sequence comes from Oxalobacter vibrioformis, assembly GCF_027118995.1. Lineage (NCBI taxonomy): Bacteria > Pseudomonadati > Pseudomonadota > Betaproteobacteria > Burkholderiales > Oxalobacteraceae > Oxalobacter > Oxalobacter vibrioformis. Next base: position 423,148 of record NZ_CP098242.1, read on the forward strand.
TCAGTAACGGTATGCGGTCTCTCCATGAGAAGAAATATCCAGGCCCGCGCGCTCCGCATCTTCGGGAACCCTCAGCCCCATCACCTTATCAATCAGCTTGTAGGCAATGACCGAAACCACACCTGACCAGACCACGGTGACCAGCACACTTTTCACCTGTATCCAGACCTGGTGCATCATCGAAAAGTCGCCCCCGATACCGGTTCCGCCCAGATCAGGCGAAACCACAACCCCGGTCAGGATCGCACCGACAATACCGCCAACACCGTGCACACCGAAAGCATCAAACGCATCGTCAACCTTAAGCAGGCGTTTTAAGCCACTTACCCCCCACAGGCAGACAAAACCGGAGATCACGCCAAGCACAATCGATCCCATCGGCCCGGCAAAACCGGCTGCAGGCGTAACAGCAACCAGACCGGCCACTGCACCGGACGCTGCGCCCAGCATGGAGGCCTTCTTTTTCATGATGGCCTCGCCAGCAATCCAGGCCAATGTCGCCGCTGCTGTTGCGACTATTGTGTTGATAAAGGCCAGTCCGGCAATCCCGTCAGCAGCCCCGGCCGAACCCGCGTTGAATCCGAACCAGCCGACCCACAGAAGCGAAGCACCCACCATCGTCAGTGTCAGAGAATGCGGCGTAAATGACTCGCGGCCAAAGCCAATGCGCCTGCCCACCATATAAGCACCGATAAGCCCGGCAATCCCTGCATTGATATGCACCACCGTGCCGCCAGCAAAGTCCAGCGCGCCATCGGCATTGAGAAAGCCGCCCCCCCATACGATATGTGCCATCGGTACATAACTGAAGGTAAACCACAGGAAAATGAAAACCAGCACGGCGCAAAACTTCATCCTCTCGGCAAAAGCGCCCACTATCAGTGCACAGGTAATCCCCGCAAAGGTGCATTGAAAAGCCACAAATACATATTCCGGTATGGTCGAAAGCGTTTGAGACAGCGTATCAGGCGTGATTCCCATGAGGAAAGCCTTGCCAAAATCACCGATGATGGCGCCCTTCCCTGAAAAAGCCAGGGTGTAGCCATACAGACACCACAACACCGATGTCAGCGAAAAAATCACAAACACCTGCATCAGGACTGACAGCATATTCTTGCTGCGCGCCAGCCCGCCATAAAAGAGAGCAAGACCCGGAATAATCATCAGGATAACCAGCATCGTCGATGTCAGCATCCAGGCCGTATCACCGGCGGAAAGCACAGCAGGTGCGGCCTGAGCTACTTCAGCCGCACCTGCTGTTACAACGGCAACGGAATTTGCTACAGCACTTTCCTGTGCCATGGCCAGTCTCGAAAAAACCAGGCACTGAAACGCCACCAGCATGCAGGGCAAACCCAAAAGCCTTGTGCCTGCGCTTTTTAAACAGGAAATAGCATATTTCATATCATCCATCCTTTCCTCACAACGCCTCATCACCTGTTTCACCTGTGCGGATGCGAACCACTTCCTTCAGGTCAAACACAAAAATCTTGCCATCTCCGATCTTGCCGGTTGTCGCCGTCTCCTGGACAACTTCCAGTACCTGCTCAAGCATGGCATCAGATACCGCCACCTCCACCTTCACCTTGGGCAGGAAATCCACTACATACTCTGCACCCCGATACAACTCTGTATGCCCCTTCTGTCGGCCAAACCCTTTCACTTCGGTTACCGTCATTCCCTGTATCCCGATTGATGAAAGCCCCTCCCTTACTTCATCCAGCTTGAAGGGTTTGATAATTGCACTTACAAATTTCATGACTTCCTCCTTTTTGGAAAACAAACACCCCTACCCATACACAAGCAAGAATCATGCCAACCTGAAATTGACGGAAGACCTGACCGAAAAAAGGCGGAAACGACAAATGCCTGCTTCCCCTTGTGAATGAATGATTGGGTGATCCGCATTCCCTGCAGAATCCACTAACAAATCGCCGTGAAAGCCGCTACAGATGAAGCTTGCGACATTATTGTCAATCCGGTATTAACGCAAAAAGTCGAAAAAACCAGTAAATCCAAAAGCTTAGGCTGGATTTCCTCTGCGAAAGATAACTTCGACAACCTGAAAGACAAAGGAGGGCACCATGCCTCAAATCATCAACACCAATATCAGTTCGCTGAATTCCCAGCGTCACCTGAACAATACACAGTCGTCCCTGTCCACAGCCCTTGAGCGCCTGTCTTCCGGCAAGCGCATCAACAGCGCGAAAGACGACGCGGCAGGCCTCGGTATTTCTTCTCGCATGACCACCCAGGTCAACGGCATGAACCAGGCGATCCGCAATGCCCGTGACGGTATCTCCCTTGGCCAGACGGCAGAGGGCGCGCTGTCCACGTCAGCTGACATGCTCCAGCGTATCCGGACTCTGGCCGTGCAGTCATCCAACGCCACGAACGCTTCGCTGGATCGGCAGGCAATCCAGGATGAGGTTAACCAACTGGTATCCGAGCTCAACCGGATTGCCACCACGACGACCTTCAACGGGCAGAGCCTGCTGAATGGCACGATGGGCACCCAGAATTACCAGGTTGGCTTCAATGCGGGAGATATCATTTCTGCCGGCGGCATGAACTTTTTGACGAATGTCTACGGCAACAACCGGGTCACCACCGATAACGTAGCAGCGGCAGCAGTTGACGCGGGAGGTACTCCCCCGGGCAGTTATCCCAAGGTGTCAACGATTGCTGAAGATAAAGATATCACCATTAACGGCAGTATCGGCTCGGCCATATACAAGACCGTATTGGGGGATACTGCAAAAACCATTGCTGCCTCGGTCAATGCGCTTTCCTCGAAGACTGGCGTGACTGCCAGCGCCAAAACGGAAGCGTTTATGAATACTTTCACAGCAGATGAATCGTACTCGATCACCTTGTTTGGTGACAACAAGAAAACTTCTGTCAATGTCTCGTTCACCATCGGATCGAATGAAAAACAGGCGGATTCGTATGCCGCAGCTGTCAATGCGATCAACGCACAAAGTTCCAAGACCGGTATTACAGCGGAATACCATGAGGTTCTTGATCCTGCGACGAATGTCGTATCAGACCAGGGCATCAAGCTGACCCATGCCTCCGGTGAAAACATCATGGTGGGTCTCACCAAAGACATCACAGCGCCGGCCACAGCTCCCAAGCTTAATACCTTCAAGGGGAACGGAACAATAGAGGAGGGTGCAGATTTAGATGAACTCACCAATCTTTCAAGTGATACGGATAAGCCTTGGGAAGGAGCCATTGTCGCGGCTGGTGTGCTGACCTTCGACTCTGACAAAAGCTTTTCTGTCACTGGCCTGGATGATGTCGGCTTTTCTGATAAATACACCATAGCAGGCGGGACAACGGAAATTGATGTTGGAAATTCCCGATTGAATTCCGTATCAAGCCTGGATGTAACCGATTTCAATAAGGCCCAGTTGGCCATTGCGATTGCCGATGCGGCCATCAATATTGTCAACAATGAAATGGCCCGCTACGGTGCGCTCCAGGCCCGCTTTGAAGCCACGATCAAGAATCTGGAAGTCAACAGCGAAAATACCAGCAACGCCCGGAGTCGCATCCTGGATGCCGACTATGCAGCCGAGACCGCGGAACTCTCTCGTGCGTCGATCCTGCAGCAGGCCGGTACCGCCATGCTGGCGCAGGCCAACCAGATGCCACAGACCGTCCTGTCACTGATCGGCTAAGCGTTGTGGGAAAGCCGGTAAACGCCGGCTTTCCCCATCGGACAAGGAGGCACACATCATGGCACCCGACACCCAACAGGAAACACCCCCAATGGAGGAAAAGATGACGGCAACAACCAACAACAAGACCACCGGCAAGACCGGCTGGAAAGGCAAAAGGGGGCTGCTCCTGCAGGAAACCGGCACCCCGCTTCTCTCGGAAACGGGCAAGGAAAAGGAAATCATAGAAAGGCTCCTTGACGAGGAAAAGTAAACGCCATACAGCAGTAACCGGCATACCCCGACAGGCGAAAAACCTGTTGGGGTATGCCATCAGCTACAGGAGAAACGGATATGGATATCAGGACAATTGGCAACACCCAGACAAGGGCGGCACCGCCAGAGGCCCATATAAGCCAGCCAGTGCAGGATGCTTCGTTTGATGCTGTACCAGTGCAAACCGTTCGTGCGGTTTCCGGTGTTGATGAATCACAACGCCAACTGGCAGAAGCATCAGTGACAGTGGAAGAGGCAAAAGAGATTGTCAACAGCATTTCCGCATCACTGCAGAGTATTTCATCCGGTTTGCAGTTCCAGGTTGATGAAGATTCCGGCAAGGTAATCGTCAAAATGGTGGATAAGCAAAGCGGGGAGGTATTGAAACAAATCCCCTCTGAAGAGGCACTCAGGATCGCGCAGTCACTTAGCAATCTTACCGGTGTCCTGCTCAGTGAAAAAGCATGACGGCATATCGTATGAAAAAAGCCCCGATTTTATCGGGGCCAGACTGCTGACAAACCCCATTTTTTTCGAAGTGGGGTTTTTTCATTGGCGCATTATCGGGAGATCAAAACAAAATTAAAATAGCTATCACATTTTCCATTAAGCCCCCTTGGCCGAAATATCCCAATGACAAGGCCGAATCTTCCCGGGAAATGGCGCAAAAAAGCAAGGCTTGCTGCCTCAAGCAGGCGTGCCATCTTCTTCATGTTCTGACACGCTGCCGCTAAAAGCGCCTGCCCCTTCACTTTCGATAAACCACGGTAACGCGCATAACGGTGACCGTGCAACTCTTTCGCATCCGCAAAACTGCGCTCTACCGTTTCCTGTCGCCGACGGTAAATCGCCTTGCCCTTTGCCGTCAGGCGATTGTCATGAACCTGTTCCTTGAAGCCCTGCCAAATATGCCGGGTGATCAGTTTTATCTGGTTGCGGCTCTGGGTACACTGCATAAGAAAGGCGCAGTCCGTACATTGCCCTTGTTGAGAGGCATATTCCCGGTACCCTGAACGGTTGGTCGTACGGTAAGGTAAAAGCTTTCCATTGGGACAGAGATAACAGTCTCCTTGAGGGTCATAGCTGTACTGCCGCTTGTAAAAGTAGCCCGCCTTGTGATTCGGACGACGGTAACCGATAACGCCGTATATGCCTCGCTCTATGAGTCCCTTGGCTATGTGTGGTGTGTCATAACCTGCATCCAAGCCTACGGCCTGTATCTCAAATCCAAAACGTGACTGCATCCTGTCAAGACGCTTCAGGTAAGGAACACTGTCATGGACATTTCCCGGCGTCACATGGGTGTCTGTGATCAGGGCGTACTTGCCGTCAACGGTGCGGTGGTCCAGGTAGTAAAAACCTTTGGGCTTGCCATCACGAACAAGGTAGCCGGCATCAGGGTCTGCCGGGCTGACTTTGATTTCTTTTTGTGAGGGCGGTTCGTCGTCTCTGTCTGAAAGGGGATTTTTGCCATGGGAATAACGGTCGGCTTCTATGGCGCTGTTGAGTTCTGCAAGGTAGGCAACGGGCTTTTGCTCAACAAGGTGACGTTCGTGACGGTTCTTGTTGGCCGAGGCTTTGAGGTGTGTGCTGTCACTGTAAAAAACGCGACCGCCTATTAATCCATGACGGATGCACTGCTCAACAATCTCGTCAAAAATGACTTGTTCTATGTCTGTGCCAGCAAAGCGACGACGGCGGTTCTGGGAAAGGGTGCTGGCGTCTGGAACACGGTCTGTCAGGCGTAAGCCTAAAAACCAGCGGTAGGCTACGTTAACCTGAATCTCACGCTCTATCTGGCGCTCTGATCTTATCCCGAATAGGTACCCAATGAAGAGCATCTTGAATAAAACTACGGGATCAAGGGCGGGCCTGCCATTGTCCGCACTGTAAAGATGGGCGGTGTGCTCTCTGATAAAGTCAAAATGGATGTGGCGGTCTATCAGTCTTAATAGATGGTCTTTGGGAACCAGTTCTTCAAGGGTGACCATCTCCAATTCGTGTTGCTGCGGTGTCGGTGTCTTTAGCATCAGAGCCTGCCTTTTATGCGGATATCTATAAGCAATTCCATTAAAGCAAAATCCCCGGCTTAACGCCAGGGACTTTGCAATACTTTGTCAGCAGTCTGGCCCCGATTTTATCGGGGCTTTTTTCATGATGGGATCCGGCTTTTGTCTGATGCAAATCCTGTCCATCCTGTTCAGGGATAGCCTCTTCTGAAGAAACTGCAGATTAATTGATCGCGAGACAGGCTTCAGTGCTTTCAGCAAACGCGCTGGGACTGAAAAAGAAAGAAAGACAAATTTCCGTAGAAGCGGAAACTTTATATTTTACGAGTGGCAAACCTTTTCACGTTTAAGCATACGCGACTGATAAATAATGATAAACCGTTAAAAAGGTGGCAATGCTTGCAGACTGGATTGACAATCCACTTACCAACGTTATGTCTGTCAAATCAACCTCTGTTACATGCTTAACGGAAACACCCGGGAAAAATTTAGGGTTGACTTACCACATTTTTTCAATACCCCATAACAAAATAAAAGGCAGAAACACCCCTTATATTTTTAATATGCGCGAAAAATTCTTAAAAATCAATCGGTTATTGATTCACAAAAAGGGAGGTAATTATTTGCATAAAAGCAACAAAAATATTTGCTTTTTTTTGCGCGGGAACATCAAAAAGAAAGATGATGGGCTGGGAGGCAACCTCGATTTATTGCCTTGATGGCAATTTTTATGGCACTTTATCGAAAAAAAGGTATCAAGCGGGTTTTACAGCCATCTCATCCAGGGCCAGCGGATCAATCATGACGACTTTGGAATCATCAATGCTTTCCATATATTGGTCCGGAAGAGGAAACTGGTCATTCATCCGTACTGAGAGCACGATTTTTCGCAGCAGGGTGTCCTGTGCCGCCCTGATGGCTGATTGGGAGGATGTTCCTTTTATTTCCATATCCTCAAAATCCAGAAGACGCACATGGTAAAGCCCGCTTTCCTTTTTCACAATTGCCGGATAAGGAACCAGCATGTCAATCACATGCTGCGCATTTCTGTTTTTGCCGGTTTCCAGTTTTTTCGCGAGCTTCTGGGCAGAAAGGTGGGTATATCTTTTGAGCATGGAAAGATTTTTGTGCCCGCTGATGGCAGCAATTTCCATCACATCAAGCGTACCCAGTTCAAAAAGCCGTGAGATGGCTTCATGCCGCAAATCATGAAAGTGCAGGTCAGCTATGCCCAGTTTTCCCAGCATGAAACGCCAGGTGGATTTGATGCCTTCCGCTGTGTAATGAAATACCCTGCCTACATTTTTTTGCCCCAATCGCACAAGTGCATCGCGCGCCCGAAGAGAAAGCGGCACATCCCTTTTACTGCCGTTTTTCGTTTCCGGCAGATGCGCCACTCTTTTTTTCAGGTCAATATTTTCCCAATGGAGGCTGATTATCTCTCCCTGCCGCATAGCAGTTTCCAGCGCCAGCACGATGATGGAATACAGTGTTGAGTTGGTATGCTGGTGCGCATAGCGCAATATCATCCGGTCTTCACGTGGTGTCAGGCGACGCTCACGGCCCGGTGGCAGTTTGGGTTTCCTGACATTCTGGACAGGATTATGCTCACACAAACCCCACTCTATTCGTGCGATGTCAAAAAAATTGGACAGAAGCGACATTTCAAGACGTACACTGGAAGCCGAAATCAAATTTCCGGTTTTGAAATTGATATGGTTTAAGCGCTGGTCACGGTAGGTGGCAATATCCACGCTTGTTATTTTATGAACAAACTTTTCTCCAAGAAAAGAGCGTGATATCTGCTCAATGCGGTATCGCTCCTGTTTGTAGCCTTTTTTCAGGATCGATATTGTGGCGCCGTATTTTTCAAATGCATTTCGCAATAGTTGTCTCTTCATGTTCCAATCAGGGGTCAGGATACTGTGCTGTTAATTCCCAAAAGGGCTTACGTATATAGTGTGGTATATCTTTGTTTTGTTGTGTTGATGAAAAACACTTGTCTTGTTCACAACACTTTTTTATATGACGCCACGATTGCCTGGCATTTTTTTACTGCCGGGATTTTTTTATAAACTTTCTGATTGTATTGCAGAGCCTGCCTCAAGTCAGCCAAAATAAATAAAGACTTGTAAAATACTTTATACAGATCGTATATTTTCAGCCTGTTTTTCCGGGCAGATGCTTTTATACTGTTGATCGGAATGAGGCTTCTTCATAAAGAATGAATGAACTGAAATTATTGACGGATGATATTCTCGAACAAATCAGGAATAGCTGGCGTGTCGGAATAGAGGAGAACAACAGCATTGTGATTTTCGAGGTCATGTCGCGCCTGGGCAATGAACTCAGGGGAGATGAAAAATGGATAATGCATCCTGAAAAATCCGGAAGTAACGATGGGCCTGTGACAGAAAATCCCCGTCTTTTTTTTGATCTGGATATCGGCCAGCTTGTCTATTGCCACTCCCGTTCAAATGGACAGCAGTATATGATTCAATCCTTGATAAGCCAGTATGGATAAACGGAAACCTGCCTCATGAAACCCCGTCTTTTTTTCTTCTTTCTGCTTTTGCTACTGTTTTGCTTCAGGCATGCCAACGCCCAGCCCGCCTGTGGTGATTTTCTGGCAATAGCTGAAAAAAACCACCACGCCTGGAATATCTTGAGTGTGTGGAAGGAAAAAACGCCCATGAGGTGGAAGAATACCTGGTGAAGGAAACTGGCATGCAGCCGCTTTCACGCGTCTTTTGCATTTGAGAATCACTCCTCAAAGCGGGAAAGCGTTATGGCCATATCCCGCACAACCAGTGGCCCGAAGGCTCGCCGGAATCGTGCGACACGATCCTGACCCGTTATGAAGTCAGTATGGGAAGCGGCGAGAGCCTCGTCAGCCAGCGTGAAAAATGGGATGCCATTGACTGGTTTTATGTGGATGTGGAACTCTTTTTAGACTCGCCTTAAGAGCATACTCAGACCTGAACGGTAAACTGTCCCGGTGCCATAATTGAAATAACCCCTCCCCACATGCACATGAGCCTGCTGTTATGGGTTAGTGCGGGTTGGTTGCCAATCAGTACGGCGGGGTGGCCCGGCACCCATGGCGCTGCTGTATTCGGAATACAGGGCATGGGGGTCAAAACGCCAAGCGCCGCCGCAGTAGCAGCCGCCACAGCAGGATTGGCAGGAGAGTTGCACATGCCAAAAGACGTCATATTGACAAAGGGCTTATGATCCATGATGGTAGCTGTCGGCTGACCGCCAGCCATTGTTCTGGCCGTGGGAAGCACTGTCAGCGTGCAAGGCGCCATGCCAAAAGAACATTGGCACAGACTCCCTTGTGTCACAAGCAGGCTCATATCGTCCCTCAATTCATCTTGACCATGGCACCTTTTATTTCCAGCATGCCGGTACTGGAAACAACACCCTTGGCCGCCCCCTTGATACTGAAAGTCGTCCGCGCTTCCTGATCCAGACTGGTACCGGCATTCACATGCATGGCGGTACCGGACTTGAGATCCATACCGGTGGCCGACTCAATATGCAATGCCTTGCCGGCGTGAAATGTCAGAGCGCCTCCTGTTTTAACCGTAATATTACCGTCGACACGAATAGTCAGGTTGCCCTTGATATGAACGGTGTAATCCCCGTCTATGATCAGCTCGTTATCCTTGTTTTCTGCCATTGCCCCCCCTCGCCGTCATCAGCCAAACACCTTGGTATCCATCAACTCAGACGCACATCTCACCAGACTGGAACAATATTCCTCGGTATATTTTCCCAGCAGTTCGCCGCACATCGTACTGCCTGTTTTTTCTTCAAAAGCATCCATGATTTTGCGGCACTTATCGCCATTTTCACTCAAGCCGGAAATCATGAGCATGGCGGTAACCACACCGCAGGTCTGTCTTTTTCCCATACCGCCGCCAAAACCGGCAGTGAGGTCCATCGCCTGTTTTTCACTCAATCCGGCAAGATCGGCATAGGCAATGGCAACTGTCTGGGCACAGCTGATTCTTTTACCTTCGTCCAGTGGCTCCCGAAAACGGGTAACCGCCTTGTCAACTCGCGCACTCATGTCTTTTCTCCTTGTTGGAGGGTTCAGGGAAAGGGAGATTGCCTTATCGGTACTCGCACTACTGGTAAGCGCTTTCCAGGATTGCCACGCAATCGTCTTCCGAGAGCGGCGCCGGGTCCATGGCAAAAAGATCGCCCATCGTCTCCCGTGCATTGATGGCATACTTGCGCAGCTCATCACGCCTGATCCCGTAGTCAGACATCCTGAGCGATGCCACACCACAGGCCTGCTGCAATTCAACCAGCGCATCGACAAAATCCATTGGCTTGTCTGCATCCTTTTTGCCCATGGCTCTTGCCATGGCAATCATCCTCTCATCACATGCGCCGGCTTTCACAAAATGCGTATAGTAGGCACGGCTCAACATGATGAGACCTGCGCCATGCGGCAAATCAGGATGAAAAGCCGAAAGCGCATGCTCAAGTGAGTGTTCTGATGTAATAAAGCAGCTGCTGAGTACCATGCCGGAAAGGGTATTGGCCAATGCCACATTGGCACGCGCCTCTTCATCTTTGCCGTCTTTCACAGCACGAGGCAGATAACCGCTGACCAACTCAATGGCCTTTAAGGCATAAAGATCACTCATCGGGTTGGCCGATTTGCTGATATACGCCTCCGTCGCATGAAAAAGCGCATCAAAGCCCTGGTAAGCTGTGAGCATGGGGGGAACACTCAGCATCAGGTCCGGGTCAACCAAAGCCAGTACAGGGAAGGTCCTGTCATAGCCAAAACCGATTTTTTCATTGGTCTCTTCTTTGGTGATAACCGTCCAGGGGTCCGTCTCCGAACCGGTACCGGCTGTCGTGCTGATCGCGACGACAGGCAGCGGCGCATTCTGGACAGGCTTGCCTTTGCCGCTTCCGCCAAAAACATAATCCCAGTAATCCCCGTCGTTGGTCGCCATGATGGCAATAGACTTGGACGCATCCATGACACTGCCACCCCCCAGGCCAATCACAAAATCACAATCTGATTCGCGTGCAACAACCGCACCATCCATGATACTGGCCTTGGTCGGATTGGGCTGGATTTTGTCATAAACCACATAATCCACGCCTGCCAGCTTCAGTTCTCCAATGAGCCTGTCCAGGTAGCCATTTTCTCTTGTGGATTTTCCGGTTGAGATAACAACCAGCGCCTTGTCTCCCGGAGGTACGCACTCATGCAGATGGTTCAATTGCCCTTTTCCAAACATGATCCGTGTGGGAATGAAATAGTTGAAAAACATGCTGTCATACCTCCTGTCTGTTCAAAAACAAAACAGGCAGCCTATGGCTGCCTGTTATCAATTAAAGTTCAAATACCCGCTTTGAGGGATGGCGATTCAGTTTCAGTAGCAGTAATTCCCAGGCCATCAGCGGCATGGGGCGGTGAAGTGATGTATTTTCCGCTGCCGCCCAGGCATTGACCGTATTGGTATTGACATGCAAAAGCTCTGCCACTTCCTGGCGCGTGATCCTGACTTCTTTCATCAGGTTGCGCAACGTCTGTGCGTCAGGCGCCTTTAGCTCCTGGTTGTCCTTATGGCCTGAAACGGGATTCATGCCTGCCCCTTCATAACGTGAATTTGGAATGCCGCAACACGGGAAATCGACGTGATTTATTGTTTTTATTGTAACGATAATGCCCTGTAATCGTATAGATATGGAGGATATTTTCTTTTTGGGCGCTGCTGTTGATATTGTGGATAACAAGCGGTGCGCCATCCCGGCTTTTTCCGATAGCCACAATACCGATATGCGGCAGCATCCCCTGCTCCTTGAGATTCCAGGTAACGATATCGCCGGGTTTGAAGTCGCTATCATTTTGCAGCGTCTTGCCATGGCGCTTCATGAAGGTCTGGATATTCTGTACCCGCCGGTGATCGATATTGGTATCGGTTCGTTTCATTCCCTATATTGTGGGGTAAACCCCGAAATTAGCCTTCATGTCTTCGTGAATTTCTTTTTGCAGGGCTATCCCCTGGTCACGGTAGGCGCGAATAACCACGTCGGTACAGACACCGGTATCTTTGGATACATCCCCTCCCGGATAGGCGATGCGCCGGTATGCGGGATCATAGGATACGGTCACCCCGATCTGCTTCTCGGCTGATTTCGCCAGCTTTGCGCCAAAATTGCTGTCTGCATGCGCACAGGCAACCCACAGGTAAAAAAAGAAAAAGAAAAAAATCCGGCTTTTCATCAGTTGTCTCGGCACAAGATCAGGCATCACTCAGTTTCAGGATAATCAGGGATGTCGCCCTGTCGATTTCATTATACAGACGCTCCTCTTCCCCCAAAAAAGAGGGTTCCCTTTTTTCCGCCTTTGAAAAAAGCTGTCGATGCGCCTCACACAGTTGCACCACTTCCGCGATTTCTTTTCCCAGTGAAACTTTCATTTCCGCATGCTCAATAAGCATGATAAGGGTGGTAAGCCGACTCTCGCAGATATCAATCATATTTCTGAGTTCACGTGAGATGCTTACCTGGCCCTCCCCCTGCTGAACATTGTGGTTGATCTTTCTGTACAGGTATTGGAGTTCATCTATCCGGCTGTCGATCAACTTCTTTTTATCACGCTGTATCTTCAGCTTCCGGTCAAGCACCTCAGGGATGTAAACCGCAAGAAAAATCGTTGTGATGAGAGCCGCAACATCAATAATATTGATGGTATCGCTCATGGGAATATTGTAATAATGGCGGATGGCTATGCCGATGATGATACCAATTCCAATCAGGAAAAAATACAGGGCATACTGAATCAGTTTTTCTACCTTCATTTTTCTGTCCGGAGAAGTTAACAATACGTTCATTATAGAGAGTCAGGATACTTTCACAATCTGCAGAAAACATGCCCTTTAAACGCCTTTTAAAAGGCTTGTTTTCCTGTTAAAAAACACCTCTTTTTTTACAGACATTACCTGAAAAAAAACAATATTTTTCATAGCGACATTTCGTACAATAACGTGTATCCTTGAAATTGGGCCAGTTCCCCCGGTTCCTTATTTATCACTCTTTCCTGCAGGGAGCGTTTATGAATCAGACGATTACCTCTATCCTTGAACGAAGAAGCATACGGGCATTCAAGCCGGAACCGGTTCCTGAACGGGAGGTAAACTGGATACTGGAAGCCGGATTGTATGCAGCCACCTCAAGAAACAAACAGCCCTGGTTTTTTTCCGTGGTGACCAACAAGGCGATTCTCGACAAAATCACCCGTGGCACGCTGGAAACCATGCGTACCACCAATATCGAGCAATACAAGATCAAGGCGCAGGATCCCGGCTTTTCCCCTTTTTACCATGCACCAACCGTCATCTTCCTTTCCGGTAAGGATGACGAAGCCAGCGCAGTTATCGACTGTGCCAATGCGGCGCAGAATATGTGTGTCGCAGCCTATTCACTGGGTCTTGGCTCCTGCTATGTCAGAAGTTTCAAACAGGCTTTTGAAGACCGGGTACTTGCAGTAGAGCTCAATAAAGCGCTGGGCCTGCCCGAAGGCTACTCCACCATCTTTGCTGTCGCGCTGGGGTATACGGATGAACCACCCCCCAATACGCCACACCGCAACAGGGATGTGATCCGCTATATCAAATAAAGGAGAAGAACATGACATCGCGCACCGGGTTCAAAACCCTTCTTTTTTCCGCCCTGCTCTGTTTTTGTGCCAGTGTTTTTGCTGATACCCAACTGCCGGAGCCGCAAATGACAGGCGGAAAAGGCATTTATGATGTGCTGAAAGTCCGCCGCTCGGCAAACCTGAATAATTTTCCCCAAAAGCCTCTCTCTCTTCAGGAACTCTCCAATCTCCTTTGGGCCGGCACCGGCTTGAACCGGGAAGCAAAAGGATGGACTATTCCCTATGGCATGGGCATGACCCCCTACAACAAAATCTATGTCATCTGCGACAAAGGCGTCTCCCTCTATGACTGGAAAACCCATTCCCTGAAAGAAATCTCGAAAAAGAATATCAAGAGCATGGTGGGCAAGCAGCCCGCCGTCGCATCTGCCCCCGTTATTCTCGTGATTGTCTCGGACAGCGAAGCAATGGGTAATGTGACGGGAGAACGTGCCAGAGACTGGGCACACATCGCAAGCGGCGCCATCACCCAGAACATCTATCTGGCTGCAGCGTCCATGGATATTGGCACACGTTATATTGTCTCCATGAATAATGACGCCATCCGCAAGGAACTGAAGCTCAACGAAAACGATATGCCGATCAACATTATGCCGCTTGGCAAAAACTGATACGCAAACACATAAAAAGCGCCTGATTATTCAGGCGCTCAGACTGCTGACAAACCCCATTTTTTTCGAAGTGGGGTTTTTTCATTGGCGCATTATCGGGAGATCAAAACAAAATTAAAATAGCTATCACATTTTCCATTAAGCCCCCTTGGCCGAAATATCCCAATGACAAGGCCGAATCTTCCCGGGAAATAGCGCAAAAAAGCAAGGCTTGCTGCCTCAAGCAGGCGTGCCATCTTCTTCATGTTCTGACACGCTGCCGCTAAAAGCGCCTGCCCCTTCACTTTCGATAAACCACGGTAACGCGCATAACGGTGACCGTGCAACTCTTTCGCATCCGCAAAACTGCGCTCTACCGTTTCCTGTCGCCGACGGTAAATCGCCTTGCCCTTTGCCGTCAGGCGATTGTCATGAACCTGTTCCTTGAAGCCCTGCCAAATATGCCGGGTGATCAGTTTTATCTGGTTGCGGCTCTGGGTACACTGCATAAGAAAGGCGCAGTCCGTACATTGCCCTTGTTGAGAGGCATATTCCCGGTACCCTGAACGGTTGGTCGTACGGTAAGGTAAAAGCTTTCCATTGGGACAGAGATAACAGTCTCCTTGAGGGTCATAGCTGTACTGCCGCTTGTAAAAGTAGCCCGCCTTGTGATTCGGACGACGGTAACCGATAACGCCGTATATGCCTCGCTCTATGAGTCCCTTGGCTATGTGTGGTGTGTCATAACCTGCATCCAAGCCTACGGCCTGTATCTCAAATCCAAAACGTGACTGCATCCTGTCAAGACGCTTCAGGTAAGGAACACTGTCATGGACATTTCCCGGCGTCACATGGGTGTCTGTGATCAGGGCGTACTTGCCGTCAACGGTGCGGTGGTCCAGGTAGTAAAAACCTTTGGGCTTGCCATCACGAACAAGGTAGCCGGCATCAGGGTCTGCCGGGCTGACTTTGATTTCTTTTTGTGAGGGCGGTTCGTCGTCTCTGTCTGAAAGGGGATTTTTGCCATGGGAATAACGGTCGGCTTCTATGGCGCTGTTGAGTTCTGCAAGGTAGGCAACGGGCTTTTGCTCAACAAGGTGACGTTCGTGACGGTTCTTGTTGGCCGAGGCTTTGAGGTGTGTGCTGTCACTGTAAAAAACGCGACCGCCTATTAATCCATGACGGATGCACTGCTCAACAATCTCGTCAAAAATGACTTGTTCTATGTCTGTGCCAGCAAAGCGACGACGGCGGTTCTGGGAAAGGGTGCTGGCGTCTGGAACACGGTCTGTCAGGCGTAAGCCTAAAAACCAGCGGTAGGCTACGTTAACCTGAATCTCACGCTCTATCTGGCGCTCTGATCTTATCCCGAATAGGTACCCAATGAAGAGCATCTTGAATAAAACTACGGGATCAAGGGCGGGCCTGCCATTGTCCGCACTGTAAAGATGGGCGGTGTGCTCTCTGATAAAGTCAAAATGGATGTGGCGGTCTATCAGTCTTAATAGATGGTCTTTGGGAACCAGTTCTTCAAGGGTGACCATCTCCAATTCGTGTTGCTGCGGTGTCGGTGTCTTTAGCATCAGAGCCTGCCTTTTATGCGGATATCTATAAGCAATTCCATTAAAGCAAAATCCCCGGCTTAACGCCAGGGACTTTGCAATACTTTGTCAGCAGTCTGAGCGCCTGATTATTCAGGCGCTTTTTTATGTCTGGAAATCCCCTCTCTGACACAGCCAATACCATAAACGGAAGATAAAAAAGCATGAGGAAAGATCTGATTGAAAAAGCAAAAAAATATCCTCATAAGCAAAATAATATGATCCGCGGTATGTTATTTTTTTACATTAACAAAATTATTTTCATAGACAAAGAAAATAATGCTTTTTTTACAACAAAAAAACATTTAAAATTCAACTGATTCACAACAAATGCAAATGCTAAAGCCCTGTTGTACAAATCAATAACTGTTTTGTTCGAAGGAAGACGTAAAATGAGTGAGGATAAAAGAAAGTACAAATTTTCCTGGGATACGCTGGGTTCTGATATGGCACTGGCCAGGCCAAGCCTGGGTGACTCGCTGAAAATCGAGGTTTATCGGCTTCTTCAATTTACTATGCGTGACGTTATTGAACAGGAATACGGTACGCAGGCGGCTGATGATCTTTTCTACAAATCAGGCGTGCTTGCCGGAAAATCATTTTATGACCAGTTTCTGACCGAATTTACCGGATCAAGCGATACCGGCCCCCTGGTCAGACGAATTGGCGAGTTGTTCCGTGATTTGGGTATTGGCATTTTTCGTGTCGAATCTTTTGACAACGAATCTATGCAGTGTTACGTTACAGTTGATGAGGATCTTGACTGCTCCGGCCTGCCGGACATTGAAGATGTTATCTGCATTTATGATGAGGGTTTCATCGCTGGTATTCTGGAAAAATTTACTGGTAAAGTCTATACCGTCAAGGAAGTAGACTGCTGGTGCACGGGTGCCCGAACGTGCCGTTTCCAGGGGATGCCGGTAGAATAGACCGCCCCATGCATGGATAAATCTGAAGAAAAAATTACATCGCTTATTGTAAAACATATCGATGGGCTGCTTGGTGGCTCCTCATCTCCGTCAGTACCTGAAGAACTGGCCGGGAATGGGGAGTTCGTTGCGCTCCACAACAGGCTGATGGAATTAAGGCTCATCATCTCGGATTTCGCCAAGGGCAATCTCTCACACTCCATTAAAATGCGCGGCTTTGTTGCCGGCGGCCTGAAGGCGCTGCAATCCAATCTTCGGCACCTGACATGGCAGGCACAGCAGGTTGAGCGGGGTGATTTCAAGCAGGAAGTCCATTTCCTTGGAGATTTTTCTGTTGCCTTTAACAGCATGGTTGCCCAGCTCGACCGTACCATGAAAGAACTCAGGCAAAATGAAGAAGCACTTACTGTACTGACCGATTCTCTCCAAAAAGAAATCACTTTGCGCACTGCAGCAGCCAATGCCTTGAAGAAGAGCGAAGCACGCTTCAAATATCTTGCTGAACACGATGCGCTGACCAATACACTGAACCGGCGCTCCTTCCATGCCATGATCCTGTCTGAACTGAATAATGCGCATGAGAACGATACCACCTGCTGTGTTGCCCTTCTGGATGTAGACCACTTCAAGACGTTCAATGACACCTATGGTCACACAGAAGGTGATATCGCATTGCAGCATATTGTGGCAGTTGCCCAGGGGCATCTGCGGCAGACTGACATGCTGGGGCGTTACGGCGGCGAGGAATTTATCTTTTTCTTTGGCAAGGCCGATCTCGATCAGGGCATGGCCGTTGCCGACCGTATACGCCTTGCCATCGAAAACACGCCGGTCAAACTCTCCAACGGTACCCAGATCCCGATTTCCGCCAGTATCGGGGTCGCCGTTATCAAGCCGGAATGGTATGACGCTGAAAATGCCAACAAGTTTTTACAGTTTCACATTGCCAATGCTGATAATGCGCTTTATAAAGCCAAACAGGCCGGACGTAATGCTGTCGAGCCTGCCCCTGTTATCGAGCCAACACTGACACAGGAAATACTGAACGCCTGAGCGGAAAAATCCGCTTTTTGTCCAGGACGCCAAAGTTACTGTTTTCCGGGATAAATCAAACGGTTTCATCAACCTGTGCGTAAAATAACCCGTGTAGTACCTGCTGCCCCGTCGCGTAGTAATATGATGCTAAGCCCGTTTTACTTTTTTTAACCGAACAACGCCAGGATCAGGACTCATTAATTCTCCGTCCGCGAAAAGTTGTTTTGGCTCAAAAGGCCAGGCGCAACGGCTTTGCAGCAGGCAATTTAATGAGCCCTGATCCTTCAACAGGAGAAGATGATGAAACGCTATCTGATCGCATTGATATTTCCTGCTTTTCTGATCGGTTGCGCAAGCTCTGACGAAGGTCGAACAACAATGCCAGCCATATCGGACAATGCCACCCTGACCAGCCATTCGTGGATGTTGCAGGATGCAAGAAATGCCCAGGGAATGCTGATAACTCCGCTTTTTGTGCAGGCCAGCAAGCCTGTACAGGTAGACTTTAACAATGGCCGATTCAACATCAGCAACACCTGCAACAATATGGGAGGAACCTATTCCCTTTATGAAAACCAGATGACTTTCGGCGCCATGCATTCCACTCAAAAAATGTGTGTTGACAGCAGGATTACCGCACTGGATTATGAAGTCAGCAAACGCTTGCGTGGTGCCAATACTTACAGCATTACACCAGCTGAACAACCCATCCTGACCATCACCACATCCGATGGTGACATCCTGAAATTGACCGGTGTACAAACCCCTGCTACACGTTATGGTTCAGAAGGCGAAATCATCTTCCTTGAAGTTGCGCCACAAACCACGCCATGTTCCCATCCGCAGATCCCGAACAAACAGTGTCTGCAGATTCGCCAGGTTTATTACGACAGTTATGGCCTGAAAACGGGGACACCGGGGCAATGGCAGACCTTTTATCAGGATATTGAAGGTTACAGCTTCCAGCCGGGCATTCGCAATCTCCTGCGGGTCAAACGATACAAGATAACCAACCCGCCGGCTGATTCCGCTGATTCCGCTTATGTTCTTGACATGGTGGTCGAATCACAGGTCATCAAGCCAAGAAAACAGGTAAAACTTCCCCGATAGACAGTATTTCGGCACGAATAAAAACCCCCGCAACAAGCGGGGGTTTTAGGATCAGGACTCATTAATTTTCCGTTTGCGAAAAGCCGTTTTGACTCAAGGGCCCAGAAAGAGCGGGAAATGGGGAAAGAGGCGTAGTAGACCACCATCAAGCTCCTATTTCTTGGTGCAACACCGCCATTTGGGGCACAATGGCTTTGCAGCAGGCAATTTAATGAGGCCTGACCCTACTATGGCTCCCGCTTCAAATCAATGTTTGTGCTGCTCAAAAAAATTGATAATCTCCTCTTCACCAACGAGGCAGTTATCTCCCTCACACAGTAAAGGAACACCGACAAATTCATCTGGAATGCCAGCCGAATTGGCTTTTCTTTTCAGCTCTTCGAGATTCTCCCGATTATGAAAGACTTCTTTTTTCTGAAGACTGACATTGTCTCCCAGCCCATTGCCTGACAGATAATCCTCCACAATCTGGCAATGCGGACATCCCTGACCATAATAAAGCATACCCATCTCCTGAGACATATTTCCTCCCTTTCCTGAAAAAGCGGGAACCGATAGTGTCGTTTTTCATACGGAAACAGCATGAAGCAAAGCGTTGGGCTACTGCTTATGGCATATCAATATTTTTCGCAATTTCAGGCGCCATACCCCATACAGAAGCTGGCTGTCCCTCTTGTCATCAATGAAATGCCACAGCGATCAAATCAACATCCCTCTTTCATAAATCCTGATAATCATGAGGGTACAATAGAAAAACGCTCTTTTTTCTGAATGCTTTTAACAGGTGACTTATGAACAAGACCATGAAAGCCGCTGTCGTACATGAATTCGGTAAGCCTCTACGCATAGAAGAAGTGCCTGTCCCCGTACCAGGGGAAGGCCAGATACTGGTCAAGGTAGAAGCCTGCGGCGTCTGTCACACGGATCTGCATGCCGTCGATGGTGACTGGCCGGTCAAACCTGCCCCTCCCTTCATTCCGGGGCATGAAGGCGTGGGCTATGTTGTCGGCGTTGGCCCATATGTCAAACACATCAAGGAAGGTGACCGGGTCGGTATTCCCTGGCTTTATTCCGCATGCGGGCATTGTGACTATTGCCTGGATTCGTGGGAAACCCTGTGCCTGCAACAGAAAAATACCGGTTATTCGGTCAATGGCAGCTTTGCCGAATATGTCGTTGCTGACGCCAATTATGTCGGCCTGTTACCCAAAAATCTCGGCTTTGTGGAAATCGCACCGGTTCTGTGTGCCGGCGTAACCGTATACAAAGGACTGAAAATGACCGATACCCGCCCTGGCAACTGGGTGGTTATTTCCGGCATCGGCGGACTTGGCCACATGGCCGTGCAATATGCCCGGGCAATGGGATTAAATGTTGCCGCTGTTGATATTGATGATTCAAAACTGGACCTGGCAAAGCGCCTGGGAGCCAGCGTCACCGTCAATGCCGCCACAACAGATCCGGCAGCCTTTCTTCAAAAAGAAATCGGCGGGGCGCATGGCGCCCTTGTCACTGCGGTTTCTCCCAAGGCTTTTGAGCAGGCCCTGGGCATGGTTCGGCGAAAAGGCACCGTTTCCTTAACCGGCCTTCCACCAGGAGAATTCCCTTTGCCGATCTTTGACATGGTGCTGGGTGGCGTCACTGTACGCGGTTCCATTGTCGGTACCCGCCTGGATTTGCGTGAATCTCTCCAGTTTGCGGAAGAAGGGAAAGTACATGCGACGGTTTCAACGGAAAAACTGGAAAATATTAATGAAGTTTTCACTCGCATGAAAAATAATGAAATCGAGGGACGTATCGTACTGGACTTCAGTAAATAAGCCTTTTCTTCAGGTTGGCACCTGAACTGAAAAACCGTTAGCCTCAAGAAAAATGGAATAAAATCATCGGGATAAATTCCTGATATAATCAAAGCATAAGCTGCTGTTCATAAAATAACAGCACAATGTGGTGTGGGCAAAGCCTGCATAAGCGAGATAACCTTATTTGTATTTCGAAAGGAGATGGCTATGTCTGCGACCAACCCTATCGTTAATGCCAATCCGATTGTGAACGCCAATCCTATCGTGAGTGACAACCCGATACAATCCCCTCTGATTGAGGGCGGTGATGTTTATGATCCCAACCGGGATTTTTCCTGTGGTTGTTCGGCTACCATACCGGAAGGTTCCCGTATGTTTTTCATGAAATTCTGCCTGATTGTCATGGTCGTTGGTACCGGCGTCATGTACGGTTTGTACAAACTTTCTGAAGCCATGGGCTGGATGTAACTCCAAACAGCCGGTCAATACACCGGCTGTTTTTCTTTTCCCTCTTCCTCTTTTCTTTACGCCCTAATACGTTTTTCCGCTTTTCTGCATTGCAGATGGCACTTTTTTTCTTTCTTCCCGCTCTAAATGTGCGTATTACGCATATTTAGAGCGGGAAAATGCTTTTCACGCTTTGCGCGATACGCATTTTATTACCAGAATGGCTGTATGGGTATAGGAAGAAAAATCAGGGAAATCAGGAAATCCAGAAAACTCAACATATCCGATGTTGAGCTCAGGGCTGGCATATCCGAAGGTAATCTGTCCCGTATCGAAACCGGGAAACAGTGGCCCAGAGAAGAAACATTAATCGCTATTGCCAACGCGCTGGATTGCAGTATTGTCGATTTTTTCAGCAACACTGCAACAGGTGCCGCCTCAGGACAGCAAATCCCGCTTGTTACCTATGCCCAGACGGAAACGCTGCAAAACATAAACAAGCTGCACACCATACGCCAGGAATTAAGCGCCTATGCGTCATCCGATCCGTCACGCTGGATACCCGCAGCAGCAGATATGCCGGAAAATGCTTTTGCACTGGAAATTGGCGATAGTTCCATGCTGCCTGATTTTCATGAGAATGATCATGTCATTATTGACCCCAGCCAGGAACCCAAACCGGGCGATTTTATTCTCGCAAAAGTCAACCACGAAACCCTGTTCAGAAAATACCGGCCTCGTGGAAGCAGTGCGTCAGGGGATATGGTTTTTCAACTGATGCCCTTGAATGAAGATTACCCTTCCCTGCGTTCTGATATCACCTCTATCACGATCATAGGTACCATGCTGGAACATCGCCGCTACCGGAAAACCTGATCCGCTTACACCTGCTTTAAAGATGCCTTGCTGACGTCCCTGCCGTGCATCATACCATTCATGCGCATTGCGCATATTCCCTTTTTATCCTGTATGATGCGTATTACGCATTATTTTTGTTTCTCTTTTGAGAAAGTTTTGCCCATGCAGCTCTACCACCTGAGAATCCTGGCGCATTTCAATAACGCTCGCAACGAACTCATGGCAGCGGAAAAAATACTGGCTGCCATGCCGAAACATCCGGATGATAATAACCATCATTTTGAATTACAGCTGTCCAGGGATGTGTTTATTGAAATCAGACGCATCGAATATCTGATACGTAAGGAAATCAGACGCCGGGAATACAATAAACAAAGAAAATGAACATGAAAAAAGGGAGCATTTTACGCTCCCTTTCAATAAACCACGATGAATCAACGGCTGAAGCGTGCCGCTCTGTTATAACTGTCAACCGCATCGTTATAGCGCTTTGTCATGCTGTTATAGGCATTGCCTGATTTTTTCTGGCGCAGATCACGATAGCTGCCAAGCAGGCTGGTCAGATTGCTGTTGACGCTTTCGTATGAACCGACGCTGGTGCCTTTGCCTTTTTCTTCTTCAATCACCTTACGATGCGCTTCAAGTGAAGCTTCGAGCTTGGGCAGAATTTCATCTGCCTTGGTATAGCTTTCCGCAGACTTGATGGTTTGCTCCGGATCTTCAAATACGCTCAGGATATCCTGTGCATAAAGCATGCTCTCTTCAGTATAGTAACGCAGCATGTCACCTTTATCCTTGAAGCCGGCCAGGCGTTTTTCAGATGCTGCACGCTGATACGCTGTCAACAGATCATCAACCTTGTCCATCGCCGCAATCATGCCGTCATAATTTGCCAGCATTTCCGGAAATGCTGCCTTGCCTTTGGCCAGATCATCTTCCTTGTATGCCTTGCTCTTGAAATAAGGCTCCAGTTCCTTTTGCTGTGCAAGCAGTTTTTCCCCTGCTTCCACTACGGGCTTGAGTGCAGCATCAAGGTCATCCATGCCACCGGAAATAGCCAGGCCCTTTTTGAAGGAATCAATTGCGCCACTGAGGTTGCTCATTGTTGGCAAACTCAGGTTGTCCGATGTTTTTGCTCTGGCAGAAAACTTCTGCAGGCGCTCATAAGTGCCGGACAATCCCCATGTGCCACGCATCATCCGGTTATAGCCTTCCGAATAGGCATTGAGCTTTTCTGTCGGCGCCTGATCAGCC
This sequence comes from Oxalobacter vibrioformis, assembly GCF_027118995.1. NCBI lineage: Bacteria > Pseudomonadati > Pseudomonadota > Betaproteobacteria > Burkholderiales > Oxalobacteraceae > Oxalobacter > Oxalobacter vibrioformis. The sequence continues at coordinate 446,423 of NZ_CP098242.1, forward strand.
TTGACAGCAGGCGCCTCTTTTGCCGGTGCACTGGCGCTTTGCGCTGCCTTGTTGTCGGCGGCAGGCTGTTTGTTATCTGATTTACCATACCCCGTCACGCCCAGCGCGACTGCCAGCATGGCAGGTATTACAAATGAAGCATATTTCATTGTTGTTTTCCTGTGATGAAAAACAGTGATATCAATTGGGAATACTTTCAAAGCGTGCTTTCTTTCAAAACATCCTTTCCTAAAAACCATGAAAAGGCGGAATGGCTTCCACCTTTTCAAAAAACGCTTCTGTACGCTGTCAGCTACACTTTCATCTGTGCGCTGTTATAGTCCTGTACCGCTTTGTCATACTTTTTCAGCATGTTATTGAAAGCTGTTTGGGAGCGTTTATCGCGCACTTCACGATAATCACTGATCATGCTCCCCGTATTGTTTCTAATGGCGTCATAGTACGGGCTGACATTGCCGTCTTTGGATCGTGCCTCGTCTGCAGCCTTGCGCTGTGCCTGAATCGCGTTATTAAGCTTTACGGCAATGCTGTTCCCTTTTGAAAATGCCTCATTCCGGTTAAACGGCACCCGGGGATCATCAAAAAGGGCAAGCAATTCTTCTGAAAGCGTCATGATCTCTTCTGTATGGTAGCGAACCATATCTCCTGATGCCTTGAGCGCTTCCATGCGCTTTTCTGCAGCAGCCCGCTTGCTTTTCAGGATTTCGGCGCCGAACGCTGAGAGGGCATCCAGAGCTGACTCATAATCTTTTTCCAGATCAGCAAACATCGTTTTAGCTTTTGCCATGTTATCGGCTTTATAGATTCTGTCCTTGAAATAAGGAACCAGTTCCTTTTCATGGGCAAGCAGCTTGTCCCCGGCGGCAATCAGCTCATCGGCAGCCTTATCTGTTTCAGTCAGCCCTTCTGCTGCTTCAGCACGATTTTTCCGTAACGACTCCAGCATCTTTTCCAGATTCTCAATCACAGGAAAATCGATGGTGTCAGATGATTTTCCTTTCAACACCTTCTTTGTCAGCATCCGGTAACCCTCAGGAAAACCGTCCTCTTCATGGACAAGCGTATTGTAGAAGCCAGCATAAACAGCCAGCTTTTTATCAGCAAGCTGTTCCTGGGTAAGCTGGCTTTTTTCAGGTGTCGATGAAGAATTCGCCGTCATCGGCTGGGACTTGTCTGCTGGCTTTGCAGCTGTATTTTCCGGACGCTTGCATCCGGCAACCAGGCCAATGCAGAGAACAAGAACAACTGACAAAAAAATGGAATAGGGCTTCATTAAATTGCTTTCTCTTAAAATAAAAAAGACTGTCCTGAAAAGACCGTCTGTAAAATCAGTATAGCGAGAACAAACTGTTATTCTATATTCAACTCTCGTCCAGCAAAACCCTCTTGCCCGAAATCTGCCGAAATTACGATACACTGAGCTGGATTTTTTCCAGATCATGTCCGCTTGGCTGCTGGTAGGCTCTCAAACCAAATTCCGGCATGATGGCGTACAGGTGATCAAATATGTCGGACTGGATTCCTTCGTATTCTGCCCATGCTGTCGTGGTGGTAAAACAGTAAATCTCAAGCGGCAACCCCTGTGCTCCCGGATTCAACTGCCGGACAATCAGGGTCATATCCTTGTGTATGTCATCCCGTTTTTTCAGGTATTCAAAGACATACGCCCGAAAGGTGCCGATATTGGTCAGCCGCCGCGTATTCATCGCCTCGTCATTTTCCTGTCTTACCATTTTGTTCCATTCATCCAGCTCAGTCTCTTTATTGATCAGATACGTTTGAAGCAGGCTGAATTTCATCAGGTGCGCTTTTTCCGTTTCTGTCAGAAAGTGAATGGTGTTCTGGTCAATAAAGAAGGCTCTTTTGACGCGGCGCCCGCCGGATTCCTGCATACCACGCCAGTTTTTGAAAGGATCGCTGATAAGACGCCGTGTCGGCAATGTCGTGATGGTCTTGTCCCAGTTCTGCACCTTGACGGTATGCAGGGCAATATCAATAACGTCACCATCCGCATTTAACTGGGGCATTTCGATCCAGTCGCCCACGCGCACCATGTCATTTGAGGAAAGCTGCACACTGGCAACAAGCGAAAGCAGCGTATCCTGAAACACCAGCATGAGCACAGCAGCCATGGCCCCAAGACCCGAAAGCAGAATAATGGGCGACTTGTCAATGAGTGCCGCAATGATGAGAATGGCTGAAACCAGATAAACAACGATTTTCAATACCTGCAGATACCCTTTAATGGGCTTGCTGTCAGCGTCCGGACGGCGGGAATACAGCGTATTGACCACGTCAAGCGCGGCACAAATCGCCATGGCAATCGTCAGGATGATAAATGCCGACGCCACATTCCTGATGATGGCAGTCACGGTTTCAGGCATAGCCGGGACAAGCGGGATGCCCACAGTAAACACCATGGCCGGAATGATGTTGGCCAGGCGGGAAATCACATTATTACTGACAATCTCATCGTCATTGCCAAAGGGCGTCATGCGAAGCGCATGACGGATCAGGCGGAGCAAAAGCCGTTTGACAACAAAATTGGCAAAGCAGGCCACAATAACCAGAATGGTCAGGGCCGCAATCATGGCGTAAACCGGTGAATCTGAAAAATAAGACTGTAGCAGTTCCATCTTTTTTTATATAAGGCACCTGTTCAGCGTAATATCCCCAATGAACGGCATGGTTGCACCAAACAGGCAAGTATCGGCAGATAAATATGAAACTGCCGGATGACAATGTCAAAACATGCCGTATTATGCTTACAAAGCGGCGGCACCGTCAATTTCAGAGGACACAGGACAGAAAATGGAAGACACACTTCGTGCCTTTTTCAGCCAGCATGTCGAGCTCTTTTTCGTCGCTATGGGACTTTTTTTCATGGCCTCAGCCTGGTTCGACTGGGACTGGATGTTTGCGCCGCCATACAACTCCATCAAAAATCCGGTCGGTTTCTGATTTGGCCGGAAAGCTTATCGTTTTACCAGTTTTATGGCAGGAGTGATCATCATTTTATGCGTCCTTCTTATCCTGTATATCAGGCATCTGGCATAGCCCCCAGCTTACGACTCTCCCCTGGGCAAACGGTAGGTGCGGTTCCTGTTGGCATTAAGCCACAGGGCAAGGCAAATGCCACCGCCACAAGCACATATTGTACCAACAGCGATGACCAGGTTGTTCCACCCCATCGAGCAGATCAGCATGGAGATACTGCCGAAAAAAAGCGCAGAGCAGCTCATTAATCCAACCACAGTACCATTGTCCGAATCCAGCTGGCTCATCATCAGTACCGCCCCTACGGGTCTGTTGGCACTTCCCATGAAAGTAACGGGAATGAAAAGCAGCGCAAAATACCAGGGACCCGAACTGCCATAAAAGCAAAGTAAAAGACCCGCGCATAACGTCACACCAAAACTGATGGTGAGAAACAGGAAACGCGGCATCCTGCGAAAGAGACGGGCATAAAACAGCGGACCCAGCAATGAAAAAGAGGCATTCAGGGCAAAGAAGTAACTGTAACCCTGCGACGTTGTGCCAAACATGTTTTCGTAAATAAAGGCCGAAGCGCTCAGAAATGCCATGAAAGGCATCGCCGTCAGCGAAAAAATCAGCAAAAGTGATCTGAACCCCTTGTCACGCAGCACAAACCCGATACGCCCGAATGAACGCCAGGGAGAAACATCCAGCCGGTCTTCCAGTGTTTCTTTCAGCGCAAAAGAAAGCAGCAGCCCGGCCAGGCCGCCGGCCATCAGGATCACAAAAAGCCCGCGCCAGGAAAAATACTGCAAAAGGAAAGCCCCCAGGATCGGGGCAAGCATGGGACACAGGATCGTCATCGTCTGTATCCAGACCAGGACATTTTCCATTGTCCTTCCTTCCCGGAAGATATCTTTCACAATCGCCATGGAAACAGACTGGACGGCACCACAACCAATGGCCTGCAAAATACGTCCGGCAATCAGGAATTCCATGCTCTGGGCCATGGAACAGGCGAGGCTCGCTGTCACATACAGAAAAAGGCCAAACCAGAGTATTTTCTTTCGGCCGTATTTATCACTCAAAGGCCCCCATAGCAGCATGGAAAGGGCAAAAAAGAGCATGAAGAGACTGAGCGTCAGCTTGGCAGCACTCTCCGATGCGGAAAACAGCGCGGCCATACCGGGCAGCGCCGGAAGATACAGGTCAATGGAAAGCGGGACGAACGCATTCAGAAAGGCCAGAAAAACGATCAGGCTTTTCCGGCCAAAAAGGAAAACGTCGTCGTGAAATACCTGTTCATTCATAAACAGCAGCCGGCTCAAGCTGATTGCAATATTCAGCCTCAGTCATCATATCAGGGACCAACGTTATACATAAAATCCAGACCATTTTCCATTTTCCGGAGGACACCGTTCTTGTCAAACATCAGATGCATCACACTGTCAAATACCCCGTCCTGTTTGTAATGATATGTCCAGACTTCATAATCATGCAGGACAATCCGGGTGTACTCCCCGGGCTGTCCCACCGTCAGCAGCACATCCTGTTTGGTGGATCGTCCCAACGCCAGCTCACCGAATTTTTCGTTTGTCGGCACCTGCTCCCATGAAACAAGACGCCCATCCGGACCCAGCCTTCCCATGTGGGTATGCTGCCCCCAGTAGCCACGCGCATATTCCAGCAGGACCGTATTGCCATCCTGATACCGAGCAGTAGGTTTGCCAATATAGGAAGTAATCTCATCTTCAGTTGCTCCGGGCTGAAACGGGGGAGAATTCAGGTTGATACACCCTGAAAGCATTGCCATTAACAGCAGCATGATCCCGCTGGTAAAAAAACGTGCCATTGTCAGCCTCCCTTCATACTGTTTGCCATTAGGGTCAGCCCTCATTAATTTGCCGCCCGCGAAAAGCAGCTTTGCAGCAGGTCAGTTAATGAGGGCTGACCCTACCTCACGAAGCCACAGTCTACACTGTGATTTTTCCGGGCAAACCAAAATCTGCGGCTTTTTCCCGAAGAAAAGCTTTTTCTCGTTTACAACCATTACGCATTAAAATAAGCAGATCTCAAACCGGCTGTAAAAAAGCAGCCTCCCCTCATTGTATTTTGGATAACAAAACAGATATGACCACTATCAAGCAAAACGATCTTATCGAATCCATCGCTGCCTCTCTCCAATACATCAGCTACTATCATCCACAGGATTATCTCCAGCAGCTCGCCCGCGCTTACGAGGCAGAAAAAAGCCCGGCAGCAAAAGATGCCATTGAACAGATACTGATGAATTCCCGCATGTGCGCTGAAGGAAAACGCCCGCTCTGCCAGGATACCGGTATCGTCGATGTTTTTCTCAAAATCGGCATGGATGTCAGGTGGGAAGGTTTTACCGGTTCGATTGAAGACGCCATCAACGAAGGCGTGCGGCGTGCCTACAATCTGCCGGAAAACAAATTGCGCGCCTCGGTCGTTGCCGATCCGCAGTTTGAACGGAAAAACACGCGGGACAACACCCCCGCCGTGATTTTCATGGAAGTGGTTCCCGGCAATACGGTTGATGTACGCGTTTCTGCCAAAGGCGGCGGCTCTGAAAACAAGGCAGCGCTTGTCATGCTGAATCCTTCTGACTCTGTCATCAACTGTGTACTGGATAAAGTAGCGGATATGGGGGCCGGCTGGTGTCCTCCGGGCATACTCGGCATCGGCATTGGCGGTACCGCTGAAAAGGCGGTTCTCATGGCGAAAGAATCGCTGATGGATGACATTGACATGTTTGAGTTGAAAGAGCGCGGACCGCAAAACAAGCTGGAAGCACTGCGGATTGAACTCTGCGACAGGATCAATGCGCTGGGTATCGGTGCACAGGGCCTTGGCGGACTGACCACCGTGCTGGATGTCAAAATCAATATGTACCCCACCCATGCCGCATCAAAACCGGTTGCCATCATCCCGAATTGCGCGGCAACCCGCCATGCCCATTTTGTGCTGGATGGATCGGGCCCGGCCAATCTGCCCGCGCCTTCCCTTTCGGACTGGCCGGATGTCAAATGGCAGCCGGATACCGAAAAATCACTCAGGGTCAATCTGGATACCCTCACCAAGGAAGAAGTCGCTTCCTGGAAGCCCGGCCAGACCCTGCTTTTGAATGGAAAAATGCTCACGGGACGGGACGCTGCGCACAAACGCATCCAGGACATGCTCGCCAAAGGAGAAAAACTGCCGGTTGATTTTACCAATCGCGTCATCTACTACGTGGGTCCTGTTGACCCTGTCCGCGATGAAGCCGTCGGCCCGGCAGGCCCGACGACAGCAACCCGCATGGATAAATTTACTGACACCATGCTGGAAGACGCCGGGCTGATTGCCATGATCGGCAAAGGAGAGCGTGGCCCCGAAACCGTGGCATCGATTAAAAAACACAAATCAGCCTACCTGATGGCAGTTGGCGGCGCGGCCTATCTCGTCTCGCAAGCCATCAAAAATGCGCGGGTCGTGGGCTTTGATGATCTGGGTATGGAAGCGATTTATGAGTTTGATGTGGTTGATATGCCGGTAACCGTCGCCGTTGATTCCACCGGTATCTCCGTACACGAAACCGGCCCGAAGACATGGAGCGAATACATTATCAACCTGAAAAATGGCACCATTCCGGTAAGCGGTAATTAATCGCTTTTTACCCTGGCGGGGAACACTGTGAACCATACCGAACGTCCCATTGGCATCTTCGATTCCGGAATAGGCGGACTGTCGGTATTGCGCCATATCCGGGAACAGCTGCCGGATGAAAATCTCCGTTATTTTGCTGATTCGGGGTTTGCCCCTTACGGTGAAAAACCCGAGGAACTCGTCATCCGGCGTTCGATGGAAATTGCCCATTGCCTGTTCTCGTATGACTGCAAGGCGCTTGTGGTTGCCTGCAATACGGCAACGGCAGCAGCGGTCCACCTCCTCCGGGAAAAACACCCGAATATTCCCATTGTCGGCATAGAACCCGGACTCAAACCGGCCGCAGCCATTACCCGGAGCAAAACCGTTGGCGTTATGGCGACAGAACGCACCCTGCAAAGCAGTAAATTCAGAAAACTCCATGAATTGCTCAGCAGAGAAACCGGTGTCCGCTTTATCATGCAGGCCTGCCCTGGCCTGGCCGATCTGGTCGAAAAAAACGAGCGCCATTCAGCGCATGCAGCAGCGCTTGTCCGGCGCTACACCCTTCCGCTTTTAGAACAGAATGCGGATACCATCGTTTTGGGATGCACACATTACCCCTTTCTGCAGGGCGCGATTGAAAACACGCTCTCGGAATCCGCCACCGAAACGGTTAACATCATCGATACGGCGATTCCCGTCACACGCCAGTTGATCCGCCTGCTGGACCAGTACAATCTGAAACAAACAACCGCCACCCCGGAATCGGGTGTCCATGCGCTGACAACCGGTGATGCCGGACTGCTTGCCGACCAGTTTGAGCAGCTTTTGCATATTCGCCCGGATATCACCCCAATGAAAAGGGAATTTCTCCCTGACAGTCCTGAAAGGAAAACCTGATGAAACGCCTGCTGTTTTTGCTTATGCTTCCTCTGGCTGCCTGTACCGTGACTGATTCCGGAAAACCGCCGGATTCCGGCGCCGGCACCAGCGGTGTCAGGTATATCTGTGACAGCGGCGAACCGGTTTATATCAACTATCGTGAAAACGGGATTTCCCTTCACTACAAGGGAAAGGCACATCGCCTGAAAATAGCCGTTTCGGCCAGCGGTGCCAGATATGCCGGGGATGGCCTTGTCTGGTGGAACAAAGGCTCGGAAAACACACTGTATAAGCTGGTTGGAAAAGACGATACAGGAGCCATGCTCGAAAGCTGTAAAGAAGCGCCGCGTAAAAAATAATCATCGCGGACAGGAGTATGTCTGTGAATAGCCCTGTTTATGTCTGCACACCTGAATGCGCTATTCCTTGCCTGCAGCATGCTCATGGCAAACCAGACTGCCAGCCGGAAGGGAAATGGGGGTAAGACTTAATGAAGCCGCACCTCAACCTTGATACGGATTTTGCCATTATCTGTTACTATTTTAGTTCTATATCAATCAAAACCGGAGAAAAAACATGTCGCTGTCTCCATTGAAAATCACACTGCTTGTCGACAATAACGCCCCGGAAGAACTGGAAAAGGAGCACGGGTTTTCCGCGTGGATTGAAGCCGGCGACCGGCGCATTCTTTTTGATACCGGCCAGCTGGGCGCCCTGCAAATCAATGCTGAACGGCTGGGAATCAATCTTGGGGATGCCGACACGCTTGTTCTGAGCCATGGTCATTACGATCATACCGGCACCCTGCCCGAAGTCCTGGATGTCAATAACAAGGCCCGGATTTATATGGCGAACAATCTCAATATTGACCGCTGGAGCAACAAGCCCGGCACCGACCCGCGCTCCATTGGCATCCCCGAGCGCTCGCGGCAGGCACTGCTTGCCCTCCCGCCGGAACGGATTCATGAGATACAGACCCCGCTTTATGTGATGCCGGGAGTCGGTGTTACCGGCCCGGTACCGCGCAACTCTTCTGTTGAAGATACCGGCGGCCCTTTTTACCTGGATAACGCCAGCAAGGACCATGACCTGATTGAAGACGACCAGTCCATGTGGTTTGAAACCGATGATGGCATCATCATCCTGCTTGGCTGCTGCCATGCAGGCCTCGTTAATACGGTGGACTATATTCGCCGCGTTTCCGGAAAAAATAAAATTCGCGGCATTATCGGCGGCATGCATTTGGTCAATGCAGATGACAATCGCCTCAATTACACTTTTGATGCCATGAAGGAGTGGCAGCCTGAGTTTCTGGTTCCCTGCCATTGCACGGGTGAAGAACAGACTGTCTGCATGCTCGACGTTATCGGTGACAAAATTGTCAAGCCGGGCCAGGCAGGCATGGTGATACAGGGATAAACCGGTTTTTACATTCACAACACAATACAGGAAGGACGATCTTATGGTACTGCTGGAAATGGCTATTTTCCCGAACAACGTTGTCGGCAGCTTGAGCCCTTATGTTGCGCGTGTCATGGATATCATCGATAAAAGCGGACTGAAATACCGCCTTTCCCCCATGAGCACCGTGATTGAAGGCGAACTTGAGCAGGTACTGGCACTTGCCACCCAGTGTCACAACGAACTGGCAAAAGACTGTAACCGCATCTCCATCGTGATGCGCGTGGACTCCAAGCCAGGCAACAATGAAACCCGCATGGAAAGCAAAGTGACCGCTGTTGAAGAAAAAGTCGGCAGGAAACTGGTAACGACTATCAGTTGATCTGGCCGGGTAGAAAAACAAAAAGCATGGCCGCTAAACGGCCATGCTTTTTTAGGGGCAGACCTCATTAACTTTCCGTGAGCAAAAAGCCGTTTTGGCTCAAAGGGCCAGGAAGAGCGGCTTTGCAGCAGGTAATTTATGAGGCCTGACCCTAACGTCCTGAATCGCCTTATCAGCCGGGTGATTTCTGTGTCTTGACCACCTGCATGGCGGTTGCAATCAGGCTGCCCATATCCCCCATATTGGCAGGAATAATGAGTGAATTGTTGGTCTGCGCCAGCTCGGAAAAGGCGGCAACATACTGTTCTGCCACTTTCAGGTTTACCGCATCACTGCCGCCCTGTTCAATAATCGCCTGTCCCACCTTGCGCAAGGCTTCCGCATTGGCGTCAGCAATGGCAACAATGGCAGCGGCCTCACCCTGCGCCCGGTTAATCGCTGCCTGCATCTCACCTTCCGACTTGGCGATTTCCGCTTCACGCATACCGGAAGCCAGATTGATCTGCTCCTGCTTTTTACCTTCGGATGTGGCAATCACTGCCCGTTTTTCCCGCTCAGCGGTAATCTGCGCCTGCATGGCACGCAAAATCTCTGAGGGCGGCGTCAGGTCCTTGATTTCATAACGCAGCACCTTCACACCCCAATTCTGGGCAGACTCATCAACGACGCCAACGACGTTGGTATTGATCTGATCCCGCTCCTCGAACGTCTTGTCCAGCTCCATACGGCCGATCACAGAACGCAGGGTAGTCTGGGACAACTGCGTGATGGCAGCAATATAATTGGATGAACCATAAGACGCCAGCTTGGGATCCGTTACCTGAAAATACAGGACGCCATCCACCTGCAGTTGCGTATTATCCCTGGTAATACAGATCTGGGGCGGCACGTCCATTGGAATTTCCTTCAGGCTGTGCTTGTAGGCAACCCGGTCAATGAACGGCACAACAATATTCAGCCCTGGCGACAGGGTGGCATGAAATTTGCCGAAACGCTCAACCACCCAGGCATTCTGCTGAGGAACGACATTAATTGATTTAACGACAAAAACAATGGCGATAATAAAGATGACAATTGCAACGTAAGAAAATTCCATGGAGTGATGATCTTTCTCTCAGGTTATAAATTCAATGCGTTTTACTCAGCAGCATTTTCAACAATCAGGCGATTGGCACGAATTTCCCGAATGACAAACGTACCCGCTTTTGCCTGCTCCCCGGTTTTCAGTTCAACATCCCACATGGCCCCCCGATAGGAAACCCGTGCCTGATCAGGGGCGCCTGGTACTGACTGCCATTCATTGACGGTAAGGGTTTTTCCGATATCCAGATTGACATTCGAGTCATGCGCCGGATGATGCCTGTTTTTCGCGCCAAAGCGGCTTTTATTCAGCAATAAAGTGGCACAGGCTCCGACAATACCCCCGGCAATAAGCTGAAAGGCGAGACCCAGCCCTGTTAATGCAATAAGGCCGCCAGCAGCAAAACCCAGGGCCAGCATCAACAGATAAAAGGTACCGGTGAATATTTCGACAGCAACCAGCGCACCAGCTGCAGCAAACCAATAAGCCCAGTCAGCCATTTCCGTGAATCATGTCAGTGAACGCAAAATGCAAGGATATCATTTTATCCATGGCTTTACGCCCCCAAAAAGTAACAAAACCTTTCCCGAAGACAGGCTTCGGGAAAGGTTTTGTCTGTGAGTTGGCCAGAGCCGGCGATTATTCACCCTTGACAAGCGTCTCCCAAGTGGAGAGAACCGAGTCAGGATTAAGCGACAGCGAACCAATACCCTGCTTGATCAGCCAGTGAGCAAAGTCAGGCCGGTCTGAAGGACCCTGTCCGCAAATACCGACATATTTCCCCTGCTTGTTGCAAGCCTGGATCGCCCTTGCAATCATGGCTTGCACCGCTGGATCACGCTCATCAAAGTCCTCGGCCAGCAACTCAATACCGGAATCCCTGTCCAGCCCCAGCGTCAACTGGGTCATGTCATTGGAACCGATTGAGAAACCATCGAAGAGTTCAAGGAATTCATCTGCCAGTATCGCATTGGACGGTACTTCGCACATCATGATGAGGCGCAAGTCATTCTGTCCACGCGCCAGGCCGTTCTGAGCCAGAAGATCAACCACTTTATGCGCCTGTGTCAGCGTACGAATGAAAGGCACCATGATTTCAACATTGGTCAGCCCCATATCATTTCTGACACGTTTCAATGCCTCACACTCCATCTGGAAAGCTTCAGAAAAATCCTTGGAGAGGTAGCGTGCTGCACCACGAAAACCCAGCATCGGATTTTCTTCTTCCGGTTCATAGCGCGAGCCACCCATGAGGGAGCGATATTCGTTTGTCTTGAAGTCAGACATCCTGACGATCACCGGTTTTGGCCAGAAAGCTGCCGCAATCGTGGCAACACCTTCTGCCAGCTTGTCGACATAGTAGGTTCTGGGTGATTCGTGTCCGTAAATAATGGATTCGATTCCCCGCTTCAGATCGTCATCAACATTCGGATAGGCCAGTGCTGCCTGCGGGTGAATACCGATCTCATTGATAATGAATTCCAGCCTCGCCAGACCGACACCATCATTGGGAATGGCCTGGTTTTCAAATGCCAGGCTCGGATTACCGATATTCATGGTCATCTTGATCGGCAGTGGCGGCAGATTGTCATAAACAACACTGCTTTCCTCAACTGCCAGGATGCCTTCATAAATACGGCCTTCATCACCCTCAGCGCAGGAAACCGTGACTTTCATCCCATCTTTCAGGATTTCAGTCGCATTGGCACAACCCACAACCGCCGGTACACCGATCTCGCGGGCAACAATAGCGGCATGGCAGGTTCTGCCGCCGCGATTGGTCACAATAGCCGCTGCTTTTTTCATCACCGGCTCCCAGTTGGGGTCAGTCATATCCGCTACCAGGATATCGCCTGCTTCTACCCGGTGCATCTCGGAAGGATCCTTGATGATCTTGACCGGGCCGATACCGATTTTCTGTCCGATTGCCCGGCCTGTTACCAGGATAGTACCTTCTTCTTTCAGACGAAACACCCGGACTTCATCAGTGTGCTTCTGCTGTGACTTGACCGTTTCCGGGCGCGCCTGGAGGATATAAAGCTTGCCGTCGAAGCCATCTTTACCCCATTCAATATCCATGGGGCGTTCATAATGCTTTTCAATGATGACGGCAAAACGGGCCAGCTCCATCACTTCCGCATCCGTGAGGGAATAGCGCCTTTGCATCTCAACCGATACCGGGATGGTATCAACCGGGTGCTTACTGGAAGGATCCTTCGAAAAGACCATCTGGATCAGCTTGGAACCGATATTGCGGCGGACAATAGCCATCTTGCCCTGTTCCAGCATCGGCTTGTGCACATAAAACTCGTCCGGATTAACAGCACCCTGTACAACCGTCTCACCCAGACCATAGCAGGAAGTGATGAATACGACATCCTGAAAACCGGATTCGGTATCAATGGTAAACATGACGCCGGATGAACCGATATCGGAACGCACCATCTGCTGCACACCAACAGAAAGGGCAACTTCTTCATGCTTGAAGCCCCGCTGTTCGCGATAAGAAATAGCCCTGTCGTTATACAGAGAAGCAAAAACCTCTTTGACTGCTTCCAGCAGGTTTTCCTTGCCGGAAATATTCAAAAAGGTTTCCTGCTGTCCGGCAAATGAAGCATCCTGCAGGTCTTCCGCTGTGGCAGAAGAACGGACCGCAACAGACATATCAGCGGGTGATGTTGCCAGCAGTTTTTCATAAGCTTCCAGGATTTCTTTTTCCAGACGCGGCTGCAACGGTGTTTCAATAATCCATTTGCGAATCGTCGAACCGGCTTCTGCCAGCAGGCGCACATCATGAACATCGGTTTTGGCCAGATGGTCTTCGATACGTTTTGCCAGCGTTTCCCCGCCATTGGCACTGTACGAGAGGAAATCCCGAAATGCCAGCGATGTTGTGGCAAAGCCGCCCGGAACACGTACACCCTTGCTCTGCAGTTGGCTAATCATTTCTCCAAGAGAAGCATTTTTGCCGCCTACGGAAGGCACATCTGTCATTCGCAATTCAGTGAAAGGAATAACATAAGCATCACTGGCGTGGGTGGACTTTACTACATCCGTCATGAGAATCTCCTAAAACGAAAAAAATTTGCTGTTTTTCAAGCGGAAGAAAAAGAGCTATTTTACCTTAAAAAGGAAGAAGAAAATGGAAGGCAAACCTATTATTTTACTCAATTTTCCCTGAGACAACAAATAGGTCTCACAAATCGCCATCTATGTTTTACAATGGATCACACGAAACACTTCATCAGCCGTATCCGATCAACCTGACAGCCTTTACTGCCATGACAAAAAACAGCACTCAACCCATGCGTTCGGTTTACATTGTTTCTGACGGAACCGGCCTTACTGCCGAAGCCCTGGCACGTTCGGTACTCAGCCAGTTTGATCTGGAGTTCCATAAAATCAGGCTGCCTTTTATTGATACGCCCGAAAAAACACAGGAAGTCACCGACCGTATCCAGCGCAACAAAGGCCATAACGAGGATCGGCCTATCGTTTTTTCAACGCTGGTCAAACCGGAACTGCTGTCAATTCTTCACAAGGCTGACGCACTGCATATCGATGTAATGCAACCATTTATTTCGCAAGTCATCGGTGAGCTGGGCACACAGTCAAAACAGGAAATCGGTCTGAGCCATCAAATGACCGGAACAGATGAATATGAAGACAGGATGGAAGCCATTCATTTCACCATTGCACATGATGACGGCCAGTCACATACCAACCTGGAAGCAGCCGACATTATCCTTCTCGGCGTGTCCCGGGTCGGCAAGACACCGACAAGCCTGTATCTGGCCATCCAGTATGGCCTGAAAGTGGCAAATTATCCGTTAATTCCGGAAGATTTTGAGCGAGGGCATTTGCCTCCTGTCCTGAACCAGTATAAAGGCAAACTTTTTGGCCTCAGCATCAACCCTGTGCGGCTTTCCCAGATCCGGGACTCACGCAGGCCCGGCAGCAAATATGCCTCACTTGAGAATTGCCGCTATGAAGTCAGTGCCGCCGAAAACATGATGAAAAAGAATGGCATCACCTTTTTATCGTCCACCAACAAATCCATTGAGGAGATTTCCTCAACCATCATTCACGAACTGGAAGAAGCGGCACCGGCTGACTGATGCAATCAGCTCAGTCAAACACCTGCGCTTCGTAAGCCGCAGCGTAGGGTTGGGCTGTCTGCAATTCCCTGGCGATAGCCCGATTGAGATTTAATACCCGCTCATCAAAACCATGCCCTCGCGTCTTGAGATTGCGCTGCTGCTGGGAATCATGAAAGCGAAGCAATTGGCCTTTCCACTGCGCATCGGCTTCATCAAAGGCAAGGTAAAAGTCGGTGCGCATATCCAGCGTTTTGGCATCCCGGTTGAGCATCAGGGCGATTGGCCAGTCTGCTGCTTTAGCAATCCCTGATACCAGTGCACACATCGCCCGGTGTGCCCGGTTGGTATCATTTCCATGAGGTGAAAATATCAGGTCCGGCCTGATTTCACGAACCACTGCTGTCAATGTTTCCCCATTTTCTGCATCATCAGTAAGCTGCTCGTCATCTGCGTTATTCAGATACAGGAAGCGAAAATGATCTTCATGCAACCCGAAAAAACGCATGCTGTCCCTTTGCTCTTTTATCCGGAGATTTCGTCTGTCATCAACGGACAGGCCTGCGCCATATGCTTCATCAATACCGCTTCCGGTTACTGAAACGGCGGCATAAATGTCATGGCCGGATTCATGCAGGTATTTCAGCGTAACGCCAATGGCATCAAAATCATCAGGGTGCGGCGCCAAAACAAGCACTTTCAGACTGGTCGGCCAGTCAAGCTGGCGCAGATCCCGCATTGTCCGGGTAGAGCGTAAAAAATCCAGTTTCATCGCATGATCATCCTGGTAAAAACGGGTTCTGGCATAGCCGATGTCATCCGGCTTTCTGGCGTAACTGCTCAAAAAAACAGACTGCCGCACAGGCTGCCACATTCAGGGAATCCTGTTTTCCCGCATGGGGGATTTTCAGCATGACACGCGCTTTTGATTGCAGGGTATCTGAAACACCCTGCCCTTCATGCCCGAAAAGCCAGGCCAGCGGCTGCCTGAGATCAAAATCATAAATACGGTCTTTTGCTGTGGGAACCATGGCAACTACGGGAACACCCGACACATCAACCAGTTTCTCCAGATCGATATTTTCATGAATCCGCACCAGAAAATGTGCGCCCATGCCGGCACGCAAAACCCGGGGAGACCAGGCTGCAGCTGTCCCTCTGCTGCAAAAGACATCACCAATGCCTGCCGCCGACGCACTGCGTAAAATGGAGCCGAGATTGCCCGGGTCCTGGATGCGATCCAGCAGAACCGCTGTTTGTGTCATTTTTTCGGGAACCGGATATACCGGCGGTTCAATCACAAAAAGAACCCCGACCCCTTCTTCCACCTGGCTGACCGTTTCATAAAGAAAATCCCGCAGGATAATGCATGAAACCCCTCGTACCTGACTGGCCTCAAAAATTTCGGCAATTTCCGGCTGATTTTTGGAGGATTCATTCACCACACAAAAAATCGGATTGCCGATGTATTCCAGGTAAGCCTGACACAAATGGACACCATCCAGTATGGTCCTGGCACTTTTCCTGCGTGCCTGGGCACTGCCTGCCAGCTGCCGTATTTCCCGGTATAACACATTATTTCGTGAGGTAATCAGCTTCATCAGCAGCTCTTTTCCTCTTTTTGATCCAACAGCGCCCGGACCGGCCCGTAAGATGTCCGGTGAACAGGAGAAACGCCATGCTCACGCAGCCGTTCCAGATGCAGGGCGGTCGGATATCCCTTGTGTCGGTCAAAGGCATACTGCGGATACTGATCATGCAATTGCATCAGGGCTTCATCGCGTGCTGTCTTGGCCAGTATGGATGCGGCTGAAATCGCGTCCACCTTGTCATCGCCCCCGACAATGGCTTCTGAACGCACAGAAAGAACCGGACAACGATTCCCGTCAACCAGTGCCACTGAAGGCGTCACAGAAAGATTTTCAACCGCCCGTTTCATGGCCAGCATCGTTGCATGAAGAATGTTCAGTTCATCAATTTCCGCAATGGAACATTGGGCAACAGCCCAGGCTTTGGCCTTTTCGCGAATCAGCCCGGCCAAATGACGGCGTTTCATATCAGACAGTTTTTTGGAATCCCGCAGCCCGTCAATGGGTTGCATGGGATCCAGAATGACCGCAGCAGCAAAAACCGGACCGGCAAGAGGCCCCCGACCAGCCTCATCCACGCCGCAAACAAGCTCATCTGTAGCTGAAAAGGAAAAAGCGATCTGGGTTGTTGTCATCTATTCGCCTTCTATTTGCCGTTCATGACATCCAGAACGGCCTGAGCGCTCAAGGCAGCAGTATCTTTCAAAAGCGATTCATGCATGAGGGTAAAACGCTCAGCCAGCTCTTTTCGAAGGGACGCATCGTGCAACTGCTTCCAGACGGCATCCGCAAGCGCCTCGGGCGTTGCATCATTCTGGTAAAACTCGGGTACGATCATTTCCCCTGCAAGGATATTGGGAAGGCCAACTGGTGGGGTCACAACCCGTTTGGCGATTTCCCAGGTGGCTCCCATCAGCCGGTATCCTATTACCATCGGTTTTTTGTACAGCGCCACTTCCAGTGTGGCAGTACCGGATGCAACCAGTACTGCATCAGCTGCTTCAATGACACGATGAGACTGCCCCTGGATAACGCGTAACGGTACATTCTCCATTTTCGCTCCAGCCAGTTTTTGTGCAAAAGCCTGCTGCTGACGCTCACCTGCCATCGGCACCACGAGCTGGATGGCCGGATCACGCTGGGCCAGTAGTCGGGCAGCACCGATAAACGCATCACCATTGTATTTGAGCTCAGACATCCGGCTGCCCGGCATGATGGCAACCACCGGTTTATCCGGATCCAGACCCAGATCAGCACGGGCACCGGCTACATCCGGCTGCATCGGAATCCCCTTGACCATGGGGTGACCCACATGGGTAACCGGAATGCCAGCCTTTTCGTATATATCGACTTCAAAAGGGAAAAGCACCAGAATGCGCGAGACCGCTTTTTTAATGGTTTTGATCCTGCCTTTTCGCCATGCCCAGACTGAGGGGCCGACAAAATGGACGGTGGGAATACCGGCTTTTTTAAGCTGCACCTCCAGGCCAAGATTGAATTCCGGTGCGTCAATCCCCACAAAAACACCCGGCTTTTCCGCAATCAGACTATCCCGAAGGGCATCCCTGATCCCCTTGATTTCACGAAAGTGAGCAAATACCTCGAAAAAACCGTTTACCGACAGCTTTTCCATCGGCCAGTTGCTGACAAATCCATAGGTGGCCATGTTCTGGCCACCTATACCGTGAATCAGTGTGTCAGGCAGTTGGGGACGAAGTGCAGACAGCAAATGCCCACCAAGGATATCACCGGACACTTCGCCTGCAACCATAGCAACCGGTTTCATGCTGCCAACCTCCCTGAAATGGCTCCTTTGACAGATTGCCGGGCTGACATATCGGCTAACCTGAAGTGATCAGCGAATAATACCGCGATCAGACATATCCAGAAATGAACGCATCATATGGATATATTCGGCGGCATCTACAGCTTTTGCCTCTTCTTCTGCCAGTGCGGCTTTTGCCTCATCCAGTGAAAGCCCGGATTTGTAGAGTGTTTTGTATGACTGCCGGATGGCGGATATCTGCTCCGGTGTAAAACCCCGGCGTCTCAACCCTTCGGCATTGATACCATGCGCTGCAGGCGGGGAACCGGCCACCAGCACAAAGGGAGGAATATCCTGGGAAAGACGGGTAGCCGCCCCCGTCATGGCATGAGCACCCACCTTGCAAAACTGGTGAATATTGGTCAGACCACCGAGAATCACCCAGTCACCGATATGGACATGTCCGGCCAACTGAATGCCATTGGCAAAAATGGTATTGTTACCAATCTGGCAATCATGGGCAATGTGTACATACGCCATGATCCAGTTGTCATTGCCGATCCGGGTAACCCCCGCATCCTGAACAGTACCCAGATTCAGGGTACAGTATTCGCGAATCGTATTACGGTCGCCGATTTCCAGCGCTGTCGGTTCGCCTCCGTATTTTTTATCCTGGGGAACACCACCCACCGAGGCAAACTGGAATATCTCGTTATCCTTGCCAATGGTGGTGCGTCCCTCAATAACCACATGGGGACCGACACGGGTTCCTGCACCGATTCTGACATGAGGGCCAATAACGGAATACGCGCCGATTTTGGCGGTACTGTCAATTTCCGACCTGGAATCAATGATCGCTGTACTGTGGATATTGCTCATTGTTTCTCCGTTGATCCGCGAATGGCGCACATGACTTCCGCTTCAACAGCCACCTGCCCATCCACAGACCCGACTGTCTTGAATTTCCACATGCCGCGCATATTACGGATCAGTTCTGCCTCCATCACCAGTTGGTCACCTGGCTCCACAGGACGCTTGAAACGGGCATTATCAATCGTTGCAAAATAAACCGTCGCGTCATCTCCCAAGATGGCGCCGGCAGACATAAAGGCAAAAATAGCGGCTGTCTGGGCCAGTGCTTCAATAATCAGCACACCTGGCATCACCGGGTAATGCGGAAAGTGTCCATTAAAAAACTCTTCATTCGCCGTGACGTTCTTGATCGCCGTAATTTTCTTCCCCGCCTCCCAGTCGAGCACCTTGTCGACCAGCAGCATGGGATAGCGATGCGGCAATATCTTGCGTATGTCGTTAACGTTGAGTACTTTTTTATCTTTCAAATCCATAGTGTCACTCTTCTTTTTCACCCAGCGAATTTACTGTTTTTTCCAATTCTCTCACCCGCTGGCGCATTGACGTCAGATTACGCAATACAACAGCGGTTCTTTCCCAGTCCGTATGTTTTTCGAGCGGATAAAAACCGGTATAGGCACCGGGCTCATTAATCGAACTTTGCACGACACTTGACGCAGAAACATGGGTACCATCGGCAATTTTCAGATGCCCCCCGATCATGGCCGCCCCACCGATGGTCACCCGTTTGCCGAAAACAGCACTTCCTGCCACACCCACGCAACCTGCCATCGCAGAATGCGCACCGACATGGCAATTGTGGCCGATCTGTATCTGGTTATCCAGCTTGACGCCATCCTCAATCACCGTATCTGCCAACGCTCCCCTGTCTATGGTTGTATTGGCACCAATCTGGACATCATTGCCAATCACGACCCTGCCAGTCTGTGGAATCTTGACCCATACCCCCTTGTCATTGGCAAAGCCAAAACCTTCTGAACCAATGACCGCACCGGAGCGAACCTCACAGCGTTCACCAATGACGCACAAGGCATGAAAAACGACCCGTGGCGCAAAACAGGTATTGGCGCCCACTTTTGCCCCTTTTCCAATAAAGCTGCCTGCATCAATGACACAGTTTCCCCCGATTTCCACATCAGCTTCAATCGTGACAAAAGGCCCGATTTTTGCGCTTGCCGCTATTCTTGCTGAAGGCGCGATACAAGCGCTTTCATGTATGCCCGGCACATGCGGTTCTGCCTGCAGGCTCTGAAAAAACTGGGCAGCATACGCAAAATACGCGTAGGGATTGTCAGTCAGAATGCGTGCCCCGGCATAATCCGTTATCCGCTCATCATCAGATGGCGTCAGAATCAATGCCGCAGCATGAGAGACGTTTGCCTGTTTACGCAAACGGGGATTGGTCAGAAAAGTAATGTGGGAAGCCTGCGCCAGATCCAGTGGCGCAAATCCGGATACCCTTGTATCCGGATCGCCTTTTAACTGTCCGCCAAAACGGTCAATCAACTTGCCAAGCTGAATATCCATTCCGCTATTTTTGACAAGAAGAATTATTTACTGCCCAGTGCCCTAAGCACTTTTTCCGTAAGATCCACTTTGGGGCTGAAATAAACCGCATCCTGCACGATCAGGTCATACTTTTCTGACTGTGCGATATTGTTGATGACCTTGTTGATACGATCCAAAACAGCAGCAAACTCTTCATTACGGCGCTGCATCAGGTCTTCACGATAGCGACGGTTCTTGCTCTGGAAATCCTGGCCATAATCAGCGAGCTCACGCTGACGCTTGATACGGTCAGATTCAGCCAGAACAGGCATATCTTTTTCCAACTTGTCGCTCATCGCTTTGAGACGGTTCTGCATGTCACGCAACTCTTTTTCGCGCTTGGAAAATTCAGCTTCAAGTTTGGCCGATGCCGATTTCGCCGGTGCAGATTCACGCATGATGCGCTCGCTGTTGACAAAACCGATTTTCACTTCCTGCGCATGGGAAGCCGCAAAAGCAAAAAGGCACAAGGCCATAACACCCAGTTTTTTTACATCCAGAAAGGTTTTTGTGAAAATTTTCACGGTTATCTCCAATCGAAAAACAAACAACAGGTTCTATATTACGCTACCCGCACATCAGAAACCAGTACCAAGGGTAAACTGGAAGTTTTCTGTCTTGTCGCCATCCTTGGAATTCAGCGGGAAACCCAGGCTGAGCTTCAAAGGACCCATAGGGGAAACCCAGGTGATACCAACACCGGCAGAATATCTTATCTCATCCAGTTTGATGCTGTCATCTTCTTCAAAAACGTTACCTGCATCGAAGAAGGCAAACCAGCGCAGTGTCCGGTCATATCCCATGCCCGGGAAGGGGAACCCCAGTTCGGCATTGGCAAGCACACGCTTCGAACCACCGACATATTCGCGATCGCCATAGTACGGATTTCTCTGGTACCTGCCCAGTGAGGAAGTCTCATAACCCCTGACGGTGCCAATACCGCCTGCGTAAAAGTTTTTGAATACCGGGTATTTTTCACCACCCAGACCTTCACCGTAATCAAGCTGCCCGTTCAGGGCAAACGTACCGCCAGACCAAAGCGGCCAGTAGTACTGATGCTGGTATGATGCCCGGTAGTACTTCATGTCCCCCAAAAGAGACACTTCCAGATTGGCTTTTTGCATCCGGCCTTTTGTCGGCACGAGTGAACTGTCACGGCTGTCACGGGTCCATCCGGCAGTCAGGGGAATACCATAGGCGGTAGCGGAATTTGCATCTGATCCCGCCATATCCTTTACAAACTCCGTGTACTGGACCGGGCTGTCATAGTCAACCTCGATTTTATTATGTTCGAAACCTGCGCCCAGATACACCCTGTCCACTTCGGTAAAGGGTATACCGAAACGGACGTTGGCACCAATCGTTTCCACTTTCCAGTCACTTTCATTGATGATTGGCGGGCGCATTGTCCGGTAAAACACTTCATAACGGCGGCTGACACCATCTTCTGTGAAATAAGGTGTTAACTGGGAAACCGCAATGGTTTTGTACCGCTTGCTGGTGTTCACTTCCAGGCCAACCGTATTACCGGTACCGGCAAAATTTTCCTGCTCAATGGACGTTGTCAGCATCAGCTTGTCACTTTGGGAAAAGCCGGCACCCACCATCAGGTTACCCGTCGGTTTTTCCACTACCTTGAGATTGACATCAACCTGGTCTGTCGTACCGGGCACTTCAGGTGTTTCAATGGTGACCTCGCTGAAGTAACCCAGCCTGTCCACGCGGTCACGGGAAATCTTGACCTTTTCACCTTCATACCAGGACGCTTCCATCTGCCTGAATTCCCGCCGGACAACCTCATCACGTGTCTTGGTATTGCCGCCAATATTGATTTGGCGCACATAGACACGCTTGCCCGGATCAATGAAGAAGGTAAAGGCGACTTCTTTCTTTTCCCTGTCAATCTCGGGCTGCGGGTTCACATTGGCAAAAGCATAACCAAAATTACTCAGGTAATCAGAAATGGCCTTGGTGCTGTTTGTGAGCTGCTCACCTGAATAGGTTTTTCCTTTTTTCAGTTCAATCAGGGGATAGACTTCCTCTTCCCGTCCGAACAATTCACCCTCAAGCTGGATGTCCGATACGGTATATTTTTCCCCCTCCTTGATATTGAGCGTGATGTAAATATCTTTCTTGTCAGACGTAATGGAGACCTGGGTGGAATCCATGACCATCTCAATATACCCTTCATTCTGGTAAAACGACTTCAGCTTCTCAATATCTGCCGCCAGCTTTTCCTTGGAGTACTGGTCCTTCTTGGTATACCAGGTCAGCCAGCCGGGTGTGGTCAGATCAATGTATTTCAGCAGCTCGCTTTCCTTGTAGGCCTTGGTGCCAATAATCTTGATCTGCCGGATTTTGGCCACATGGCCTTCGTCAATAATGAAGTTGATGGCCACACGATTTCTTTCCACCGGTGTAACGGTTGTTGAAATCTGCACGGAATAATAACCCGCCGCCAGATACTGGCGCTTCAGTTCCTGCTCGGCACGTTCCACCATCGATCGGTCATAGATGCGGGCCTCACCCAGTCCGATATCCTTGAGCCCTTTTGTAATGGCATCCTTGTCGAATTCCTTCATACCGGTAAAAGCCACACTGGCAACTGCCGGTCTTTCTTCCACAATGACAACCAGGACATCCCCTTCCGCATCAATACGGACATCCTTGAAAAAACCGGAAGCATAAAGGGTTCGGATGGCTGTCGTTGCCTTCTCCTCCGTAAACGTATCCCCCACACGAACGGGAAGATAGTTAAATACCGTACCCGCCTCTGTCCGCTGGATGCCTTCAACGCGGATATCCTTGACGACAAAAGGCTCCACGGCAAAAGCCCTGCCGGCACAGAAAAGAAAGGATGCGACCGCGAAAAGCGCTGGTCGAAATGACAGTCGGGAAAAGGGATGAAAAAACAATTTCATGAAATTAAATGAACAAAACGCCTTTCTGAATCCGCATACCAACCCTGTGATGTGAAAATTCCGTCAGCCTATCAGACGGGAAAGATCATTAAAAACCGCAACAACGAGCAAAAGCACCAGCAAAGCGATCCCGACACGCTGCGCAATTCCTCCAGCGCGTTCGGAAATGGTACGCCCGCTTATCGCTTCCACAGCATAATACAGCAAAAGTCCGCCATCCAGAACAGGTATTGGCAGTAAATTCATGACACCAATACTGATACTGATAAAGGCAAGAAAATAGAGATAACGAATCAGGCCGGCTCTTGCTGTCTGTCCGGCATAATCAGCAATGGCGATGGGACCGGTGATATTTTTGATCGACACTTTACCGGTAAACATCCGACCAACCATTTTCAGTGTCAGCGATGTCGTTTCCCATGCCTTGACAGCCCCCTTGCCAAAAGAAGAAAAAAAGCCATGCTGAACAATAACCATTTCCGGCACAATCGGTATTTCAGCCTGTACCCGGCCAATTACCGCACCCTTTTCCTCATGGCCTTCCGGCACGACTGTCAATTCTATCTTCCTGTTGTCGCGAATCACACTCAGCACCAGCGGATTACCTGGTGCTTCACGCACCCTGTGAATAAAATCCAGACCATCAACCAGCAATTCACCATTGATGCGCACAATATGATCAGACGCTCTGAGCCCTGCTTTTTCAGCCGCCCCGCCTGGCGACACTTTTCCAACAACAGCAGGCGGCCTTGCCAGTGACAGCCCGAACCTGTCCAGAAAACCGGCATTCAACTCACCCACACGATGGGGTGTCATTGGCAGAGCCACTGTCCTTGAGCTGTTTTTATCATCAGAAAGGATATCCGCCGACTGAACCTCAAGCACAACCGGATGGTCTCCCATCATGGCTTCAAGCAGCCGCCAGCGAACATCCAGCCAACTGGCAGCCGGCACCCCGTTTATGCCGACAACCCGCTCTCCTCCCCGTAAGCCGGCCTCCCAGGCAACAGTATTTTCAGGCACTGCCCGAAGCTTTGCCAATGGTTCAGGAACACCGTACATATACAACCCGGCAAGCAGGATAATGGCAAGCAGGAAATTGGCAAGCGGCCCTGCGGCCACGATGGCAATACGGCACCAGACATTTTTGCCGGTAAATTCCCGTTTCCGCTCCTCCGGAGTCAGTGTACTCAAGTCTTCTGTACGCGCATCCAGGAGCTTGACATAGCCCCCCATTGGCAGGATGGATAACGCCCATTCTGTCTGATCACGCCCGAATCTGCGGCTGAAGACAATTTTTCCCATCCCCAGGGAAAAGCGCAGCACCTTGACATTGCAAAGCCTTGCCACCCAGTAGTGCCCTAGCTCATGAACCATTATCAACAGGGAAAGCGCGATAACAAAAGCGGATACTGTCTGCAGGATAATCATGAAAATATCAGGCTGTTTGCCATTTTTCTGGCAGCATGGTCATGCATCAGGACACTATCAAGGCCTGACAGGGATTTTTCTGTCGTCACCCTGTCAAGAACACGGGCAACGACATCATCAATTTTCCTGAATCCGATACGCTGGTCAAGAAAAGCCTGAACCGCAACTTCATTTGCCGCATTCAGTATGGCTGGCGTTGCGCCACCGGCATGAAGTGCTTCATATGCCAGTTTCAGGCAGGGGAAGCGATGATAATCCGGTTTTTCAAACTGAAGCTGCCCCATTTGCGTGAGATCCAGTGGACTGACCCCTGACACAATCCTGTCAGGGTAGGCCAGCGCATAGGCAATGGGTACCCGCATATCGGGATTGCCCATCTGGGCAATCATGGAACCATCCACATAGGAAACCATGGAATGAATAATGCTTTGCGGATGAATCACCACCTCGATCTGATGAGCCGGTATGCCAAAAAGCCAGTGGGCTTCGATCACTTCCAGCCCTTTATTCATCATGGTGGCAGAATCAACGGAAATTTTTCGTCCCATCACCCATTTGGGGTGGGCCACCGCCTGTTCCGGCGTTACCTTGTCAAGTGAATCCAGGGAACGCGTCAGAAAAGGACCGCCGGATGCGGTCAGCACAACTTTATCCACCCCATGCTGGCCGGGTGATCGCTGATACGTGGCAGGAAGGCACTGAAAGATGGCGTTGTGCTCACTGTCAATCGGAAGCAGCGTCGCATGGTTTTCCATGACGGCATCAATAAACAACTGGCCGGACATCACCAGTGCCTCCTTGTTTGCCAGCATCACCTTTTTTCCGGCACGGGCTGCCGCCAGCGCTGGTGCCAGCCCTGCCGCCCCCACGATGGCAGCCATCACCGCATCGGTTTCCGGTGCCGCAGCCACTTCGCAAAGCGCATCTTCACCATACGCAACGGTGGTTTTCAGCCCCTTTTTACGCAAGGCGGCATGTAATACCTGCGCTGATTCAGGCGAGCCAACGACAGCCACTTCCGGATGAAAACGCTCACATTGCAGCAAAATGCCATCAATCCGACTGTTCGCCGTAAGCGCATAAACAGCGTAGCGTTCAGGATGTCGTGAGATAACATCCAGCGTCGACACACCGATCGAGCCGGTTGAACCCAGTATCGTAATCCGTTGCCGGCCCGTTCGCATAACCATTATGTCCACATATGTATCAGAACTGTCAGGGTCAGAACCGGAATCAGTGAGTCAGTCCGATCCAGAACACCGCCATGCCCGGGTAGCAGATTGCTGCTGTCCTTGAATTCGCGGCGGCGCTTCAGCCTGGATTCCAGCAAATCCCCCAGCACACTCATCCCGACAAGGATCGCCACGGCAAAAACCATGGCAAACCAGCCATAAGCCCGGTATACCCTGACCGTGATGCAATTTTCCATGCCTGGAATAAAAACCACGGCAACAGCTGCCAGTATAACAGCGAGAAACCCGCCGGCTACGCCTTCCCAGGTCTTGCCTGGCGAAATGGAAGGTGCCAGTTTGTGCCGGCCAAATGTCCGCCCGGCAAAGTAGGCGCCAATATCTGCAATATTGACCAGGATAAGCGCCGACAAAAGCAGGACGAGAGAGCGTTTGTACAGGTAGAGAAACGCCAGAAAACTGCTGAATATGCTGATTGAATAAAGCAACTCAAAAAACCGGTCACCCAAACTGTGCTTTATCGGAAGCGGAAAAGCCATGGAAGGCGCCAGGCAAAAAAACCAGGCCACGACAGAGAAAAAAGCCAGTCCGATATAAATGGTCTCGCTGGCAAGGCAGATAAAAACCGCAAAAAAAAGCGTGCTGGCTATTGCATAGGGAATCGGATACCGGTTGTCAAAGAGACAAAACATTTCCCATGACGCGCCAGCAAAAAAGACAATCATCAGAACGGCAAATGCTGTGTAGGACCCGGACAGCAGCACAACCAGCAATACGATTGCCAGACATAAAGCCGTCAATAGTCGCGTTTTTAACATGAGTTATGCTGTCAATTGTTCGCTGGTACGGCCAAACCGCCTTTCCCGTGTCTGGAAAGAACGAATAGCGGCATCCAGCGCATCCTCACCAAAATCAGGCCAGAATGCTTCTGTAAAATACAACTCGGTATATGCCAGCTGCCATAATAAAAAATTGGATATCCTTTGCTCGCCACCCGTACGGATAAAGAGATCCGGATCAGGCGCATAAGCCATGGACAAATATGGTCTTAACTGTTCCGGGGTAAAGGTACTTTGACCAGAATGCGCATCCATCAGTTTTTTCATGGCCTGCATGATGTCCCACTGCCCGCCATAATTGGCACAGACGGTCAGGGTCAGGCTGGTGTTGTTTTCCGTTTTCTGTTCAGCCCGAAGAATCGTAGCCTGAAGTTTTTCATTCAAACCACTCAAATCACCCACCACCTTCAGGCGAATATTATTGGCATGAAGATTAAGGGCTTCTCTTTCCAGCGAGGTAACAAAAAGCTCCATCAGAAAAGAAACCTCTTCTACAGGCCTTCGCCAGTTTTCAGAGCTAAATGCAAATACGGTCAGAAACGCGATCTGGCGCCTGACACAGGCCTCCACCATCTTCCTGACAGATTCCACCCCTTTGACATGCCCTGCCACACGGGGAAGAAACCGTTTTTTCGCCCAGCGACCATTGCCATCCATAATAATGGCAATATGCCGGGGAACAGACGATAGATCCGGAATGGGAAATACAGATTTTTCAGACATCTCATCCTTGCGGCCATCAATCAGACCGTCATGACTTCCTTTTCTTTCTCGACGATCAGCTTGTCGATTTCCTGTACATACCGGTCTGTCAGCTTCTGCACATCATCCTGAGCACGGCGCTCATCATCTTCCGAACAGGCTTTGTCCTTGACCATTTTTTTGAATGTCTCATTGGCCTCACGCCTGACACTCCGAACGGCCACCTTGGCATCCTCACCCTCACCTTTGACAAGCTTGACCATTTCCTTTCTGCGCTCTTCCGTGAGCACAGGTGTCGGCACACGGATAAGCTCTCCCTGCGAAGAAGGGTTCAAACCCAGGTCCGAATCGCGAATGGCTTTTTCAATGGCACTGCTCAGCTTCTTTTCCCAGGGCTGCACAGAAATTGTCCTGGCGTCAAGCAATGTGATATTCGCCAGTTGATTGATGGGCGTCATCGTACCGTAATAATCAACCTGGATATGATCAAGAATACCTGTATGCGCGCGCCCGGTCCGGACCTTGGCAAGATCCGACTTCAGCTTTTCAATGGTTTTGCCCATTTTCTGGTCTGTGCTATTTTTCACATCAGCAATAGTCATACATTCCTCTTACAAAAACGAATTACTTATATGGTATGTTGCGTTTGATGACCTGACCCCGTGTCACATATGAACCAGTGTTCCCTCATCCTCCCCTTCCAGGATACGCTTCAAGGCACCCTGCTTCAAAATGGAGAAAATCTTGATTGGCAACTTCTGATCACGGCACAAGGCAAAAGCCGCCGCATCCATGACTTCCAGATGCTTTTCAATCGCCTCATCAAAGGTGATGGTGGGATAGCGCTGGGCATTGGCATCCCGCATGGGATCAGCGGTATAAACCCCATCCACCTTGGTGGCTTTGAGCACAATCTCCGCACCCATTTCCGCGCCGCGCAAGGCAGCAGCGGTATCTGTTGTGAAAAAGGGGTTGCCTGTACCTGCCGCAAAAACCACGACCTTGCCCTCCTCCAGGTACTGCAACGCCTTTGGCCGCACATAAGACTCGACAACCTGGTCAATGCCAATCGCTGACATCACCCTGGGGGTCAGCCCGGCCTGCTTGATGGCATCAGCCAGTGCCAGTGAATTCATGACCGTTGCCAGCATCCCCATATAATCCGCCGTTGCGCGGTCCATGCCTTTTGCACCCGGCGCAATGCCCCGGAAAATATTGCCGCCGCCAATCACAATAGCCATTTCCACACCCAGCGCCTTGGCCTCAACCACATCGGCCACCATGCGTTCAATCGCGGCACGGTTGATGCCATACTGGTCTGTTCCCATCAGTGCTTCGCCCGAGAGTTTCAGAAGAACTCGCTTGTATACAGGTGTGGCCATGATCCCGATCCCTTTTCAAGTGCAGAATAAAAACAATGAAACCTCAATCTCACAACAATGACTGGCGCTGCAAAAACGGGCCTTACGGCCCGTTTCAGTTTTCAGTCCAATCAGGCTTGCTGTGCTGCCGCCACCTGGGCAGCCACTTCAGCAGCGAAATTGTCCTCTCGTTTTTCCAGGCCTTCGCCAACAACAAACATCGTAAACGATTTTACCGTTGTATTGGTTTCTTTTAACATCTGTTCAACCGATTGCTTGTCATTTTTGACAAAAGGCTGGTTCAGAAGCGATACCTCTCTTAAGTATTTCTGGACAGAACCCTCAATCCGCTTGGCTAAAATATCTGCGCTCTGCGGTTTTTTGCCTTCTGCTTCCGCCTTGACCGCATCTTCATTGGCCTTTTGCAGTGCAACAGAACGCTCCCTCTCAATCAGTTCGGCAGGAACACCGTCTGAAGAAAGCGCTACCGGCTTCATTGCAGCAATATGCATGGCGACATCGCGACCGACCTGATCATCCGCACCATCAAACTCAACCATGACGCCAATGCGTTTGTTGTGCAGATAATAAGCCAGTTTAGCTGTGGTTTCATAACGCACAAACCGGCGAACCGACATGTTTTCACCAATACGGCCGACCAGTTCGGTGCGGATTTCCTCAACGGTTTTGCCACCATCAGAAAGTGCAGACAACGCCTCGACATCCGCCGGGTTGTTTTCCGCCACCAGCTTCGCGCAGGTATCTGCCAGCTTGACAAAATCCTCATTGGTTGTGACAAAGTCGGTTTCGCAGTTGACTTCAACCAGTGCGCCCTTGTTGCCGTTGACATAAGCGGTAATCACACCTT
This sequence comes from Oxalobacter vibrioformis, assembly GCF_027118995.1. NCBI lineage: Bacteria > Pseudomonadati > Pseudomonadota > Betaproteobacteria > Burkholderiales > Oxalobacteraceae > Oxalobacter > Oxalobacter vibrioformis. Next base: position 475,980 of record NZ_CP098242.1, read on the forward strand.
CTGCCGTCACGCGCTCGGATGCCTTGGATGCTTTTGTACCCAGCCTGACACGCAGGATTTCTTCCGCTTTTTCAATATTGCCGTCAGCCTCAACCAGCGCTTTTTTGCATTCCATCATCGGTGCATCTGTTTTTGCACGCAGCTGGCCAACCATTGCAGCGGTAATCTCCGCCATATCCACCTCCCGATACAGGATGTTAAAACATCCCCGTTATTTTGACTCTCAAAAACAGCTGCCTTTCAGGCAGCTGTGCTTTCACATTTATTCGCTGTCGCCTTCGTCAGCAGCCACATCACTGCTTTCGCCCTTGGCGGTTTCAAGCACATCCTGCAGCGAACTGGCTTTTCCTTCCAGGATCGCATCTGCCACACCGCGTGCATACAGCTGGATCGCCTTGGAAGAGTCGTCATTTCCCGGAATGACATAGGCCAGGCCATCCGGCGAGTGATTGGTATCCACCACGCCAATAACCGGAATCCCCAATTTGATGGCCTCGGTAACCGTACCCTTGTGGTAACCCACGTCAACAACAAAAAGTGCATCCGGCAGGCCGTTCATATCCTTGATGCCGCCAATGGCTTTTTCAAGCTTGGCCACTTCACGCATGTACATGAGGCCTTCTTTTTTGCTCATTTTCTCAATAGAACCGTCTTCAATGGACGTTTCCATGTCTTTCAGGCGCTTGACCGAGCTGCGGATTGTCTTGTAGTTGGTCAGCATGCCGCCCAGCCAGCGCTGGTCGACATAAGGCATACCGGCACGCTGTGCTTCTGCGGCGATAATGTCGCGGGCCTGTCTTTTGGTGCCGACCATCAGAACCGTGCCGCGATTGGCAGCAAGCTGACGAATATAATTCATCGCCTCCTGGTACATCGCCATGGTTTTTTCGAGGTTGACAATATGGATTTTGTTGCGATGGCCAAAGATATACGGTGCCATCTTTGGATTCCAGAATCGTGTCTGGTGGCCGAAGTGAACACCAGCCTCCAGCATCTCACGCATAGTAACGGACATAATAATCTCCAGGGTTAGGTCTTGAACACGGCCGGAAACTCTATTGAGCACCCTTGTCGGCCGGGGTCGCGATTTAATAACAAATAAAAAATAGTTCCGAAAATCAGTTTCGGAACTGCCGTATTGTACTGGAAATCCGTTTTTGCGCCAAAGCCTTATCAGACAAAATCCGAAAAAAATTCATAAAAAATAAAAAACGCTATCCATAACCGGCATATCATGTTTTCATATAACTTGAGGATTACAGGCTTTTAAAGACGCATGAGCAATCTGTATACAGTTGAAGAATTAAGAGGTATTGAAGCGCTGGCGCTCGCCGAACTGCCGCTTGGCACGCTGATGCAGCGTGCCGGCAGGGAAGCCGCCGAACTGGCCTTGCGCATTTTGTCCCCCCATCATGAAAAGGCCAGTGTGCTGGTGCTGGCGGGCCCTGGAAATAATGGCGGTGATGCGCTGGAAATGGCGATAGTCCTTGCTGAAAACCGGGTAAACGTATCGGTTTTACAGCTTTCCAGCCGCAAGCCCCAGGCCGAGGAATCCCGTCTTGCCAGAAAACGCGCGATCAGCACTGCCATCAAGTGGGAGGATGCACTATCCCTTCAGGACACGATCAAATCACTTCCCACCCGGCAATGGGATCTGATTGTTGACGGCATGTTTGGTATTGGCCTGAAAGAACCACTGGATGGCAGCCGCTTTCAGCTTGCCGAAATGATCAATGCAGCAGACTGTCCTGTCATCGCACTTGATGTGCCCAGCGGCCTGAATGCAGATACCGGCAGCATTTATGGCAAAAACGGGATTGCTGTGAGGGCAACGCACACCATTACCTTCCTTGGCAACAAGCCGGGGCTGTACACCCACCAGGGAAAAGACTATGCAGGTGAAGTCCATCATGTCCGGCTGGGCGTTGACGACAGTCATTTCCCCTCGCCTTCCCGCTGGCTGAACCAGCCTGCCCTGTTTTCCGTGATGCTGCGAAAGCGTCGGCATGATACCCACAAGGGCACGTATGGCAGACTCGCCATACTGGGCGGTGCCGCAGGCATGTCCGGTGCGCCGGTACTGGCAGCTCGGGCAGCACTGCATTGTGGCGCTGGCCTCACTTACGCCGTCTACCTCAAAGATCCGCCCCAGCATGATGCCATGCAGCCCGAACTGATGTATCGTGCCGCGCATCACTTTGATTTTTCATCCGTTATATCCGTGATTGGCCCGGGACTGGGCACATCGAATGCCGCACGAAATTTCGTCAAAGACATTATGGCACTTCATCAGCCACTGGTTCTGGACGCGGATGCCTTGAACAGTATTTCAGCAGAAACCGAATTACAGCAAATACTGGAAGACCGGCGCGGGCCGACCATCCTGACCCCCCACCCCCTGGAAGCGGCGCGCCTTCTCAACACCACAACAGAAGCCATTCAGTCGGATCGCCTGTCAGTTGCCAATGCCCTCGCCAAGCGCTTTAATGCTGTCGTCGCGCTGAAAGGCTCCGGAACGGTTATTGCCGATCGAGACGGGAAAACCGCTATCAACCCGACAGGGGGCCCTGCACTGGCAACTGCGGGAACAGGCGATGTCCTGTCCGGTATTTGCGGCGCTCTTCTCGCCCAGGGCTGGCCAGCCTGGGAAAGCGCGCTGGCAGCCGTGTGGCTGCATGGCGCGGCGGCAGACGAACTCGTCAGACGAGGAGAAGGGCCTGTCGGACTGACGGCTGGAGAACTGATCCCTGAAGTCAGAAAAATTCTCAATCGTCTTATCAACGAATACAATCCATAAAAAAACGCTCCTTGCGGAGCGTTTTTTTGTCATCAGGCGAATCAGTGCCGGATAAGATTATTATCCTTGGGATTGTCCGTCGATTCAGAAGCAACCGGCGAAGAAGGCACTTCCGGCTGCTCTTCCATTACCTCATCAGGCTGGCTTTCCAGCGCAATCTCAAGCACCTTGTCGATCCAGCGTACCGGCATGATTTCCAGCTTGTTTTTCACGTTATCCGGAATTTCGGCCAGATCCTTCACATTTTCCTCTGGAATAATGACCGTTTTGATGCCACCGCGTAATGCGGCAAGGAGTTTTTCCTTTACGCCGCCAATAGGCAGGACTTCCCCTCTTAAGGTAATTTCACCGGTCATGGCAACATCTGCCCTCACGGGAATACCACTGTAAACGGACACCAGCGCGGTTGCCATCGAAATACCGGCTGAGGGGCCATCTTTGGGCGTAGCCCCTTCCGGAACGTGGACATGAATATCCGTTTTTTCAAAGGCTTCATTTTTGATGCCCAGTTTGTTTGCACGACTGCGCACAACCGTCCGAGCAGCTTCAATGGACTCTTTCATCACGTCACCCAGTGTACCGGTGCGGATGATATTGCCCTTGCCAGGCACGGTAACCGCCTCAATCGTCAGCATTTCACCGCCAAACTCCGTCCACGCCAGCCCGGATACCTGACCAACCTGATTTTCCTTTTCAGCGACGCCAAAATCAAACTGGCGAACACCAAGGAATTTATCGATATTTCTTGGCGTGACCGTCACCTTGCGGTTCTTTTTCTTCAGAAGCAGCATTTTGACAACCTTGCGGCAGATACGCGAAATTTCACGTTCCAGGCCACGAACCCCGGCTTCACGGGTGTAATAACGTACGATATTCCGCAGGGCGCCTTCACTGATTGACAATTCCTCATCCTTCAGACCATTACCTTTCATCTGCTTTGGCATCAGGTAACGCTGTGCAATGCTGACTTTCTCATCCTCGGTATAGCCGGACAAACGAATCACTTCCATCCTGTCCAAGAGGGCGGGCGGGATATTGTACGAGTTGGAGGTGGCGATAAACATCACATCCGACAAGTCAAAGTCAACTTCAACGTAATGGTCTGAAAAAGTATGGTTCTGTTCCGGGTCCAGCACTTCCAAAAGAGCAGCTGCCGGATCGCCACGGAAATCCGCTCCGATCTTGTCCACCTCATCCAGCAGGAAAAGCGGGTTTCTCACACCGGATTTGGTCAGGCTCTGCAGAATTTTTCCTGGCAGGGCACCAATATACGTGCGCCTGTGCCCGCGAATCTCGGCCTCATCACGAACACCGCCCAGCGCCATCCGGACAAATTTGCGGTTGGTTGCGCGGGCAATAGACTGGCCCAGCGAGGTTTTACCCACGCCCGGAGGGCCCACAAAACACAGGATTGGTGCCTTGACCTTGTCGACACGCTGCTGGACCGCAAGATATTCAAGGATCCGCTCCTTGACCCGGTCCAGTCCATAGTGATCATCTTCCAGAATTTTTTCCGCATGGGCCAGATCGTTATTGACCTTGGATTTTTTCTTCCAGGGCAACGATACCAGCGTTTCGATGTAATTCCGGACAACAGATGCTTCTGCTGACATGGGCGACATGGAACGCAGTTTTCTCAGCTCGCCACGTGTCTTTTCCAGCGCTTCCTTCGGCATTTTGGCGGCCTTGATCTTTCTTTCGAGCTCTTCAATATCCGCGCCATCCTCGCCTTCACCCAGCTCTTTCTGGATCGCCTTGACCTGCTCGTTCAGATAATATTCGCGCTGTGACTTTTCCATCTGCCGTTTGACACGACCACGGATTCTTTTTTCCACCTGTAAAATATCCAGCTCACCTTCAAGGCGTTCCAGCAGGTATTCCATCCGGCGGCTGATATTCACCATTTCAAGCACCACCTGTTTTTGCTCAAGTTTCAGCGGCAGGTGTGCGGCAATGGTATCGGCAAAACGGCCGGGTTCTTCAATAGAAGACAGGGATACCAGGACTTCATGCGGGATTTTCTTGTTCAGCTTGATGTACTGTTCAAACTGCTGAACAGTCGCCCGACGCATGGCCTCGACTTCCGGCTCATGCTCCCCTTCCGTTTCCACGGAAGCAACCTGTGCAGTCAGATAGGCTGCTTCTTCTTCCTGCACATGCTCAATTTTGGCACGGTAAGTGCCTTCCACCAGCACCTTCACGGTACCGTCAGGAAGCTTCAGCATCTGGAGAATCGTCGCAACACAGCCGATCTCATAAATATCATCCGCAGACGGGTCATCCTTGGCTGCTGTTTTCTGCGCAGCCAGCATGATGGCCTTGTCATTTTCCATGGCTGTCTCAAGCGCATGAATCGACTTGGGACGCCCGACAAAAAGCGGTATGACCATATGAGGGAAAACAACGACATCCCGCAAGGGAAGCAGCGGCAATCTCGACTGTTCTGGTGTAGTAGTCATCATGACAAACCTTTTTCAGTAAACTCAACCCTTTATGTAAGCGCTAAACGGCAAAAAACAAGGGACATAAAGAAATAAGTTGTTACAAACTGTTTGCGACAACCGCAAAAACCGTGCAGTTAATCACACAAAACCGGGCATTCATACCGGCATATCGCTTGAAAATCCACCCTGGGCAGATCAGCTCTGGCCTGCCACCTTTTGTTTGTCCTGATAAATCAATAATGGTTTCGCGTCGTTATTGATCGTGTTCTCATCAATAACCACTTTACTGACATTTTGCTCGGTCGGCAATTCGTACATGACATCAAGCAGCAGATGTTCCATGATGGAACGCAAACCTCTTGCACCTGTTTTGCGCTCCAGTGCCTTTTTGGCAATGGAAGAAAGTGCTGCCGGGCGAATTTCCAGTTCGGCGCCTTCCATTTCAAGCAGCTTGGTGTACTGCTTGACCAGTGCATTTTTGGGTTCCTGAAGAATCTGGATCAGCGCCGCCTCCGTCAGCTCATTTAGCGTGGCAACAACCGGCAGACGCCCCACCAGTTCAGGAATCAGACCAAACTTGATGAGGTCTTCAGGCTCGACATTCACCAGGACTTCGTTATCACTCTTTTCACTCTGACTCTTGACGTTGGCGGAAAATCCGATACCGCCTTTTTCCGATCGATCAGATATGATCTTTGTCAGCCCGTCAAAGGCGCCGCCACAGATAAACATGATGTTGGTGGTATCCACCTGGATGAAATCCTGATTGGGATGCTTGCGCCCGCCTTGAGGCGGTACAGAAGCCATGGTGCCCTCAATCATCTTCAAAAGCGCCTGCTGTACCCCTTCTCCTGATACATCGCGGGTAATGGACGGATTGTCGGATTTGCGCGAAATCTTGTCGATTTCATCAATATAGACGATACCACGCTGGGCCCTTTCCACATCATAATCACAATTCTGCAGCAGTTTCTGGATGATGTTTTCCACATCCTCCCCCACATACCCGGCCTCTGTCAGGGTTGTCGCATCTGCAATCACAAAAGGTACATTCAGCATACGCGCCAGCGTTTGCGCAAGCAGGGTTTTGCCTGACCCGGTCGGGCCAATCAGCAGGATATTGCTCTTGGAAAGCTCGACATCATCGTCTTTGCCGGCAAAATAGCGCAGGCGTTTATAGTGGTTATATACCGCAACAGACAGAATTTTCTTTGCCAGGGTTTGACCAATAACATACTGGTCAAGCAATTCACAGATTTCCATGGGCGTTGGCAGCTCTTCCCTGTTTTCCCTGGAAAATTCGGGATTCAGGATTTCATCCCTGATGATGTCATTACATAAATCAATACATTCATCACAGATAAAAACGGAAGGACCGGCAATCAGCTTTTTCACTTCATTCTGGCTTTTTCCGCAAAATGAGCAATAAAGCAGCTTTTCGCCTGAAGATGAGTTGTTTTCTGACATGGGAGAGTTAACAGATAAAGTGATTCGGAAGAAAAATGAATTTGTTCAGGGCTTGTGAACAAGATAGCACAAGATGAAAAAAGACGCAGGATTTCCCGCAAGCCGGAAGCGTTACCCCCTATCCGGCCAGCGGGCTTAAAACAGGAAAACCCCGTAAAAACAAGGATTAATCAAGTCCGGTGCGTCAACACCTGGTCAATCAGACCATACGCGGCTGCCTCATCTGCAGACATGAAGTTGTCCCGTTCGGTATCCAGGCCAACCTGCTCGATACGCTTACCCGTATTCTCAGCCAGAATGGCATTGAGTCTTTCACGCAGATACAGGATTTCACGGGCATGAATTTCAATATCCGACGCCTGCCCCTGTGCACCGCCGGATGGCTGGTGAATCATGATGCGTGAATTTGGGAGGGAAAAACGCTTGCCCTTCGCACCGGCAGCCAGGAGAAAAGCACCCATGGATGCGGCCAGGCCCGTACACAAGGTGGACACGTCCGGCTTGATGAACTGCATCGTGTCATAAATCGCCATACCGGCAGAAACCGAGCCGCCCGGTGAATTGATATAAAGCGAAATCTCCTTGTCCGGGTTTTCGCTTTCCAGAAAAAGCAACTGCGCAACAACCAGGTTGGCATTATGGTCATTGACCGGCCCAACCAGGAAAATGATTCTTTCCTTGAGCAGGCGTGAGTAAATATCAAAGGCACGCTCACCGCGTCCGCTCTGCTCAATCACCATCGGAATCATGCCAAGCATTTCCGTGTCCAGTGCTGATTGTCGAAAGTGTGAATTCATCTCGTTTTTTCCCAGTAAAAAATATCAGCCATTCGGGATTAAAGCTGCTGAGCCATCAGTTCGGAAAACGGCATGGCTTTTTCAACTGTTTTTGCATGATCAAAAACATAGTCAACCACCTTGTCTTCCATAACCAGCGCTTCCAGTTCCTGGCGGCGGCTGGACTCATTCATGTAATAATCCACGATCATTTTCGGATTTTCATACGTTGAACCGATTTCCTCGGCTCTTGCCCGTACTTCATCATCCGAAACCTTGAACTTGTCGTCCTTGATGAAATCAGTGAAAATCAGGCCCAGGCGAACCCGTCTTTCGGCCTGTTCCGAAAACAGCTCCGGCGGCAGCGGCTCATCCATCTTGACAGGCATTCCCTTGTCCTGCAGATCCTTCAGGGCTGCCTGCATCATTTGATTTATTTCCTGTTGCAGCAGGGCATTGGGCAAATCAAATTCAGCAGCTTTCAGAAGGGCGTCCATCACGCGCTTCTTGTTAAGCGCGGCAAGACGGCTTTTTGTTTCCATCTTGAGGTTTTTCTCGATTTCTGCACGCATTTTCTCGACACTGCCATCCGCAATACCCAGTGCCTTGGCAAAATCCTCGTTGATATCCGGCAGGTGAGCCCATTCCACATTTTTCACCGTGATAGTGAACTCGGCTGTTTTGCCAGCCACATTATCACCGTGGTAATCCTCCGGAAAGTGCAGGTCAAAGGTCTTGCTGTCACCTTTTTTCAGCCCGCGTGCAGCCGCTTCAAATTCCGGCAGCATCTGGCCTTCACCCAGCGTGAAGGGAAAGTCATCCGCTTTACCGCCTTCAAACTCGACCCCGTCAATTTTGCCCACAAAATCAACGATAACACGATCTCCGTCCTGCGCTGAGGTATCAGCACCACCGTCACCATGATCAGTCTGCTCTCCCTTGACATGGAAATGTGCCTGGCGTTTTCTCAGAATATCAATGGTTCTGTCAACTTCCTCACCCGTGACTTCCGATGTGACTTTTTCCAGTTCAATCTGCCCCATATCACCCAGTTTTACGTCCGGATAAACTTCAAAGGTGGCATTGAAAGCCATGGTACCCTCAGGCACATCATCGGCCTTTTGTTCAAACCTCGGGTAACCGGCAATGCTCAGATCCTTTTCCCGTGCAACCTGGTCAAAAGCCCTGAATATCTTTTCCCTTACCACATCACTTTCGATCTGCTGGCCATACTGAGCCTTTACCATATTCATTGGCACCTTGCCCGGCCTGAATCCAGGCGCTTTCGCGTTTTTGGCCTGTCTCTTGAGGCGTTGATCAACTTCCTTTTCAACTTCATCAATCGGAATCGTAATGGTCACGCGTCTTTCGAGCTTTTCCAGAGTTTCAACTGCATTTGCCATGTAATTAATCCAAAAAAATATCAGGCTCTGAAACCGGCACATACCCGGACTTCAAAGCCACCGTCTTATTATGAAAAGAATAACCAGGGAATGAACACCAAAAGCCGAATCTGCCAGCATTTCGGGTATTCCACAATTCGTCCGTAAAAAATTCGTCCGTCATTTTAGCTGTTTTATGCCAATACGGCAAAGGTCCTGATTTAATTGCAGTAAAATTGAGTATACCGATAAAAATACTCGAATCATCCGGCCTGAGACATTCCTGGCTGTTTGTCCGATATTTTTATTTATCCTAAAATAAAAGGTTTTAACCGATAACATTAAACCGTTTGTATCCCTGACTGTTTTTTTGGAATAAACAGGATTCTTATGCCTCATGTCGTTACTGATGCCTGCGTGCTTTGCAAATACACCGATTGCGTGGATGTCTGCCCTGTCGACTGTTTTCATGAAGGGCCGAATTTTCTGGTCATCAATCCGGATGAGTGTATCGACTGTGCCGTCTGTGTCCCTGAATGCCCGGCTGCTGCCATTTTTGCATCAGAAGACGTTCCAGGGGACATGCAGGAGTATATTGCCCTCAACGCCGAACTCAGCAAGACCTGGCCGAGCATTACAAGAGCAAAAGCCGCCCTGCCTGATGCTGACAAATGGAAAGATGTCAAAGACAAGCTGAAATATCTGGAAAAATAATCCTTATACTCAGTCGCCTCGACAAAGCGCTGAAAAATACCGACTATGAACTCTTCATCAGAAAACAGTATCCCTATTGAAGCCGACGCCGTTATCGTCGGTGCCGGTCCTGTGGGCCTCTTCCAGGTATTTGAACTGGGCCTTCTGGAAATCAAGGCACACGTCATTGATATCCTGCCATTCGTTGGCGGACAGTGCATTGAACTTTATCCGGACAAACCGATTTATGACATTCCGGCTGTTCCTGTATGCACCGGCGTGGAACTGACCGACAACCTGATGAAGCAGATTGAGCCTTTTGGCCCGACCTTTCACCTGGGGCAGGAAGTCACCCAGGTCAACAAACGGGAAGACGGCCGTTTTGATGTCGAAACCTCTGCCGGCACCCGATTCATCAGCAAAACCGTTTTTATTGCTGCAGGCGTTGGCGCTTTCCAGCCCCGTACGCTCAAGCTCAACGGCATCGAACAATTTGAGGGAAGCCAGCTCTTTTACCGGGTAAAGGACCCTGAAGCATTCCGGGGCAAAAATATCGTGGTATGCGGCGGCGGTGATTCCGCACTCGACTGGGCACTGAGCCTGGTTGATGTCGCCGAATCGGTTGTCCTGCTTCATCGCCGTGAGGAATTCCGCGCCGCCCCCGCTTCGGTTTCAAAAATGCAGGCGCTGTGCGAAGACTTCATGATGCAATCGCTGACTGGACAAATCACCGGCTTTGAAACGCTGGACGGCAAACTCGCCGAAATCCGTGTAACCGGCCTGGATGGCGTCACACGCCGTGTTCCCCTTGATTGCCTACTGGTCTTTTACGGGCTTTCTCCCAAACTGGGCCCCATCGAGCATTGGGGGCTTCAAATCGATCGTCGGCAGATTGTCGTGGACACCGAAAAATTTGAAACCAATATTCCGGGTATTTTTGCTGTTGGTGACATCAATACCTATCCGGGCAAAAAAAAGCTGATCCTTTCCGGATTTCATGAAACGGCACTCGCATCCTTTGCTGCAGCGCCCTATGTTTTTCCGGAAAAGAAAATCCATCTCCAGTACACGACAACCTCGCCAAAACTGCACAAGATACTGGGCGTCGATACGCCTGTCTTCGATTGATGCCTGATTGATTCGAGAGATTTTCAAAACCGTTCCGGTAATTGCCGGAACGGTTTTTTGTTTACCGGATTATTTAGTAAACTAGTTAAAAAAAACATAAACCGCCTATTCTTACATTCGTACTAACAGACTCCGATATTCATTCCGTGAACAAAGCAACCTCTGATGAGATTTACGCATTGCTCCCCCAGACGCAATGCAAAAAATGCGGCCACGGCTGCTGCCGTGACTATGCCGAAGCCATCGCAGACGGAGCACCGATCAACTGCTGTCCGACAGGTGGTGCAAAAGGCATTCGCCGCCTTTCCCGCCTCACAGGAAAACCCTATATACCGCTTGATACCCGATATGGCGAAGAACGACCGCGGGATATCGCGGTTATTGATGAATCACTCTGCATCGGATGCCGCCTGTGTATTAATGCGTGCCCGGTCGATGCCATTATCGGTACCAACGGCTTTACCCATACGGTGCTTTCCCTGAAATGCACCGGTTGCGATCTCTGCACACCAGTATGCCCTGTTGACTGCATCATCATGACAAACACCAGTGGAGAAAAAACCGGATGGGATGCATGGTCCACTGCACAGGCGAAACGCGCCCGCGTCAATCATGAGCGCCGCCAACAAAGACTGAAACACGAAGCAGAAATCGAACGCATCCGCCTGGAAGCACTGGCCAAAACCGGCTCTGCCGGAAGAAAAAAGAAAAATGCGGTGCTTGCCGCCGTGGAAAAGGCACGGAAAAAAGCATCAGGTCAAACCTGATTCACGGTTTTCAACTGTCTTGCACAGCGTTCCTGCAGCGCTATGGTGTCTGTGTTATGCTGAAAAATCACAATCAACTCATTGAGCCACACCACTGGCACAAAAACCGGCGTGATGGCTTTTATTTAGCGTATCCAGACCATGAACCGCAGGAAAGTCCGCAAGATCATGCAGCGTTTTCAGGCCAATATGCCGGAACCGGAATCAGAACTGGTTTACGCATCTTCTTATGAACTGCTGGTTGCCGTCATGCTTTCAGCCCAGGCAACAGACGTCTCGGTGAACAAGGCAACGCAGAAACTCTTTCCCGTTGCGAATACGCCACAAGGCATCATCGCGCTTGGCGTAGAAGGGCTCAAGCCTTATCTCAAAACCATCAACCTGTATCCCACCAAATCAAGAAATCTGGTGAAAATGTCAGAGATACTGCTGGAACAATATGAAGGCGAAGTCCCACGCACACGGGAAGCATTGCAGACCCTGCCGGGCGTCGGACGCAAAACGGCCAATGTGGTGTTGAATGCTGCTTTTGGTCAGCCTGTCATGGCTGTTGACACGCATATTTTCCGGGTATCAAACCGTACCGGTATCGCCCCCGGAAAAAACGTCACCGAAGTGGAAGAAAAGCTTGTACAGATCATTCCCGAAGCGTTTTTACTTGACGCCCATCATTGGCTGCTGCTTCATGGTCGATATACCTGTATGGCAAGAACACCAAAATGCGGAAACTGCCTGATCAGTGATCTCTGCGAGTATCCTGAAAAAACCGCTGCATAATCGCCTGCCGCGTTATCAGCCTCTGCGGCGGCGCTGTCCCGGCTGGGCCCGATTGCCGCTTCTTTGTCCCGCACCGGAATAACGATTGTCTGCACCGGCATAACCAAAAGTCGTCTGCAGAGGATCAGGCTGGCGGCTGCGCTGCTGCTTACCCTGTCCCTTGCTGTTTTTGCCTGGTTGCCATTCACCCGGTTTGCCGAATTCCGGCAAGGTCGCGTAACCACCGCCACTCTTCCTGCGCTGATTGGCCTGCCCGGGCTTATCAGACTTTTTGTCGTCTTTCTTTTCCAGGCCGGATAAACGCAGCAGGTCACGCACCGCGTTTTCTTCCATTTCGTCCCACCGGCCGCGCTTCAAGGTCTGGGGCAGGCTCAGTGCACCATAACGCGTGCGGATCAGACGGGAAACCGTCAGGCCAACCGCCTCAAACATGCGGCGAACCTCACGATTGCGTCCCTCACCAATGACCACGCGATACCATTTATTCACGCCATCGCCACCGCCATCGGCAACACGGGAAAACTGGCCCACACCATCTTCCATCTCGACACCGGACAAGAGCTTCTGGCGCATGCCTTCTTCCAGCTCGCCCAGCGTCCTGACCGCATATTCCCGCTCAATGTTATACCGTGGATGCATCAGGCGATTGGCAAGATCACCGGAAGTGGTAAACAGCAATAACCCCTCAGTATTGAAGTCCAGACGGCCAACAGCCAGCCATTTCCCGTTTTTTACCGCTGGCAGCCTGTCAAAAACCGATGGCCGCTTTTCCGGATCATCACGGCTCACAATTTCACCGGCGGGCTTGTGATAAAGCAGGACACGGGGCGGCCGCTTGCTGGTCCTACGCTGAAGCAGCTTGCCATTGATTCGCACCTGATCGGTTTCGAGAATGCGTTGCCCGATATGTGCCGGTTCACCATTAACAGAAACCCTGCCTGAAATAATCAGGTCTTCCATATCGCGCCGGGAACCCAGCCCAGCTTCCGCGAGGACCTTGTGCAGCTTGGGCGCATCGTCTTCCGACGTCAATTCCCTGCGAGTGCTTTTTTTCCTGTCTTTCTTTCCGTCGGATGACACGGCATCCGATGCGCCTTCCTCATCATAAGCAGCTGATGTGACATACATGAAGACACGTTCCGGATCATCTGAAGCCGCTTTTCCACCTTCTGCTTTCCGGGATGATTTACCGGATTTACGATTCTTGTTTCTGTTCTTTCCGCGGTTTTCCCGGGGCATATCAGCGGCGGGTACCGCTTCTGCAGAGAGGCTGTCTCCACCAGACACTGCTGAATTGTCCTGCGCGTCATTACCCTTTGGCTGCGGCACAACATCTATCGCTTCCTGAGAGGCTGCTTTTTTCCGGGGTGTCCGTTTCGCTCTGGGTTTTTTCTCAGTCTGGGACGCTGTTTCATCCTCTGTAACAGGAGATTCTGCTTTATTGGTTTCGTTCGTACTCATCATTTCAGATCGGTATCCGTTTTCTTTGTGGTCTCGATATCCTGTTCTTGGCAGGATGTGTGTTCTTAAATTTCAATATTCAGTTCATCCGCTGCATCATCCTGCATGGATTGGAGAAGTGGCGGCAACTGCTCCAGTGAAGTCAGTCCCAGATCGCTTAAAAACTGGGTTGTCGTAGCAAAAAGTGCTGGCCTGCCTGGTGTTTCACGATGACCGATCACTTCGATCCAGCCGCGTTCCTCCAGCATGCGAATGGCATTGGGATTTACCATGACCCCGCGAATCTGTTCGATATCCCCTCGCGTCACCGGCTGGTTATAGGCAATAATTGCCAGTATTTCAAGCGTGGCGCGGCTGTAGCGCGGCTGCCTTTCCCTGGTCAGTCGTTCCAGCCACGGCTTCATCTCCGGCCGGCTCTGGAAACGCCATCCGTTGGCAACCTGAACCAGTTCAAGCCCTTTTTCAGACCAGTCGCTTTGCAGCTCTTCTAAGAGCTGCCGGATTCTGGCCAGCCAGGGCTCATTGATTTCATTCTCGGTATTTTCGAGCAGGTTTTTCATATCCTGCATGGATAAAGATTCCTGCGCGCACAATAACGCCGTCTCGAGGATTTTCTTTTCCTCTGTCATATGTCTTAAAAAATTTCTGGAAAATCAGTCCGGCTCCCGGACCTGCCCGCTGCAAATATAAGAACTTGCGAGCGATTCCAATCTGTCATTAAGGATAATGTGTGCCGGAGAAAATGGTGCCGAACCTGCCGGTACTCAGGAAGACAGCTGTTTGATCAGGCCATCCGGCGTGCTGATTCTACAACGATTTCGGCAGAATTGCACATGATTGTGCAAAACCATCGTAAAAAAATCCACTTTCAGACAAAAAATGTTTTTCATTTTTTTGCTCCAGGAAAAACATTCTTCAAAAAACAGCCCTTTTTGCCTGCTGCCTTGATCTTCAATAAACAGCAGAAAGCCGTTTATTGCGAAGGTATGGGACACGTAAAAACCCCTTTGCCATTCCATACGAGGTTGACAATTGAAAATCATCAGCAAACTATGGGAGCTGTCCGGTTCCCCTCTATTTTTTCTCAAAAAAAATGAAGGTGGTCATGACCAGGCGGAAATATTTCAATATGAAGAAGAGCCGCTTCGTTCCGAACTGCTGAGCACGTCTCAAATGGGTCAGTACGGCAAATTTCTGGCCGGTAAACATATCCTTGACAGGAAAAAAACGCCGGATCGCCTGTTGCCACGGCTGGCGGAAAATGAAACGGTACTGCATCGGGTTTTCAATCTGCTTTCCTCAGCCGTTAAATCGGAAAACCGGATCACACCGGCAGCAGAGTGGCTACTGGATAATTACTATCTGATTGATGAAGAGATCCAGACAGCCAAACGCCATCTTCCCTCGCAATACAGCAAGGAACTGCCCAAACTGGCGTCGGGTCCTTCTGAAGGCAGGCCCCGCGTATATGATCTGGCACTTGAAATTGTTTCCCATGGTGACGGCCGCATAGATGCCGGAAAAATAACCGCTTTTATCTCCGCCTATCAGAGCGTCGCTTTGCTGACCATGGGTGAACTGTGGGCCATCCCGATCATGCTGCGCCTGGCATTGATAGAAAATCTGAGACGCGTTGCCGTCAGGGTAGCCATTTCCCGCAAACACCACGAACTGGCTGAGGAATGGGTGCAGAAATTCCTTGATACCGCTGAAAACAATCCCGCAGACCTGATCCTGCAGGTAGCGGATCTGGCACGCTCTCACCCTCCCATGGTCAGCGCATTTGTTGCGGAGATGACCCGGCGTCTGCAAAGCCAGAAAGCCATCCTGACACTGCCCCTTGCCTGGATATCGGAAAGGCTGTCCGAGACAGGCATGACCATTGAACAGCTTGTTGTGCTGGAAACGCAACGCCAGGCAGCAGACCAGGTCAGCATCAGCAACAGCATTGCCAGTATCCGCCTTCTTGGCAGCATGGACTGGCATGCTTTTTTTGAATCCGTCAGCCCGGTTGAACAAACATTGAAAACAGATCCTGCCGGCATCTATAGCGAGATGGATTTTCACTCGCGGGACTATTACCGGCATCTCATCGAAAAAATCGCGAAACACAGCCCCTTTACCGAAAACGAAGTGGCGGAAAAAGCGATTGAAATGGCTCACAGGAATGCTTCTCGAGACGAAGCCGAGCCGCGGTTTTCTCATGTGGGCTACTATCTTGCAGCAGAAGGACTTCCCCTGCTCGAAGAAATTACCGGCATGCGAAAAACCCTTGGCGAGTCGATCATGGGGTGGTTTACCGGCTCGCGGGTATTTGCCTACATCGGCAGTATTATCGTTCTCTCCGTTCTATTTACGGCAGGGATGCTGTCACTGACGGCAGCTCCTGCCTTTCCGATGTGGTTTCGGATACTCCTGGGTATTACCACACTCATCGCCTCAAGCCAGCTTGCCGTGTCACTGGTCAACTGGATTGCCATGCTGGCAGCTCCCTCCGTTCCTCTTCCCCGCATGGATTTTTCCAAAGGAATCCCGGATGGCTGTGAAACACTGATTGCCATCCCCTGTATGCTGATCAACAAAGAAAACATCGACAAATTATGTGAAACGCTGGAAATTCACTATCTGGGCAACCGCGATGAAAAACTGCACTTCTGCCTGCTGAGCGATTTTCTGGATGCGGATACCGGGTCCGCTGCAACCGATGATGAACTGGTACAGTATGTGAAGGAAAAGATTGAAGAACTGAACCGGCAATACAAAAATGATGATTCGGCGCCTTTCTGGCTCCTGCATCGCCCCAGGCGTTTCAATGACCGTGAAAATGTCTGGATGGGCTACGAACGCAAAAGGGGCAAACTCGAAGAACTCAATGCCTTTTTACGAAGAAGAAGTTCCGGATTTTCTGTCAGGATCGGGGACTTCCGCCATGTTGAACGTATCCGCTTTGTCATCACACTCGACAGTGACACCCACCTTTTTCGTGATACAGCCCGCCAGTTTATCGCCACGCTTGCCCACCCGCTGAACCGGGCGGTATACGACGAGAAAGACCAGGTCGTTACCCGTGGATATGGCATCCTCCAGCCACGTGTTGCCAGCAGCCTGCCTGGCAGCCACGCGTCGATTTATGAAAGACTCAACAGTGGCGATGCGGGCATTGATCCCTACACACGAACCGTATCCGATGTCTACCAGGACCTCTTTGGCGAAGGCTCTTTCATCGGCAAGGGCATCTACGACGTGGATGCGGTTTCCTATGCATTAAATGGCAGGCTGCCGCAAAATCGGGTGTTAAGTCATGACCTGCTGGAAGGATGCTATGCCCGCTCCGGCCTCGTGAGTGATGTCCCGTTATATGAGAAATATCCCGCCGATTATATTTCGGATGTCAAACGCCGCCATCGCTGGATCAGGGGTGACTGGCAACTCATCAACTGGCTTTTGCCTTTTGTTCCGGATGCCCTGTCGTCAGCAAAAGGGAAAAGGCGCGCCAATCCCCTTTCCGCACTTTCTCACTGGAAGCTGTTTGACAATCTGCGCCGCAGTTTGGTCCCCCCCGCAATGATCTTTCTTTTTGCGGCAGCATGGTCAGTGCTCAAACCCGCATGGGCCTGGACCCTTGGCCTTCTGGCGGTCTTTTTTCTGCACCCGCTGCTGCTTTTCATGATGGAGCTCATTGTCAAGCGCCGCGGCATTGATATAAAACAGCACCTCTCCGCCTGTATGACAGCGACAAACCGTCACTGCTCCAATGTCTTTCTGAACTTCATGGCGCTGCCGCATGAAGCCAGTTATCACACGGATGCTATCCTCAGAACGCTCTGGCGTACGACCGTTTCCCATCGGCACCTGCTGGAATGGATACCATCAGGACAGGTAAAAAGTGACAGTGAAAACCCCATGGCCTATCTTCAGATGATGTGGTTTGCACCGTTTTTTTCCCTGGCCACAGCGATAGCGGTTTTCCTGGTCAAACCCGTTTCGCTGATTATTGCTGCACCGTTTCTGCTGCTCTGGCTGTGTTCACCGCTTATCTCCTGGCGGATCAGCCAGCCGGTTCGCCATGAAGAAAAAGCGCTCTCATCAGAGCAGACGCTGTACCTGCGAAAACTGGCCCGAAGAATATGGGCTTTCTTTGATGCCTATGTCGGGCCTGAAGACAACTGGCTACCGCCGGATAATGTGCAGGAGATGCCGCAATACGGCATGGCAGGAGAGATATCAATTCCTGAGGAAGTTCCGGGTGATGCAGCAGAAATCGTCATTGCACATCGCACCTCTCCAACCAATATCGGTATGGCGCTTTTAGCTTATCTGGCTGCCTGTGATTTCGGTTATATCCCTGTCGGCCAGTTGATTGGCCGCACACAGAACACCTTTGCCTCCATGCAGAAACTGGACCGGTATTGCGGTCATTTTTATAACTGGTATGACACACAGACACTCAAAACGATACAGAATCCGCTGTACATCTCCACGGTTGACAGCGGCAATCTGGCGGGTCATTTGCTGCCCCTGAAATCCGGCCTGTTGGGGTTGATACACCAGCGGGTTATCACCCCCTGCCTGGCAAACGGTATTTTTGACACCTTTTCCCTCTTTTCAGAGACGGCAGAAAAAAACAGCGCCCGTATGGAGAAAATCCGCATGCTGCTGGAAAAACCTGCTGAGGGCGTCCATCAGACCCTGCATGAAATCTGCCATCATCTTGAACAATTGACCCATGCCGTTGAACAGATTATTCCTGAAACAACGCATAATATCGACTCACCCGCCGCTTTCTGGGGAAATGCCCTGTTGAGTCAATGCCGCCAGATACAGGATGAAATCGTCACGCTCATGCCCTGGGTAACAATCCCCTACTGGCAAAACAACCCTGACCGCTTTGAAAAGCTGAACCATATTTCCACGCTCGATGAACTGGCACATTACCCGGAAACACTCATTCCGGAAATTATCAGCGCGCAAAAACAGACACAACATGAGGAAAAAGCCTTCCTTAACATCCTGTCGGAGCGTGTTTCAGCAGCAGGAAAAAATGCCGCAGCAAGGATCAGCCAGTTACGAGTGCTTGCACAGCAGGCAGATGAATTTGCACAAATGGACTTCCGTTTCCTGCTCAATCCCACAACGAAGCTGCTCACCATCGGATTCAATGTGACGGATAAGAAACGCGATAACAGCTATTATGATCTTCTGGCGTCTGAAGCCAGGCTTTCGAGCTTCGTGACCATCGCACAGGGTCAGATTCCGCAGGACAACTGGTTTGCGCTTGGCAGAAAACTGACCGTCGTCGGCAAGGACGCCATTTTGCTGTCATGGAGTGGCTCCATGTTTGAATACCTGATGCCGCAACTGGTCATGCCGGTTTATGAGGATACCCTGCTGGATCAGACACATCGCATGGCGGTCAAAAAGCAGATCGAATACGGCACGGATCGCCGTGTCCCATGGGGCATTTCCGAATCCGGTTATTTCGCATTCGATGCCAGGCTCAATTATCAGTACCGTGCTTTCGGGGTACCGGGACTTGGGCTCAAGCGCGGACTGGGAGATGATCTGGTTATCGCGCCCTATGCCACCATGCTGGCGCTCATGGTTGATCCCCAGGCGGCATGCGAAAACCTGATCCGCCTTGAAAAGGATGGCTACAGCGGGAAATTCGGCCTTTTTGAAGCGATTGACTTTACTCCAAGCCGACTGACCAGAGGACAAGAACCGGCCGTTATCCGCTCTTTTATGGCACATCATCAGGGTATGGGATTTCTTTCACTCCTGTACTTGCTGATGGACAAACCCATGCAGAAACGATTTGAGGCAGAACCCGGGTTTCAGGCAACCATCCCGCTCCTGCACGAGCGCGTGCCTAAAAATGTGCCTTACTTCGAACTGGCACCAGGCCATGCCACGACTCATCTGGCATCGATTGCGGGAGAAATGCCGAGCAGGATCTACAGCACAGCCAATACGCCACTGCCGGAAGTCCAGTTGCTTTCCAATGGCCACTACCATGTCATGCTGACCAATGCCGGGGGCGGATACAGCCGCTTCAAGGATATCGCCGTCTCACGCTGGTATGAGGACGCCGTCCAGGACAACTGGGGAACCTGGTTTTATCTTCGTGACAGGGAAGCCGGCGAATTCTGGTCGACAACTTATCAGCCCGTTAAAAAACAGCATACTGCCTATGAAGTGATTTTTTCAGAGGGCCGTGCCGAATACCGTTCTCGTGAAAACGATATCGAAGCTTACAGTGAAGTGGTGGTCTGTCCGGAAGAAGACATGGAAATCCGCCGTCACAAGATAACCAATCACTCAGCCAAAGACAGGCGCATTGAATTCACCTGCTATGCTGAAATTGTGATTGCCCCAAGAAATGCGGACATGGCACACCCGGCTTTCAGCAAGCTTTTTGTGCAGACAGAAATCGTGCGGGAACACAAGGCAGTCATCAGCACAAGAAGGCCTCGCGCTGCCGGGGAAAAGCCACCGTATGCTTTTCATATGCTGGTGGCCCATGAAATGGAGCAAACCGACATCTCGTACGAAACCAGCCGGCTGAAATTTATCGGCCGCGGCAATACCACCGCGAATCCGGCAGCACTCACCTCCTATGAACCACTCTCCGAAAGCGAAGGATCTGTTTTAGATCCGGTTGCCGTGATCCGTCACCAGCTGACGCTGCCTCCTGGTGAATCAGTAACAATCGATTATGTCTGCGGGATAGCGGATGACCGTGAAAACTGCATGCGGATGATCGAAAAATATGACGATATGAATTTGTCGGACCGGGCACTGGAACTGGCCTGGACGCATAGCCAGGTGCTTTTGCACCAGTTGAATGCGGATGAATCCGATGCCCAGCTCTACGCCAGGCTGGCCGGCGCCATCCTGTATGCAAATCGCTCGCTCAGGGCAGAAAGCGGCATTCTCATAAAGAACAACCGGGGACAGCAGGGGCTCTGGGGCTATGCCATTTCCGGCGATCTGCCTATCGTGCTGCTCCAGATACGTGATCAGGAAAATCTGGATATCGTGCGGCAAATGCTTCAGGCTCATGCCTACTGGTATCGGAAGGGGCTGCAGGTGGACCTGATTATCTGGAATGAAGACAACGCCGGATACCGTCAAATGCTTCAGGAACAGATCATGGGCATGATCGCGGCCATCCATCCGGCCAACGAGATGAACCGCCCTGGCGGTATTTTCCTGAGACAGGCCGAGCATATATCTGCAGAGGACCGGATACTCATCTCATCTGTTGCACGGCTCATTATCTCCGATACCGATGGCCCGCTGGCGATGCAGATACAGACAGCTGAGCGGCCCGAGCGACGAAAATTTATCCCGCTGGCGCCAACCAGGAACTTTACGCCAAAAAGCTTCAACCGGATGCGCAATGACAATCTCCTGCTCTCTAACGGGATAGGTGGATTTACGCCTGACGGCAAAGAGTATGTCATGATTGTCTCGAGGGAAAAGCAGACACCGGCTCCGTGGGTCAACATCCTTGCCAATCCGCATTTCGGCTGTGTCATATCGGAAAACGGACAATCCTACACCTGGCAGGATAACGCGCATGAATTCCGGCTGACCCCCTGGAGCAATGATCCGGTCAGCGATACCGGCGGAGAAGTATTCTATCTGCGTGATGAGGAAACCGGGCATTACTGGTCTCCGACCCCACTTCCGGCCTCGGGAAACGGAGAATACCGATGCCGTCATGGTTTCGGATACAGTGTATTCGAGCATGCGGAAGATGGCATTCACTCTGAACTCTGGGTTTACGTGGCACTGAATGCCAATATCAAGTATGCCGTCCTGAAAGTGAAAAATGAATCCGGATTCACCCGGCACCTTTCGGCAACAGGCTATGTGGAATGGGTGATGGGCGGGTTGCGTGAAAAAAACCAGATGCATGTCATCACCGAAGCTGATCCGAAAACAGGCGCCATTTTTGCCAGAAATGCCTACAACACGGAATTTGCCGACCGGATTGCTTTTTTCGCAACAACCAGCCCAAGCCGGACCATTACCGGCAACCGCGCTGAATTCATCGGCCGCAACAGAACCCTGGCCAATCCTGTTGCCATGACAAGGGCACACCTGTCCAATCGCGTCGGAGCAGGTTACGACCCCTGCGGCGCCATTCACGTTCCGTTCACGCTGGAAAACGGGCAAGAACGGAATATCCAGTTCATGCTGGGAACAGCAGGAAGGCGCAGTGCCGATGCCAGCGAACTGGTTCAGCGTTTCAGCGGCAACAATGCGGCTGATGCCATCCTGATGCAGGTAACCAAGCACTGGGAACGTGTGCTCGGTGCGGTACAAGTGGAAACACCTGACAAGGCGCTGGATATGCTTGCCAATGGCTGGCTCATGTACCAGACAATTGCCTGTCGCCTCTGGGCCAGAAGCGGGTTTTATCAGTCCGGCGGGGCTTTCGGCTTCCGGGATCAGTTGCAGGATGCCATGGCAACCATCCACACCGAGCCGCAACTGCTTCGGGACCAGATTCTTCTGCATTCACAACACCAGTTTATCGAAGGGGATGTGCAGCACTGGTGGCATCCGCCTTCTGACAGAGGCGTAAGGACACACTGTTCGGACGATTACCTGTGGCTTCCGCTTTCGGTATGCCGATATATCAGGTCAACCGGCGACAGGGCGATTCTTGACGAAGTCACCGCTTTCCTTGAAGGACCTCCCGTACCCCAGGGGCAGGATTCCTATTACGACATGCCGACCCGCTCCTCGCAAACCGGCACGATTTATGAACATTGTGTCCGTGCCATCAATCATGGCCTGCGCTTCGGGAAACATGGGCTGCCGCTGATCGGTTCCTGTGACTGGAATGATGGCATGGATAAAATCGGAGAACACGGCAAAGGCGAAAGCATCTGGCTTGGTTTTTTCCTCTACAGTATTCTGCTCGACTTTGCGGCGCTTGCCGGCAGCCACGGTGACAGCAATTTTGCCGAAAAATGTGTGCAGGAAGCCGAAAGCCTCAAAAAACGCCTGAATGATAATGGCTGGGATGGTGAGTGGTACCGGCGGGCATATTTTGACGATGGCACCCCTTTAGGCTCTGCCCAAAACGCCGAATGCAAAATCGACTCCATCTCGCAAAGCTGGTCGGTTCTGTCTGGGGCCGGCGATGAAAAGCGGGCAAAACAGGCAATGGATTCCTTAAATACCCGGCTCGTTCGGCGCGACAAAAAGCTGATCCAGCTGCTTGATCCGCCATTTGACAAGTCTGACCTGAATCCGGGCTATATCAAGGGATATGTGCCGGGCGTAAGGGAAAACGGCGGGCAGTATACCCATGCAGCCATCTGGGCAACCATGGCATTTGCCAGGCTGCATGACAACCGGCTGGCGTATGAGCTTTTCACCCTGATAAACCCGGTAAACCACAGCACGAACCAGGAAGAAGCCGATATTTACAAGGTGGAGCCCTATGTCATCGCAGCTGATGTCTACGCGGTCTCACCTCACACCGGCAGAGGCGGCTGGACATGGTATACCGGTTCATCCGGCTGGATGTATCGCCTCATACTGGAGTCACTCATCGGCATAACCCTGGAAAATGGCCGGCTGTGTTTCGATCCCTGCCTGCCGCCGCAATGGAACAGGATCAGTATCACGTACCGGCATATCGAGAGTACCTACCGGATTGTCATTGAGCAGTCTGATACTTATTCTGAAACAGCGGTTTATCTTGATGATGTCCAACAGCAAACCGCAGCCATCCCGCTTGTGAACGACCAGAAAGAACATCAGGTTCGTGTTACAACCGGAAAAAATAACGGGAGTCAGCAACCGGGAAGCAGCCTACTTTCTGCTTAAAGATGGTTTTTCCGGCGGGACCTGTTTTTATTTGAAACAGCTCCCGCCCGGCAGCATGACTTTCCGAAGCAAAACTGTCACAATAAGTCACTTGTTCCATCACAAAAGTAGCTGACATGAGCAAGATTTCCGCATCGCCTGTTATCAACCGGGTTGTCTTCATTGTACTGCTTGTCCTCTGCCTGGCTCCCTTTATTACCACCGCCATGGCGCTTTTACTGGGCGTGTTTTTTGCCTTGTTTTTTACCCATCCCTATCCTCAGCTGAGCAAAACCGTTTCCAGGCATCTCCTCCAGATTTCCATTGTCGGTCTTGGCTTCGGCATGAATCTGTTTGAATCGCTCAAGACGGGACGCGATGGCATTCTTTTTACCATCGTCTCGGTTTTTGGCGTCCTCTTTTCAGGCATGTTGATCGGAAAATGGCTGAAGCTGGACCGTATCATCGCTTATCTGGTTGCCGCCGGTACGGCTATTTGCGGAGGGAGCGCCATTGCCGCCGTTGCCCCTATTGTCAGGGCAAAAGACAGTGAAATATCCGTTTCCATCGGCACCGTTTTCATCCTGAATGCTGTGGCACTGCTGATCTTTCCGTCGATCGGCCATTTTTTCAATCTCTCGCAAAGCGAATTTGGCACCTGGGCTGCCATTGCCATCCACGACACATCATCCGTCGTTGGCGCAGGCGCTGCCTATGGAGAAGACGCCCTCAAAATTGCCACCACCATCAAGCTGACACGCGCCCTCTGGATTATCCCGCTTTGCATTGTCACCGCACTGCTTTTCCGGGAAAAAACCCAAAAGATGTACAAGCCGTGGTTTATTCTCTTTTTCATCATCGCCATGCTGATCAATACCTTCTTTCCCTTGCCGGGAATGATCGGTGACAATATCATCGGGCTTGCCAAAAAAGGTTTCACCATGACACTCTTTCTCATCGGCACCGATATCTCTCTTGAAACCCTGAAAAAAGTCGGCCCGAAAGCCTTTATCTTTGGCATAATCCTCTGGATTATCATCAGCCTGTCCAGTTTTGCCGTTGTTGTGCTGACATAAGGAACCGCTGATTAATGCGTTTTGTGAGATAAGGTGCAAGACACACGGCGCGCAGCAATTCGTTCACAAGGCACATTAATCAGCGGTTCCATAACCGCATGTGATGGTATATATTGTCGGCAGAACAAAATAGTCAGACACAGGACCCATATGAGAGATACGGCATTAGAAGAAGACGAGGAAAGCTGGTACCACGCCAATTCAACGCCCATGATGAGCCGGATGCTGCCGCTGCTGACATGGAACCAGGCGGAAAAGTGGACCGAACTGCTCGATAATTTCAAGCCTGCTGATGCCAGAATATGGATTCCCTGTCTCATCGTGCACGGACCACGCGCCTTTGCCCTGACCGTTACCGACGAAAGCATGTACAATCCTGCCGCGCCGCGCTCCTTTGCCAGCGGGGATTATATTTATGTGGATCCGGATGCCGGGATTTCCCACGAAAGCATCATCGTCGTCAAACGGGACAATGGCAACCTGGTTTTCAGGCAACTGATCGTCGAACCCGACGGCAAAGCCCTATTCAAGGCCATCAACCCTGACTGGCCGGAAGCGCCTTTTGAAGCCAGAAGAGAAACCGAAATCTGTGGTGTTGTCATTGGCAAGACCCTGCCCTGACACAACCGGACAGTGAAAGTGCACATGAGCAAGAAAATCGATCACCTCCTCGAATATTTCAGCCTGCTTCAGGTCATGGCAACAGCAGGAAAAACCCATGCGGCCATTATCCATTGTCTTGGTGTTCTGGCTGACGGCGCCGAGTTTCGTGAAAATTACCATGAACACTTCCTTGAGAGCCTCAAGATGGCCATGATGGATTCGCAGGAAACCCTGAAACAACTGGAAAAAGCCGAGATCCGTCTTAACAAGCATCACAGCGATGTGCTTTCAGGTACCCCGCCGTCCAGCCAAAGCCACTGATTCGTCTTTTTCATGAAACTTGCCACCTGGAATGTCAATTCGCTCAGGGTTCGCCTGCCCCAGGTGCTTGACTGGCTGAAAGCCCATCCGGTTGATGTACTCTGCCTGCAGGAAACCAAGATCACCGATGACAGATTTCCCTTTATGGAACTGGCTGCAGCAGGTTATGAAGCCGTCACTGCCGGACAGAAAACCTATAATGGTGTCGCTATCCTGTCCAGGCACCCGCTTTCTGATGTCGTCCGAAACAACCCCTTGTATGTGGATGACCAGCAGCGGATTATTGCTGCGACCCTTTCAGATATCCGCGTCATCTGCGCGTATGTGCCAAACGGTCAGGCGCCTGCCACGGAAAAGTATGCCTACAAGCTGGCATGGCTGTCTGCCTTTCACGACTGGGTTGAACAGGAAAAACACCAGCACCCCCGGCTGGCCATACTGGGAGACTACAACATTGCACCTGAAAACCGTGATGTTCATGACCCGGCAGCATGGGAAGGCCATGCACTGGTCTCACCCCCTGAAAGAGACGCTTTTTCCCGCCTGACGGCCCTGGGTCTCAAAGACGCCTACCGCCTCTTTGAACAGCCGGAAAGCGGATACAGCTGGTGGGATTACCGGCAGGCGGCTTTCAGACGTGACATGGGGTTGCGCATTGACCATATTCTCCTCTCGGAAGCCCTTTCGAAACAATGCACAGGATGCACCATCGACCGGGAACCCAGAAGCTGGGCCCAGCCATCTGACCACGCGCCGGTCATTGCTGAACTCAAACCGTAAAATCGCAAAAACCCGGCGGTTCTTTTCCCTTTCCCTTCCAGAGCTCAGGTATAATATTTGATTGACCAAAATTACTCTAAAAGACTGAAAATCATTATGGAAGCGGAACGCCTCAACACCATCTCCCATCTGCTCAATGACCTCGTCGGGCGCGAAGCCGCCTTACGGAGGTATCTTTGACTTCGCTGAGAAGTCAGACAAACTCGAACAGGTAAATGCCGAACTCGAAGACCCGAACATCTGGAATGACCAGAAACATGCCCAGGACCTCGGGAAAGAAAAAAAATCACTCGAACTGGTTGTCCATACCCTGACCCGCCTCCAATCCGAATTGCAGGATGCCGGTGAACTTTTCACCATGGCGCGTGAGGAAAACGATGTTGATACGCTTGGCGCTGTCGAATCCGATATCCATGCGCTTGAAAAAGAGATTGAAAACATGGAGTTTTTGCGCATGTTTTCCAATCCGATGGATACCAACAACTGTTTCATCGATATCCAGGCCGGTGCCGGCGGAACAGAGGCGCAGGACTGGGCATCCATGATTCTTCGCCAGTATCTCCGTTACTGCGAGCGCAAGGGTTTCAAGACGGAAATTCTCGACATTTCCGATGGAGATGTTGCCGGTATCAAAACCGCCACCATCAAGGTGGAAGGGGAATATGCCTATGGCTACCTGCGAACGGAAACCGGTGTGCACCGGCTTGTCCGCAAATCCCCTTTTGATTCAAACCATGGTCGCCACACTTCATTCTGCAGCCTTTTTGTCTACCCGGAAGTGGATGATTCCATCGAAATCGATATCAACCCCGCGGATGTCCGTGTCGATACCTACCGTGCCTCAGGCGCAGGCGGCCAGCACATCAACAAGACCGATTCAGCTGTGCGTCTGACCCATATCCCGACAGGTATTGTCGTGCAATGCCAGAATGACCGAAGCCAGCACAGAAACCGTGCAGAAGCCTGGGAGATGCTGAAATCCCGCCTGTATGAGCAGGAACTGCGCAAACGCATGAGCGAGCAGCAAAAGCTGGAGGATTCCAAAACCGACGTCGGCTGGGGACACCAGATACGGTCTTATGTACTGGACCAGTCCCGTATCAAGGATTTACGCACCAACTTTGAAACCGGAAACACCAAGGCCGTCCTTGACGGCGAGCTGGATGAATTCATTGCCGAATCCCTCAAGCAGGGCATATAAGACAACACTTTTATTTTATTTTCACTCTGTACCGCATCATGACATCGCAAAACAAACCGTCCGCAGCAGCAGAAGGAGAAGAGGCGCAATCCGCCGCTCCTGCAGCTGATGAAAACTCGATCATCGCAGAACGCCGCAACAAACTGGCTGCCATCAGGCAGCAGGGAGTGGCATTTCCCAATGACTTCAGCCCCAAAAACAAGGCTGCGGATCTGCATGAAAAGTATGACGGCAAGGACAAGGAGGCGCTGGAATCCGAAGCCATTCACGTCAGTGTGGCCGGGCGCATGATGTTAAAACGCGTGATGGGGAAAGCGTCTTTTGCAACACTGATGGATGCATCCGGTTCACTGTCAGATGGCCGCATCCAGCTTTTCATTACCGATGGCACAACCGGCCATGAGGCGCACGAGGCTTTCAAGCATTACGATATCGGCGACATTCTGGGCGCGGAAGGCACCCTTTTCAAAACCAAGACCGGCGAGCTTTCGGTCCGGGTGAGCAATCTGCGCCTCCTGACCAAGTCGCTCCGCCCGCTTCCCGACAAGTTCCACGGTCTGGTTGACCAGGAAATCAAGTACCGCCAGCGTTATGTCGATCTCATCATGAATGAGGAGACGCGGCAGACATTCAAGGCCAGAACGGCAGCCATATCCTCCATCCGCCATTTCATGGAGCAGCATGGTTTTATGGAAGTCGAAACCCCGATGCTCCAGGCCATCCCCGGTGGTGCGGCTGCCAAGCCTTTCATTACCCACCACAATGCGCTCGATATGCAGATGTTCATGCGGATTGCCCCGGAACTCTACCTGAAACGCCTGCTTGTTGGCGGATTCGAGCGGGTATTTGAAATCAACCGCAACTTCCGCAATGAAGGCGTCTCCCCGCGTCATAATCCGGAATTCACCATGATGGAATACTATGCCGCCTATGTGGATTACCAATGGCTGATGGACTTTACCGAAGCCATCATCCGCCAGGCAGTGATTGACGCGCACGGTACCCCCATCCTGAATTACCAGGACCGGGAAATTGATTTTTCAAAACCTTTTGAGCGCCTCACCATTATTGAAGCCATCAACAAGTATGCACCACAATACACGACCGAGCAGCTCCATGATGTCACCTTCCTTCAGAAAGAACTCCTGACATTCGGCGTCAAGCCATTTACCGGTGCAGGCACTGGTGCCCTGCAACTGGCGCTTTTTGAGGAAACAGCAGAAGCCCAGCTGTGGAATCCCTGCTATATCATCGACTATCCTGTCGAAGTCTCTCCACTTGCAAGAGCATCTGATACCCGGGAAGGTATCACCGAGCGTTTTGAACTCTTTATTGCAGGACGTGAAATTGCCAATGGCTTTTCAGAATTGAATGACGCGGAAGACCAGGCGGCCCGTTTCATGGCACAGGTCGAGGCAAAAAATGCGGGTGATGAAGAAGCCATGTACTACGACGCCGATTTTGTACGTGCCCTTGAATACGGCATGCCGCCTGCCGGCGGCTGCGGCATCGGTATCGATCGCCTGATCATGCTGATCACCGATTCGCCGAATATTCGTGATGTTATTCTCTTTCCGCACATGAGACGGGAAGATTAAGTTCTGCCCTCATTAATTTGCCTGCTGCAAATTAATGAGGGCAGAACCTAAATGTCCTGAAATAGGTTTATATCAAAGCCCGACTCTCTTCCAGATTCGATAATCAGCAGCATCGATACGTTTTCTGTCACTCAGGCCGTATCATCTGCTGATTTACCGCAATCTCTATTGGAAAGGAAATAACATGAAAAAGCTCTTAATCGGCCTGGCGGCTTTCGGCATCATCCTTGCCGGCTGCCAGAAAAAAGAAGCCCCTGCGCCGAAACCTGCCGCGCAGGAAACCCAGCCTGCAGCGCAAACGGCACCCACCCCGCCAACCGATGTTGTTGTGGAAAAGGTCTATGAAGGCATACTGCCATGCGCGGACTGCTCTGGCATCAAAACCCGGGTAAAGATCAGCGGGAAAGAAGGGGATGCCTCCACGAAGATGTTCGAGCAGACGATGACCTATATGGGCAAGGAGCCGAATAATGTTTTTGTGGAAAAAGGCAACTACACCATCCAGCGCGGTATGGGTAATGACAGCAATGCGGTCGTCTATATCTTCAATCCTGAAAAAGCCAAGGATGACCAGTATTATTACGCGGTTTACAGCAATGACCCCAATACGCTGTACTCTCTTGACCGTGACATGAAAAAAATTGAATCCGACCTGAACTATGCATTAAAATTGACGAACTGATTTTAATGCGTTCCACAGGATGCCTGTCAACCAGGCATCCTGTGTGACAGAAAAGGCAGCAGGATAGCAGGATGCAAATGGGTCACATTTCCGGGAAAGTCACTTCCTTTTTATTGGCATCCGTATTCTGCCTGCTAACAGGCTGCGCCGTGCAGCCTGTTGCCAATCCGGACACCACCATCAAGGATGCCGAACGCATCAGCGAAATCCGCCTCATTCTCAAAAACGGCGACTGGCTGGTCACACGCGGTATCCTCAACACTGACAATTTTGTCGCCACCATGACCAACGCACCGCTCTCCCATGCGGCAATTTATGATGCGGAAAAAGATGTTGTCATCGAAGCAACCGGAGAAGGTGTGCACACGACACAGCTGGATACCTTTCTTGCCAAATCCCAGCGTGCCCTGATCATCCGCCCTGTCTGGTGGACACCTGACAATGCGGTGAAAGCCATTGAAAGCGCACGCAACTGGGTTGGAAAAGGCTACAACTATACCGGCCTGATCGGTATCAACACCCCGGGACGCTATTACTGTACGCAGTTGGCATTAAGGGCTTATGAGCCTTTCATGGAAGAAGCGCCGGACAACCCGATCCCGCCAGTCATCAAGCCGGGACAGATGTATTACTGGGGGCGTATCCTGTACGACTCCGGCCCGTAAAACAGACTGCCCGGTAATACCGGGCAGAATAATATTCGGATACGGCAGTCTTATTCGAACCTGATATTCAATGGCTCCCGAGGAGGCATCAGGTGACATGAGCGGCCTTTCTGGATTTCCTCTATCGACTGAACCACCAGATGGTTCTTTCCTTCGATGTTTTTATAGGAACCGACCACGATAGCGCAGACAGGAGACTCCAGGCTTGCGCCAAGCTGTCTTATCTGTTCGATATAAGGAGCAGCCTGCATATCAGCGTCAGCCAGGATATAGGCGTTCTTGACGAGATCGCAACGGATCAGCACCGGCAACCCCTGCGAGATGACCAGCGTACCAGGATACATATCAACCATATCTTCGGCCAGGGCACCTGCTGCCATCATTGATAAAAAGACAACAGCAAGATAACGGCAGATTTTCATCTTTTCTTCAGCCCGCCCCGATTATCCGGATGTGTTCCACAAGTCATAAAAATGATGAACCGGTCCTTTTCCTTTACCGACACTCAATTCTGAAGAATGGATCAGTGCTTCGGTCAGGTAGGCTCTGGCCCGTTTTGCACTCTCAGGCATGTCATAACGCGTCAGAAGCGCAGAAAGCGCCGCAGAAAGCGTACATCCCGTTCCATGAAGATTGTTGGTGTCAATCCGCGGGCCATCGATATCAATGCTTTCTTTTTCCCCGTAGAGGATATCCAGAATATTTTCCCCGGGAAGATGGCCTCCCTTGAGCAGCACCCATTGGGAACCCAGGGCAAGCAGATCCGGCAAAATGGCATACATTTCCTCCCTGGATTTCGGCATTTCCCTCCCGAGCAGCACACCGGCTTCGGGCAGATTGGGTGTAATCACGGTAGCCATTGGCGTGAGGATGTCGCGCATGGCTTCCACTGCATCCGGCTGCAACAGCAGGTCTCCGCTTTTTGCGACCATCACCGGGTCCAGCACAATACAGGCGGGCTTGTGTTTTGTCAGACGATCTGCAATAGCTTTTGCGATATCGGCTGTCGCCACCATGCCGATCTTGACGACATCAACCCTGACATCATCAAAAACCGCATCAATCTGGTCTGCCACAAATCCGGGGTCCAGCGGCTGAAACGCCCGCACACCTGAGGTATTCTGTGCTACTACCGCAGTAATGGCTGCCATGGCGTAAGTGCCCATCGCAGAAAATGTCTTGAGGTCTGCCTGGATACCCGCCCCCCCGGTCGGATCAGTGCCGGCTATGCTGAAAACGTTTGCAATCATGATTATTGTGCTGAATGAGTATCAAATCCGACATCTTAAACCGCGAAGCATGCCATTGACAATCATGCTGCCGCCCGCATGCACCGCACGAAAATCAATTCCTGATCCGGTATTCCTCGCCGGTTTCACTGACAAGAAAACGCCTGCCACTCCCATCTTCTGCCCATAACAGGCCATCTCCGGCTTTCTCCAGATAACGGTATTTCAGGAGAACAATAACTTTCCCTTTGGAATCAAGCACACCATTCACTTTGTCTTTTCCTGCAATAAACTGTCCGCTGGCAAGTGCCTCCAGCCGATGATAGGTGGCCAGCTTCTTTCCCTTATGGTTCAGGAAGTCTTTCTCATCCCGAGAACCATATCCTTCTGAGCGCCGATATGTCGTCAGCACATGATCATGAACCGCGACATCATCGTAAATTCAGGTACTGCGGCGGAATAATCACGCGACCTATCCGCTCTGCCATGCCATACCGCCTGTCATTGTACTGCCCGTCCTTTACCGGCACCTTTCTGCCTATCATGAAAGGAGCAGTCTCTCTATCCGGATAACGCAACGATGAAATCACGCCATATTCAAAAGGGATTACCACCTGATTGGCAGCATTCACCACACCGGCATTTTCGTCATACATGGAAGGCTCATACCCGGGTGCATGCCCGCTTGTATCCAGCCCTTCTATTTTCCTCGCAACGAACAGATCCCCGCCCAGGCTGCCCAGGCTGACATACTGTGGCGCAATCAATACCTGTCCTTCCGTGCTTTTAACCCCCCCAAAATCCTCGTTCCCTGAAGAGAATATATTTACCCATGACCTTCCGGCTGTTTTCCCTGACGAGCGGATCACCATTGAGTGGATTGATTTCATACGCTTCCCCGCCACGCTCATAGCTCACCCGGCCATCCTTGACGAAAGGATGATAACGTCCACGGATTTTTTGCATTATATGCCATGCCTTATCCCTTATTCTTTTAACAGGAAACGGGCAATCTGTAACAGAGTGAAAAGCGTGTTGTCTCTCCTGCCTTACCGCAGTAACATACCCCGTTTCGATCACTCTCTTTCGCCAGACAAGAACAAGCATGTACACAGAAGAAGATATCCAGTCTGCCGTGAAGGCAGGCATTTTCACACCTGAAACCGCCGATGCTTTTCGTACCCATGTCGCCGGGCAGAAAAGCCTTCCTGCTGTCGATGAAGAGCATTTTCGTCTTATCACCGGATTTAATGACATCTTTGTTGTGATTGCCTGTTCGCTGCTCCTGGCATCCATTGCCTGGATCGGCAAATCTTTTTCCCAGACCCTCGCCGGGATCGCGACAGCCGCCACCGCATGGGGCCTGGCTGAATTTTTTGTCAGGAAGCGCCGGATGGCATTGCCTGCCATCGTCCTCTTGCTTGCTTTTGTTGGCGCTGTCTACTATGGCGCCGCGAGTGCGCTGAAAGACATGCCCATGCAGCATATTATCGCCGGCGCCCTGGCTGCAGCCGCCGCATGGATACACTGGCGCCGCTTCCGCGTGCCCATCACCATTGCCGCCGGAGCAGCTGCCATTGCCGGCAGCCTGATCGCCTGTATCATCAGCATTGCACCGGAATCCCTGGCCTGGATGCGCATCATCTGCTTTGCTGCCGGTGTGGCGGTTTTTATCTTTGCCATGCGCTGGGATACAGCAGACACCCTGCGGCAAACCCGAAAATCGGATGTGGCTTTCTGGCTGCATTTGCTGGCAGCACCTCTGCTTGTGCACCCTGTCTTTACAGCGCTTGGCATATTCAGCGGAAAAAATGCCCTTTTGCCGATCACCATTGTCATCGTGCTTTATCTCTTTATTGCACTTGTCTCGCTCTTGATTGACCGACGGGCACTCATGGTTTCATCCCTGGTCTATGTGCTCTATGCTTTCAGCACCCTGCTGGAAAAATTCGGTGTCATCAACCTGGGTTTTGCCATCACAGCCCTTTTCATCGGATCAGCCCTCCTGCTCCTTTCGGCTTTCTGGCATTTGACACGAACACAGGTATTACGACTTTTCCCGGCAACAATCACTTCAAAGCTTCCGCCATTACGCTGACAGGCCGCCAATAAAGTTCTATTCTTCGCGCAGGGTCTGCAATGGCGGATGATTGAGTATCTGCCGCAGGCCAAGCCAGCCGCCAGCCATCGCACAAAGCGAGCCGGCTACCAGTCCGGTAAGCCAGACCAGCGGATTGAATGTCCATGCAAAGTCAAACACCTGACTCGCCAGAACCCAACCGATAACATCGGCACCGGTTGCGGCCATCAATCCGCCAAGGCTGCCAATCAGCAAAAATTCAACACGTTGTGCCTGCTTCAGTTGGGAACGGGTTGCACCGAGCGCCCGAAGCAGGCCGGCTTCCCGCATCCGTTCATCCTGTGATCCGACCAGTGCGGCATAAAGCACCAACATGCCGGAAAGCAGTGTAAACAGAAAAAGAAATTCCACCGCAATAATGACCTGATCCAGCATCGTCTGGATGCGCAGGATAATACTGCCGACATCAATAACCGTCAGGTTGGGAAACGCCCTGGTCAATTCTCCGGCAAAACGGATTTTTTCCGGCGGCAGGTAAAAGGCCGTTATCCAGGTTTGCGGCATGTCTTTCAGGCTTTCCGGATTCATCACGGCAAAGAAATTCACCCGGATTGATCCCCAGTCCACTTTCCGGAAACTGGTAACAACCGCATCCACCTCCGTACCGGTGATATCAAATGTCATCGTGTCACCAATGGAGAGGTCGAGCCGTTTTGCCATGCCTTCTTCTATCGATATTTCATTGTGGGCATGATCGAACCACCGGCCTTTTACTATCTGGTTCCTGTCCGGCAGCACATCCAGGTAAGAGAGATTGAACTCGCGCAGTACCATACGCTGTGAACGCATGTCTGAAAAGGCAATATCCCTTACCGGGCGATCATTGATGGCTAAAAGCCTGCCCCGTACCATGGGATAAAGTCCGGGATTCTCAATACCCGCAGTCTCCATCAATGCCGCCATATCTGCTTTTTGTTCCGGCAGGATATTGATGACAAAATGATTGGGCGTATCAGGCGGTGTGGCCTTTTTCCACTCGCTGACCAGATCAGCCCGTACAACGGTAAGCAAGAGGAGCGCCATCAACCCGCATGACAATGCCACGATCTGTACCAGGGTAGTGCCAGGCCGTCGCTCAAGCGACGTCAGCGCAAAACGCCAGTCCGGATTGTTGAGATTGCGCCGCAACACATGCAACCCCTTGAGACTCAGCCAGCCAACCAAAGCAAAAACAGCCAGTCCCCCCATAAAACCGCCGGCAGTATACAGTCCCAGCTTCAGATCACCTGCCTGCCATAAAAGCAGTAAGACAAAAACGGCCAGCCCGCAGCAGTAAGTCAGCAAGGTCAGCGGCTTGGGCGCCTCGCGCTCACGACGGATTACCCGATTGTGCGGCACATTACGCAATTGCAGAACGGGCGGCAGCGCAAATCCCACCAGTAAAATGAGTCCCGTCGCAATACTTTTGACTGCCGGCAGCCAGCCTGGCAGGGGAACATCCCTCAGGACAAAGCTTCCCAGAATTTCCAGCAGGACAAAATGACCGGCAAAACCCAGCATGGCACCAATGACCGTACCAACCAGACCGACAAGCAAAAACTCTGTCAGATAAAGCGCCGTCACTTCATTTTGCGTCATTCCCAGACAACGCAGCATGGCACAGGCATCAAGATGCCGCACAACAAAGCGACGGGCTGCCATCGCGATCGCTACGGCAGCCAGCATGGCTGACAAGAGGGCAACGAGCGACAAGAACTGCTCCCCCCGGTTTAAGGTGGTATTCATTTCCGGGCGGCTGGACTCAAGCGTCTCCAGCCGGATTCCCTTGTTGGCTTCATTATCAAGCCGGCTCTTCGCCCATTTCCGGTAGGTTTCGATGGCATGTGCCTCACCGGAAAGGATCAGCCGATAAGAAACGCGTGAGGCCGGCTGAACCAGCCCGGTTGCCTCCAAATCCGGCAGGGACATCATGATCCGCGGTGCAAAATTCACAAAGGAAAGGCTTTTGTCCGGCTCGGAAACCAGTATCCGTGAAATCGTAAAAACCGTGTTACCCAGGGTGATTTTGTCTCCTGCTGACAAATCCAGTGCCAGAAGAAGCGCCTTGTCTGCCCAGACCGTTCCATTTACAGGCGTATCCCGTGTTGCTTCCCCCTCTCCTTCAAGCTGCACTGCTGTTTTAAGGGTGCCGCGCAAGGGGTACTCCTTTGAGACCGCCTTGATGGAAACCAGACGGGTCAGCGGTTCTCCGTTATCGCTGACAATGGACGCCATGCTGGGGAAAATACGGGTTTCCCCCCACGTCAAGTCCAGCCTTTTTGCTTCATCAAACCAGTCATCGGCCAGCTTCTTGTCCGAAGCAATCACCATGTCACCGCCCAAAAGCTGATGGGCATCCTGCTGCAAACCAGCCTGCATCCGGTCAACAAAAAAACCGACTGACGCCAGCGCCGCGACGGCCACAACCAGCGCAAGCAGCAGAAAACGCAATTCGCCTGCCCGCCAGTCACGCCATGTCATTCGAAGTGATTGCATCAACATGAAATACAGCCTATCGTAAAATGACAGGTTGTGCCCGCCATGAACCTGAATTAATTGTCACAAATTGTGTATCATTCATGAATCACGATGATGATCGGATGCAGACAAAACAGATAAAAATATGCAATCATACTGACAGATGGCCAAACATCCCGTCACGCTGATTTTCCCTTCATGAACAATACCTGTTCCTTTCTCCTGTATGCTGCGACTGACTGAAATCCGTCTTCCGATTGATCATCATGAAGAGGCGTTGCGAGCCGCGATCCTTGACCGGTTGGGTATCCCTGGCAATGCGCTCGTGTCCTATACCATTTTTCGCCGCAGTCATGATGCGAGAAAAAAAAATGCCATTGTCTTTACCTATACGATTGATGTTACCGTCGAAGATGAAGCGTCGGTTCTTGCACGCCTGAAAGACCACACGCATGTCAGGCCAGCACCCGATATGACATACCGTTTTGTCGCAGAGCTGGCAAAACCGCCCGTCTTGCGCCCTGTCATTA
Organism: Oxalobacter vibrioformis; assembly: GCF_027118995.1. Taxonomy (NCBI): domain Bacteria; kingdom Pseudomonadati; phylum Pseudomonadota; class Betaproteobacteria; order Burkholderiales; family Oxalobacteraceae; genus Oxalobacter; species Oxalobacter vibrioformis. The sequence goes on from NZ_CP098242.1 coordinate 512,785, forward strand.
TCGGATGCGGGCCTTGTGGCCTCTTTGCCGCACTCATACTGGCACAAAGCGGCTTTTGCCCCATCATCCTGGAACGGGGCAAAGCGGTCCGGGAAAGAACCAAAGACACCTTCGGCTTCTGGCGCACCCGCAAGCTGGACCCGGAGTCCAACGTGCAGTTTGGCGAAGGAGGCGCCGGCACGTTTTCAGATGGCAAGCTTCATACCCAGATCAAGGACCCGAAACATGTTGGCCGAAAGGTCCTCACTGAATTTGTGACCGCAGGCGCACCGCCGGAAATCCTGTATGCCGCCAAGCCGCACATCGGCACATTCCGCCTGGTAAAAGTGATTGAAAACATGCGTCAGACCATTGAGTCACTTGGCGGTGAGTTCCGCTTTGAAAGCCGGGTGGATGATCTTGTGGTCGAAAACGGCAAAATACGCGGCGTTATCCTTGGTGATGGCACCTCAATTGAAAGCGAACATGTCATTTTGGCTGTCGGTCACAGTGCACGTGATACCTTTCAGATGCTGTACGACAAGGGTGTCAGTATGGCACCCAAGCCTTTTTCCATCGGCTTTCGGATCGAGCACCCGCAATCACTTATTGATCAGTGCCGTCTGGGGCCGAATGCCGGCAACCCGCTGTTAGGGGCAGCCGATTACAAGCTCGTTCACCACTGCAAAAACGGGCGCTCAGTATACAGTTTCTGCATGTGCCCCGGCGGCACGGTAGTTGCCGCGGCTTCCGAGCCCGGACGTCTCGTCACAAACGGCATGAGCCAGTATTCCCGCAATGAGCGTAATGCCAATGCGGCCATCGTTGTCGGTATTTCTCCTGATGATTTTCCCGGGCACCCGCTTGCCGGCATGGAACTGCAACGCCGTCTGGAAGAAAAAGCATTTGAGCTGGGTGGCAGCAGCTATAACGCACCTTGCCAGCTTGTGGGTGACTTCCTGGAAGGAAAGCCATCCACGCAACTGGGGGACGTGATCCCTTCCTATCAGCCCGGTGTTACACCCTGTGACTTAAGCAGCGCCCTGCCCGAGTATGCCATTGAAGCCATCCGGGAAGCTTTACCGGCATTTGAGCGCTGGATCCCCGGGTTTACCATGCACGATGCGGTGCTTACCGGCATCGAGACACGCACGTCATCTCCCGTCCGGATAACACGTAATCCGGATGATTGTCAGAGTGTGAATATTAAAGGACTGTATCCTGCTGGCGAAGGTGCCGGCTATGCGGGCGGCATCCTGTCATCAGCCGTGGACGGCATTCAGGCAGCCGAAGCCGTAGCCCAGGCGATTGCCGGCGCTGAAAAACAAAAGATTTAACGGCTGCGAGCCAGTGTTTTTGGTTTGGCGTCGTCGCGGAAAGCCTGGATCATCCGTTCGGTTTCCATTCTTTCCTTTTGCGGATCGGTTATCCTGCGTGCGCCATTGAAGCGGATCTGCCAGTATTTGCCATCCATGTTTTCAACACGGACTTTACCGCCCTTGGAAGGTGCGTGCACAAATTTGTTATCGCCCAGATAAATACCGACATGGGAAAACTGGCGTCTCTGGGTGTTGTAAAAAACCAGATCGCCGGGCTGCAGTTGCGCCGTTTCAATACGCTCACCCACTTCACTGATAGCTGCCGCGGTTCTGGGCAACTCCGCCCCCCATGCCTTTTTGTAGACATAACGCACCAGCCCGCTGCAATCAATGCCGGTTTTCGGTGTATTGCCGCCATACCGGTACTGCGCATCAATGACACTCATGGCCTGCATGGCCAGCTCGGAAGCCCTTTGTGCATGATCATAGGAGAGGGAGACATTTTCATCTTCATCTGCACTGAATGCAGGAGAAGACAACCCGGCAAGTGACACAGCCAGGCAGGCTGTCATGAGGAATGAACGGACGAAAGTCGGCTTTTTTCTTGTCATTGATATAACTTTTTTTCACAATTATTGGCATGAATGTAAGCGAATACAGCCATTTTGTCAAAGTAAAAGTTACGTTTATAACAAAAAGCCTATGTATTTTAAGGGATTTTTGCGTTTCATCGGGTTTTAGCCCCCCTGAAAGGAAACCGGATTATTTTTCATGACAACCGCTTTTTATCTGCTTTGTTTCTTTTTCCTGCTCCCGGCAATCTGGTAGCATAACTGCACAGCGACAGTCCAAAAGGAAAACCATGAAAATCGCAAACGATATTACCGAACTGGTAGGCAACACCCCCCTGGTACGGATACGGAAACTGAATGAAAACGGGCAGGCTGACATTGTCGGCAAACTGGAATTTTTCAACCCGGCACACAGCGTCAAGGACCGTATCGGCCTTGCCATGATTGAGGCAGCAGAAAAAGCCGGAAAAATCCGGCCGGACACCATCATTGTCGAACCGACAAGCGGCAATACCGGTATTGCCCTGGCGATGGTTTGCGCTGCCAGAGGATACCGCTGTATTCTGACCATGCCGGAAACCATGAGCCAGGAGCGCCGCACCCTGCTCAAGGCCTATGGCGCCGAACTGATTCTGACACCGGGCAGCGAAGGGATGTCAGGCGCTATCAGAAAGGCGGAGGAACTGGTTGCATCTGATCCGCGTTACTTTATGCCCCAGCAATTCAGCAATCCGGCCAACCCTGCCATGCACCGCAAAACCACGGCGGAAGAAATCTGGCGGGATACCGATGGCAAGGTTGACATCCTGGTTGCCGCAGTTGGAACCGGCGGCACCCTCACAGGAACAGGAGAAGGATTGAAACAGAAAAATCCTGCCATCCGCTGTGTCGCTGTGGAACCGGATGGTTCGCCAATGCTTTCCACCGGAGAAAAAGGCCCGCACAAAATCCAGGGAATCGGCGCGGGCTTCATACCCGAAGTGCTCAATACCGGTATTTATGATGAAGTGATCCGCGTCACGGATGACAATGCCTTTGAAACCGCAAGAAAAGCTGCGACAGAGGAAGGGCTTCTGGTCGGGATATCGTCAGGCGCCGCATTGTGGGCAGCCCTGCAACTCTCAAAACGGCCCGAAAACGCAGGAAAAATGATTGTGGTCATCATCCCCTCCTTCGGCGAGCGTTATATCAGCACCGAGCTTTACGCTAATCTGAAATAAAAGCAGCACAGATACCTGCAACCCGAAATGGGGCTACAGGTATCTGTCAATCGCTGTTTTCTTCCGCTATGCCCAATTCCTGGATTTTTCGGGTAATGGTATTGCGCCCGATCCCCAGTAACCCTGCCGCTTCATTTTTACGTCCCTTCGTATGACGCAGGGCAGCCTGGATCATGACGGTTTCAAAGCGGCGGCTGAATATCCCCATCAGGCTGTTTTCCCCCTTTTCCAGCCGTTGAGATACCTCTTTTTCCAGAAAGGCATCCCATGGCTGGTGCACATCTGTGGTGTTATCGTGCTGTGACACGCTTTTCTTGAGCAAATCCTGTGGCATGTCCTTGATTTCGACAAGCTGTCCCGGCACCATGACGGTAAACCAGTAGCACAGGTTTTCCAGTTGCCTCACATTGCCATGCAGTTCACACTGCATGAGAAAAGCAAGCGCATCGTCTGACAGCCGCTTCGGTTCGACACCCAGCTGTTTTGCACTTTGTGCCAGAAAATGCCGTATCAGTATCGGCATGTCTTCTTTTCTTTCGGACAGGCTTGGCAAACGCAGGCGAATCACATTCAGCCGGTGAAAAAGGTCTTCCCTGAAACTGCCCTCTTTCACCTGCTGTTCCAGATCCTGATGGGTCGCTGCGATAACCCGCACATCGGTTTTGATAGACTGGTTGCCCCCGACACGGTAAAAATGCCCGTCTGAGAGTACCCGTAAAAGCCGGGTTTGCAGATCAAGCGGCATATCGCCGATTTCATCCAGGAAAAGGGTACCGCCCTCTGCCTGTTCAAAACGTCCGCGCCGCAAGGCCTGGGCGCCGGTAAAAGCCCCTCTTTCATGCCCGAAAAGCTCGGACTCCAGCAAATCCCGGGGAATAGCCGCCATGTTCAGTGCAATGAAAGGATGCTTTTTGCGCTGGCTGTGCTGGTGCAGGGCCCTTGCCACCAGTTCCTTTCCTGTCCCGGATTCCCCTGTAATCAACACCATCGCACTGGAATGCGACAGTTTGCCAATCGCCCTGAATACCTCCTGCATGGCAGGAGCCTTGCCCAGTATCTCGGGAGCAGTGGCCGATACCGGCTCTTCTCTCTCTTTCTCCTCGCTTTCTTTCATGGCACGCCTGATCAGGTCAACCGCTTCGCTGATATCAAAAGGCTTGGCAAGATACTCAAAAGCCCCTCCCTGATAAGCAGAAACTGCTGACTCCAGGTCGGCATGTGCCGTCATGATAATAATCGGCAAAGCAGGAAAACGGGATTTGACATCCTGTAACAGATCCAGCCCGGATACGCCGGGCATGCGAATATCCGAAATCAGCACCCGGGGCTGCTCATTTTCCAGTGCATTGAGCACCTCCGCACCACTGGAAAAGCTTTTGTATGGCATATGCTCCCGGTCGATGGCCTTTTCCAGCACCCACCGGATCGAATCATCATCATCCACTATCCAGACTGATTTCATCTCATTCTCCCTTTTCCCGATCTTCACATCAGCAAAACGGTTGTTCATCCGCTCTACCATAGCGGAATCCGGATCAGGAATTCCGTATGCCCCTGCCAACTGTCACATTCAATCATGCCCCTGTGCTGCTGGATGTATGTCTGCGCCAGTGTCAGCCCCATGCCACTCCCCCCTTCATGACCGCTCACCAGGGGATAGAAAATCCGTTCCATCATGTCCGGTGAAATACCGGGACCATTGTCAATAACATGCAGAGTCAATGCCAGACGGTATCGCACTTTGGCAATCGTAATCTGCCTTGCAATACGGGTTTTGAATACAATTTCGGCATCCCCGTTCATGATGCGGTCTGCCAGCGCGATCGCTGCATTTTTCGTCACATTCAATACGGCCTGGATAAGCTGCTCCTTGTCACCGGCAAACTCGGGAATGGAGAGATCATAATCCCGCCGGATAATGAGCCCCTCCGGAAATTCCGCGAGTATCAGGCTTCGTACGCGCTCGCAAATTTCATGGACGTTGATATCCTCCATGACAGGCCCACGCCGGTGTGGCACCAAAAGCCGGTCGACCAGTGCCTGAAGGCGTTCTGACTCACGGATAATCACCTGCGTGTATTCCCGGAAAACCTGAAGGTCCCGCTTAGGCAACTCCATTTCAAGCAGTTGCGCAGCACCCCGGATACCGCCCAGCGGATTCTTGATCTCATGCGCCAGATTGCGTATCAGTTCCCGATTGGCCTGGCTCTGATCAATCAGGCGCTCCTCACGGTCAAGACGCAATTGCTGCACATTTTCCCTCAGCTCAATCAGGATGGCATTGTCAGGCGAATCAACGGCTGATGCGATGCAATGCACATGCAAAGGCACACGCCCCGAACGCTCCAGTATCAATTCCTGGCGTTTTTCCACTATGTCACGCTGCCGGATCTGGCAGCAGATTGCTTCCAGTTCACCACTGTGGGTAAAAACCGCTTCCAGTTCCTGCCCAAGCAATACCTTCGCAGAGGCTTCGAGCATATCTTCTGCAGCCGGATTGACATAACTGAGCCTGCCATACTGATCCAGAATCAATATGGCGGTTGCCAGTAAATCCAGTCCTTTCAATGTATTCATAAAAACATCACTGTCTCAAAAAAAACAGGCGGAATCCTGTCCGGTTCCACCTGTTCTGGCCCACTGGTATGCTTTCCTTCAGAGGGAGTAGTACATATCAAACTCCACAGGATGCGTGGTCATCTGCAAACGCTCGACTTCCTGCTTTTTCAGTTCAATGTAGGCATCCAGCATGCTGTTGCTGAATACCCCGCCGCGGGTCAGGAATTCCCGGTCATTATCGAGCGCTTCCAACGCCTGTTCCAGGGAGGAACAGACGGTCGGAATCATCGCATCCTCTTCCGGTGGCAAATGATACAGGTCTTTGGATGCCGGCTCACCCGGATGAATACGGTTCTGCACCCCGTCCAGCCCTGCCATCAAGAGGGCGGCAAAGCACATATACGGATTAGCCAGCGGATCAGGGAAACGCGCCTCGACACGTCGTCCTTTCGGATTGGTCACATGCGGAATACGGATGGATGCCGAACGGTTGCGGGCTGAATAAGCCAGCTTCACCGGCGCCTCAAAGCCCGGGACAAGCCGTTTGTAAGAGTTGGTGCCCGGATTGGTGATGGCATTCAATGCACGGGCATGTTTGATAATGCCGCCAATGTAGTACAGGGCAAATTCTGAAAGGCCGGCATAGCCATCACCGGCAAAAAGATTCTGTCCATCTTTCCAGACAGACTGATGCACGTGCATACCTGAACCATTATCCCCGACAATGGGCTTGGGCATGAAAGTCGCTGTCTTGCCGTATGTATGCGCAACATTCCAGACAATGTATTTCAGATTCTGTGTCCAATCGGCCCTTTCCACCAATGTGGAAAAGCGAGTGCCAATCTCATTCTGGCCCGCACCGGCCACCTCATGATGATGCACTTCAACCGGAATACCCATCTGCTCTAACAGCAGGCACATTTCCGAGCGCATATCATGAAAACTGTCCACTGGCGGTACCGGGAAATATCCCCCTTTTACCCTCGGACGGTGCCCCATATTGCCGCCTTCCGTTTTCACGCCCGTTGACCAGAAGCCTTCATCCGAGTCGATCTTGAAAAAGCAGCCGGACATGTCATCCCCCCAGCGCACCCCATCGAAGATGAAAAATTCCGGCTCGGGCCCGAAAAAAGCCGTATCGCCCAGGCCGGACGAACGCAAATGCGCCTCTGCACGCTTGGCGATGGAACGTGGGTCCCTGTCGTACCCTTTACCATCCGAAGGCTCGATGACGTCACACTGCATGAAAAGGGTCGCGTCTTCCATGAACGGGTCCATATTGGCTGATGCCGGATCAGGGATCAGCAGCATATCGGATGCCTCTATCCCCTTCCATCCTGCAATAGATGAGCCGTCAAAAGCATGGCCATTTTCAAAGCTGTCCAGATCAAAAGCAGACACCGGCACACTGACATGATGTTCCTTACCTCGGGTATCTGTAAAACGGAAGTCCACAAAACGGACTTCGTTTTCCCTGATCATGTCCATGATCTTTTCGGGCGTTTTAGCCATTTTCAATCTCCTAAAAATATATGTAACGCTGGGTCAGCACTTTATCGTTCATCACACACCAGGCGTGACGTTCTGTTTTATATATAAGCAAAAATCATGCCAGTTTTCCAGTCCCCAATGACACTGTTTTTGTACTGAAACCCGCTTTGCCTGAATCAGCTCGCACCAAATTGGCGCACAACCAATTAACCGCACCATTTTAGTGCGGTTTTAAGGGTTTATTTCATATTCTGCATGGATCTGTCGCAAACCTTCCTGCAGCCGGGCGAATGCCTCATCCACTTCGGCAGAGGCACCTTTCACCCCCAATTCGACATAACTACGGCCACCGGGCATTCCGATATGAGGGAGACTGAAAACCCTGATCTGCTGAAACTCCCGTTCTATTTCCTCCATCATGGGCGTCATCATGGCCTCTACTGCGCCATAAACCGTAACGGATTTTTCCACATGCTCAATCCGGAAAAAATCCGCCTGATGGTAAGTATCAAGAACCCATTCCATCATGGGGTGTGCCATTTCCGGAAATCCCGGAAAAAAGTAATGCGTGCCGACAGAAAACCCCGGTATCTTGTTTACCGGATTGAGAATAATCGCTGCGCCTTCGGGAAACTCCCCCATCCTGAGCCGCTGCAGATTATCCGGCGCATCATAATCGACCGGACGTCCGTGCTGGAGAGCAAAATCCCTGATACGCTCAAGGATCTTTTCCCTGGCTTCAGGATGCAATACCAGCGGCACATCTAATGCCCGTGCGGCGCATCGCCTGGTGTGATCGTCCGGTGTGGCACCGATTCCTCCACAGGAAAACACCATATCACCAGTTGCAAACGTACGGCGTAATGTTGCCGTAATTTTTTGGGGATCGTCGCTCAGATACTCTGCCCAGTCCAGCTGCATTCCTCTTTTTTTCAACATCCCGATAGCCGCAGAAAAATGCCTGTCCGTGCGTTTTCCCGACAGGATTTCATCGCCAATGATGATGAGCCCGATAGCCATTATTTTTACTCCCCTTGTTTATTGACCGGGACATATTCCTGTTTCCCAAACCGACATGATGGCATAAATCCGAAAAAAGAGACTATCATGAACAACAGCGTATATACTTCGCATCAGGAAAAAAACAAAATGCAAGGAGAGAAAATGACTTTTATCAAAATGGAAAACGGACTGGAATACCGGGATGACGTTGTGGGAGAAGGTGACGAAGCAGGAACCAAAGCCGCTTCTGTCGAAGTGCACTATACCGGATGGCTCCTGAATCCGGACGGCTCGCCAGGTGAAAAATTTGACAGCAGCCGGGAACGCAACGAACCGATTGTCTTCCCTTTGGGCGCTGGCTATGTCATTCGCGGATGGGACGAAGGCTTCCAGGGAATGAAGGTAGGCGGTAAGCGCACCCTTCGGATTCCGTCCAGCATGGGGTATGGCGCACACGGCGCAGGCGACGTCATTCCCCCGCATGCAGATCTGGTCTTTGAGATAGAACTGCTGAAACTGACAGTCTGAAATTTGCTGGTCACTTCCTGAGACACTGCCTCAAACTGCCATCACAAACCCCGACTGTCCTCATCATAATATCTCGAAATAATTTCCCACCTTCCTTTTACACTTTTTCTTGAGGTGGGAAATATCCTGCGAAAACTCGTCGATATTCTGATACACATATTTTTTATTTGAGATTCCGGCAATGGACAGGCTTGCAATGGGAAAGCTTTCTGTCATGCCGTGCCGGTTCTTGGATATGATGCACCCGTTTTTCAGGTCTTCATCACGATAAAGCGAAGTAACCCTTGAAGAAAACCGGTCTATTACGGAAGCGCAATAATTTTCGCCTTCGTGATAATCACCGATGACGATAAAGTCATCTCCTCCGATATGCCCGATAAATTCATTTTTAACCGCACATTCCTTAAGCGTATCGGCAACAAGCGAAAGCATTAAATCACCGTTTTCAAAACCGTATGCGTCATTGTATGCCTTGAAATTATCAATGTCGTAATACGTGATGCAGTATGGCTTGTTGTCAAATATCCGATGCAGGATTTCCTGTTCGATCAGAAGATTGCCGGGCAGTCTCGTCAGGGGATTCAAGTGCACCGCCACATCAATCTCTATCTTTGTGCAGGCATCAAGCAATTCCTTGATGGTAACCATGCCCACATATTCGCCTTCCTTTTCCACGACAATCGGGTTGTACAACTGGTCATAAGGCCTCTGCATTGCAAGCTGTGACACCAGATCTATTGGCATATAGTAGTTCACCCTCAAAAAATTCGACATCATCAGATCCTGAATGTTTCTTTTTGAATTGAGGCTATAGCCAAATCTGCCGCCAAACATTTCATTCAGGTATGTTCTTGTTACAAAACCGATGGCACGATCCTCTTCAACAACAGAAAATTCAGTAATGGCAGGGTTATTTCTCAGCACATCGTAAATTTTTTCGACACGTTCGTCGGAAGAAAAAGTATATCCAGGCTGGGATAAATATCCGATGATGGGATAAATCGAGCTTTTTACATTTTCACTGTACCTTTTTGAGTGGTATTTCTTGATCATCTCTGTTTTTTCCGGCGCAATACCGTCAAACAGTTCTCGCGGAATGCCCAGAAAATACCCCTGTCCGTAATCCACCCTTAGTTTTATCAGTGTCTTTAATTCTTCCTCGCTTTCGATTCCTTCTGCAACCAGTTTAATATCAGAACCCTTGCAGAAATCGACCATCGCCTTGCACAATAAAAACTTCGTTTTATCCCGGTCAATGTTTCTGACCAGATTCATGTCCAGTTTCATAAAACCCGGTTTTACGTCCACAATCAGATTGAGCCCGGAATAACCCGCGCCAACATCATCTATAGCTATCCCATAATTCTGCTTTTTATAATGGTTAATTGCTCCCAGAAACGCATTATTATCAATAACTGAGGCCCGCTCGGTTATCTCAAATATAATTGCATTTGAATTCATGTCGAATTCTTCCAGGCAGCTTTTTGTAAATCCCTGGGTAAACTTTTTATCGTAAATAATATTGGGATTGACATTAAGGAAAAGTTTTCTTTCGCCGTCCTTGTGAGCAAAATTTTCCATGGCTTTTGCCCTACACAGTGTTTCCAACTCCCATAATTTTCCCATTCTGTCTGCCACTCTGAACATTTGCTCAATATTCATTTCCAGTTCCTTGCTGGATATCCGACTAAGCGCTTCATAACCAAAAATTTTTCCGTCTGCCAGCGATACGACCGGCTGATATACCGGATGGATATATTTCCCCTCAATAATCCTGTCTATAATCCGATACTGTGTCTCTGCAAGAATTTCTCCTGATTCTTTACCGGGCACAATGCTGAATGCTTCACAAGCAAAATTTTTTCTCTCTGTCAGCAATGACACGGGTTTGACGCCACCAGCATCCAGAACGCTGTTTTGAACCCTGACCTGAGGTTTCATGATTACTCCTTTGATTATTTTTATCTTTGCATTTTTGCAGTGTGGGCTATGAGAAAGCCGTATTGCTATTTGTCAATATCAATGAGGTGCGTTCCTATATATATTCCTCAAATAAGACAAAATAATGACAAAAGCGTGTATTGACGAAAAAACTGGAAAAAGCCGTCGCAGGGATGAGCCGCGGCACCATCCTTCTTTCAGGAAAGTTACATTTCAATCAGATGTCGTAAAGACTTTCGCAAAAAAGCCCTCCCCAGGAAAAGCACTCTCACATTTCCTTCAAGCTGATATGAAATATCAGCTTGGAAACCGCTGTTTTTTAATTGAACGGACAGGGGCTGTGCCCGGTCATTCAGAGAAGCCCATGCTCGGCAAAGGAATAAATACCTGAACTGGCAACAATAAAATGATCGAGAAGACGCACCTCAACCAGGTCAAGCGCCTGCTTTAGTGATTTTGTCAGCAACTTGTCCTGCTCACTGGGTTCGGTCGTACCGGTGGGATGATTATGCGCCAGTATCACGCTGGCGGCATTTCGTGTGAGCGCAGCCTTGATCAATTCCCTGGGATAAACACTTGTATGAGAGAGCGTCCCCTGGAAAAGCTCCACACTTTCTATCAGGCGGTTTTTCACATCCAGAAACAGCACGATAAAAGCCTCATAGGAGCGCTCACAGAGCGACAGCTGCAGATAATCCTTCACCGACTTGGGCGAACTCAGCACAATACCGGACTCCATATCTTCGGATAAAAGACGGCAGGATAATTCGAGAATGGCCTGTAACTGCGCATATTTAGCGGGCCCGATGCCATTTACCTCTTTGAAATCGGGCAGACGCGCAGCGAAAAGCTCTTTTAAGGAACCAAAATGTTTCATGATCTCCCGCGCCAGATCCACAGCACTTTTGCCATGTGATCCGGTACGCAGAAAAATTGCCAGCAGTTCGGCATCCGACAAATGACGGGGCCCTTCGTTTATCAACCTCTCTCTTGGCCTTTCGCCTTCCGGCCAGTCTGTAATTGCCATAACGGTTTTCAGCTCCTTATCTGTTAGGATATTGCCCTGGCCGCCATTCGATTATGATGTCGTTATTCGGCAGCATCAGCCAATGCTGCGCCTATTGTAAATGGCTTTCGTGAAAATACCCCCGATATTGTTTATCCCTGTTGCAGAAAGATCATGAATAAAAAACTGTTTCTGGCACAGCCAAGAGGATTCTGCGCCGGTGTGCATCGTGCGATTGCCACAGTTGAACGTGCACTGGCACTTTTTGGCCAGCCCATCTATGTCCGCCATGAAATTGTCCACAATACCCATGTCGTGGACAGCCTCAAACAAAAAGGCGCTATTTTCATCGAAGAGCTGGATGATGTTCCGAATGGCAGCACCCTTATTTTTTCGGCACATGGTGTTTCAAAAGCTATTGAGAGCGAAGCAAAAGAACGGGGATTCCGGATATTTGACGCAACCTGCCCGCTGGTGACAAAAGTCCACATGGAAGTCTCCATGATGCGGCAGGAAGACCGGGAAATTATTGTCATCGGACACAGCGGCCATCCTGAGGTGGAAGGCACGATGGGACAATCTGACACCGGCATGTACCTTGTCGAAAGCGTTGAAGACATCCCTGAACTGGATGTCAATAACCCGGACCGGCTTGCCTACGTTTCACAGACAACGCTTTCCGTTGCAGATACAACGGATGTGATTGCGGCCCTCAAGGCCCATTTCCCCGCCATTATCGAGCCGCCGAAAGCCGATATCTGTTATGCCACAACCAATCGCCAGAACGCAGTCAAACAGCTTGCCGAAATCGCCACCCTGATTATTGTTGTCGGCAGTCCCAGCAGCTCAAACTCCAACCGGTTAAGAGAAGTTGCTGAAAGGAAGGGGGTAACAGCCTATATGGTGGATAACGCCTCGGAAATTGATCCGCAATGGCTTGAGGGGCACACAGCAATCGGCGTGACAGCGGGCGCATCCGCACCGGAAATCCTCGTTCAGGAAGTCATTGAAATGCTTCAGAAACACGGCGTCACAGCCATAGAAGAACTGGAAGGCATCACGGAAAACCTGTCATTTCCGGTACCACGCGGACTGGGAAGGCGATAGGGTGTGTTAACACCCCTAAGAAAGTAATCAGCCAAGGTGCCGCGAAAGCATCGCTGAAACACCTGTCAATGCCGCAAACGTATCCTGTATGACGTAAACGGGAATATGGGACAGGTAGGATGAAAAACGCCCTTTTTCTTCAAAACGCTGCCTGAATCCTGATGCAAAAAAGCGTTCCCCCAATCGTGGCACGATCCCTCCCCCGATATAGATTCCGCCTCTTGCACCCAGTGTCAGCGCCAGGTTGCCGGCCACCGTGCCCAGCATCTGGCAAAATGTTTCGACGACCTCTTCGCACCAGCGGCATTCTCCTGACAGCGCTTTGGCCGTAATATCGGCTGCACGAAGCGGATCAGCATCCCTGCCCCGGCTTTCCATGATCAGGCGATAAATCAGCTCCAGTCCCATCCCGGATATGAAACGTTCCGCTGATACGTGTGGATACTGTTTTTTGGCAAGACGCAACAACTCGATTTCCCGTTCACTGAAAGGCGAAAATGTCGCATGCCCTCCTTCCGCTTCAAGCGGCACCCAGACCTCACCACAGGGAATCAGGCCTGAAACGCCCAAACCGGTTCCGGCACCCAGCAGACCAATTGGCTGGTCGGCAACGGGATCATCTCCTCCCACCTGCTTTAATGCTTCCGGTGCCATAAAAGGCAGCGCCATTGCCAGCGCCGTGAAGTCGTTGATGAAAAGCAGCGTGTCAAAATCAAATTTTTTCCGGACGGCTTCAATCGAAAAAGCCCACGCCGAATTGGTCATTTTGATCCGGTCCCCCGTAACGGGGTTGGCGATGGCCATGGCGGCATGCCGTATGTGCTTCGAACCGGCAGCAACCGCTTCGGATTGTGACAGGAACTTCTCCAGCGCTTCTTCCAGGCCTGAAAATGAACGGTTCGGATAAATCGACATGACTTCAATACCGCCTGGCATTGTCTCAATGGCAAAACGCGCATTGGTGCCGCCGATATCAGCCAGCAGGCGGGGAAAATGGTCAGTCATACCGGTTATATTCATCCCTGTTCCTATTTTCAAATCCGGATTGATGCTTTTTACAGGATAAATGATAACGTATCACCCTGCACTTTATTGAAAACCGGCTGATTTGATGGTGGCATTATGTTAAAATTTCCAACCGGTTACACCTAACATTTCAGCGAAAGAGGAACAATGGCAGGTCATAGTAAATGGGCAAATATCAAGCATAAAAAAGCCGCTGCTGACGCAAAACGCGGCAAAATCTGGACACGTATCATCAAGGAAATCACTGTTGCCGCCCGGATGGGTGGCGGTGATCCAAATGCCAATCCACGGTTACGCATTGCCGTTGACAAGGCAACCGATGCGAATATGCCAAAGGAAAACATCAGCCGGGCAATCGCACGCGGCAGCGGCAATCTGGAAGGGGTAAATTACGAAGAAGTCCGCTACGAAGGATATGGCATCAATGGCGCTGCCATTATCGTTGATTGCATGACAGACAACCGCGTCAGAACCGTTGCCGATGTGCGCCACGCATTCAACAAGTTTGGCGGAAACATGGGAACAGAAGGGTCTGTTGCCTTTCTTTTCAAGCGCTGCGGCCAATTGTTCTTTGCGCCGGGAACCGATGAAGACGCACTCATGGAAGCCGCGCTGGATGCCGGTGCAGAAGATGTCATTACGGATGAGGAAGGCGGTATTGAAGTCCTCTGTACCCCGGCTGATTTCACCCAGGTGAGAGAAGCGCTGGAAAATGCCGGTTTCAAGCCGGAAGTGGCGGAAATTATCATGCGCCCGGAAACGGAAACCGAATTTTCCGGAGATGATGCGCAAAGAATGCAGAAACTCCTGGACGCCCTTGAAAATATTGATGACGTGCAGGAAGTGTATACCAATGCCGTCATTGAAAATGATGAGTAAAAAAACCTTTTAATTCTTTTATAAAAAAACTGATGAAAATTCTGGTAATCGGCTCTGGTGGCCGTGAACATGCCCTGGCCTGGAAACTGACCCAGTCCAGACGAACCCAGGTGGTATGTGTCGCTCCAGGCAATGGTGGCACTGCACGCCATCCGCACATGGTCAACATTGACATTACCAGCCCGGAAAAACTGGTTGAGTTTGTCAGGGAAGAAGGTATTGGTTTGACCATTGTCGGTCCTGAAGCCCCTCTGGCTGCTGGGGTTGTCAACATTTTTCGGGATGCCGGACTGAAGATATTTGGCCCGACCAAAGAAGCAGCACAACTGGAAAGCTCCAAGGATTTTTCCAAGGCTTTCATGAAACGGCATGGCATTCCAACTGCTGATTACCAGACATTTACCGATGCGGCAGCAGCTCATCAGTATATTCGTGACAAGGGTATTCCGATTGTTATCAAAGCTGACGGACTGGCAGCCGGAAAAGGCGTCATCGTGGCAATGACGGAAGATGAAGCGCATGAAGCAGTGGACATGATGCTCTCGGATAACAAGTTCGGAGAAGCGGGTGCACGGGTTGTCATTGAGGAATTTCTGGAAGGTGAGGAAGCGAGCTTCATTGTACTGGTGGACGGAAAAAACATCCTGCCGCTGGCGACAAGCCAGGACCATAAACGCCTGAAAGACCAGGATCAGGGCCCCAATACGGGGGGCATGGGTGCCTATTCCCCCGCCCCGGTCATCACACCGGCATTGCATGCACGTATTTTGCGCGAAATCATCCTGCCTACCGTCAATGGCATGGCAAAGGATGGCATCACCTATACCGGTTTTCTCTATGCAGGCATCATGATTGACAAAAACGGCAACCCAAAGACGCTTGAATTCAACTGTCGCATGGGTGACCCGGAAACCCAGCCCATCATGGCACGCCTGAAAAGTGACCTGCTTCATGTCATGGAACATGCTGTCAATGGAACGCTGAATAAAATTGAATTGCAATGGGACCGGCGAACGGCGCTGGGTGTCGTGCTGGCATCTGAAGGTTATCCGGATACGCCTGTTACGGGAAAGGAAATCACCGGCATTCCAAAGGAAAACGAAGACTGTGTGGTCTTCCAGGCCGGAACACAATATATCCAGGACAAACTCCTGACTTCGGGCGGCAGGGTACTGTGTGTTGTTGGCTTGGCTGACACCATGCGCATGGCCCAGAAAATCGCCTATGATGCGATTGATGAGATCCGGTTTGATGGCATGCAGTACCGCAAGGATATCGGCTGGAGAGCGACGAAAAAACTGCCGGCGAAGGGATAATGAAAACAAACCGACGGGGGCTATTTGTCAGCTGATTGCATCGTCATTTTAGGCGGCAGCTTTGATCCGGTTCATGCGGGACATATCGCCATAGCAGAATATTTCTGTCATCTGTTTCAGACCAGAATGCTCAGGCTGATTCCAGCAGGGAATCCCTGGCAAAAGCCTGCACTTCACGCCTCTGCCATACAGCGAATTGACATGCTCAGGCTGGCGTTTGAAGCCAGTCTGCTTTCTGTCACCATAGACCGGCAAGAAACAGAACGCTCAGGCCCAAGTTACACGATCGATACCCTTCGCGCTATTCGTACTGAAACCGGAAATCACATTTCACTGGTTTTCATTGTAGGCGCAGACCAGTTGCTTAACCTGAATACCTGGCATCAATGGAAACAGCTTGTTGACTTTGCCCATATTGCTGTTGCTTCACGCCCCGGATTTACGCTTGAACCTTCCACCCTCCCGCAAGAGGTGTATGACCTGTTCTTCAGCCGCCTTGCAGATCCTGATGAAATCAGAAACACACCCTGTGGACATACCTGTCTTGCCGAAAGCATGGATGTTGATATTTCAGCAAGCGAAATTCGGAAAAATGCCTGGCGTTCAGACACATATCATCCGCTTGTCCCGGCCAAAGTGCTAGACTATATCGTGAAAAATAATCTTTACAGGGATTAAATGAATATCAAGAAACTGCAGACTATCATTATTGAAGCACTGGAAGATGTCAAAGCTGTTGATATCGCCTTGTTTGACACAAGCAAACTGACGAGCATGTTTGATCGTCTGGTGATTGCATCGGGCACATCAAACCGTCAGACGAAGGCACTTGCCGCCTCTGTTCGCGACAAGGTGCGCCAGGCCGGAGGCACTGTCGTTGGCATGGAAGGTGAAGATGCCGGTGAATGGGTGCTTGTTGATGTGGGGGATATTGTGGTCCATATCATGCAACCCCCTATCCGTGCCTATTACCAACTGGAAGAAATATGGGGCGGCAAAAAAATTGACCTGGATAAGGCAAGAGAAACAGCCAAGCCAAAAACCGTAAAAAGCAAAACAGCAGTTGCTAAACCTGCAGGGAAAGCCGCTGCACCGAAAAAACGTGCTACGCCAGTAAAGAAAGCCGCTACCAGTACGGCAGAAAAGCCAAAAACAGCAAAAAAATCTACTGCTGCGTTATCAAAAACTGCCGCTGCTCCCAAAAAGACAGTGAAAAGTCCTGCTGTTGCACCGAAAAAAACAGGAACCAGAAAAAAGCCAGCTGAATAACACTATCCATGCAGTTGTTTATTATTGCCGTTGGAAACAAAATGCCTGACTGGGTCGAAAGCGGATACAAGGAATACGAAAAACGTATGCCTTCCGAATGCAAGCTCAACCTGAAAGAAATCAGGCCTGTCGACCGTTCATCAAACCGGTCGGCAGAGTCCGTTATGGCTGCGGAATGCACGCGGATAAAATCTGCATTGCCGAAAAACGCCCGCGTCATAGCGCTGGATGAACATGGAAAAAATGTGACAACCATGCAACTGGCACAGGAACTGGAAAAATGGCAGCAGGAAGGCCGTGATGTTGTTTTCGTGATTGGTGGCGCTGATGGCCTGGATAGCGAATTTAAAAAAGAAGCCGATGACCTGTTCCGGCTTTCCAATATGACCCTGCCTCACGGCATGGTACGGGTACTGCTTGCCGAGCAGCTATACCGTGCCTGGTCCATCACCAAAAACCACCCTTACCATAGGAGCTGATTGATTCATGCGGCAAACGGACAGAAAAATTTACCTTGCATCAAAAAGTCCCCGCCGCCGCGAATTATTGCGCCAGATCGACATCGATTTTGAGCTGCTTTTTCTGGGCTCAAAAGACCCAAAAAACACTGATGTGGTAAATGAAGACGTCCTTCCCGGTGAATTACCGCAGGACTATGTCCGGCGCATATCAAAAGAAAAGGCGGATTTCGCCTGGCACTCCCTGGAACAGCGGCGCCTTCTTCCGCGCCCCGTTTTGACAGCGGATACCACGGTTGTTCTTGATAACAGCATACTGGGTAAACCCCAGAATAAAAACGAGGCGGCAACCATGCTGCATAAATTATCCGGAAAAACCCATAAAGTCCTCACCTGCGTGACAATCAGAAAAAACGACCAGTTACTGCAGGAATTGCAGGAGTCGGAAGTTACCTTTGCGGTGCTGTCTGATGAAATCATCAATCACTATTGCGATACGCTGGAGCCCTACGATAAAGCCGGTGCTTATGGCATACAGGGTCTGGCAGCAAAATTTATCACCCATATCTCCGGCAGCTACTCCGGCATCGTCGGCCTCCCGCTGTATGAAACGACAAAACTGTTACGAGAGGCAGGTGTTGATATCCCATGACTGAAGATATCCTGATCAATATCACCCCACAAGAAACGCGGATTGCTGTTGTTTCACAGGGCGCCACCCAGGAACTGCATATTGAAAGAACGCAGACGCGCGGATTGGCTGGCGATGTCTATCTCGGGAAGGTCGTTCGCGTTCTGCCAGGCATGCAATCCGCCTTTATTGACATCGGACTGGAACGTGCCGCTTTTCTTCACATTGCCGATATCTGGGATGCCAACCATGCTGACGGCTCGGCAGAAAAACCTGCCCCGATAGAAAAAATGCTTTCCGATGGACAATCCGTCATGGTCCGTGTGATCAAGGACCCACTGGGCACAAAAGGTGCGCGCCTTTCCACACAGATATCCATTGCCGGCAGGATGCTGGTTTACCTTCCACAGGAAGCGCATATTGGCATCTCCCAGCGCATCCAGGATGAAACCGAACGCGAGCTTTTACGAAGCCGCGTACAAACGCTGCTGCCGGAAGATGAAAAAGGCGGCTATATCGTCAGGACAATGGCTGAAGTCGCTTCAGATGACGATCTCAAACACGATATTGATTTCCTGCGAAAATTATGGAGCTCCATCAAGGATACTGCATATAAAAGTGCTTCCCCCTGCCTCCTTTATCAGGATCTGAGTCTCGCCCAGCGGGTTTTCCGGGATTTTGTTCATGAAAAAACCCGCAGCATCCAGATCGATTCTTATGAGGACTATCTCCATTTGCGCGAGTTTGCCAGCAACTATACACCGGACATCCTTCAGCGCCTCACCTACTACGAGGGTGATCGGTCACTTTTTGATCTGCACGGCGTAGAAGATGAACTCCAACTGGCGCTGGCAAAGCGGGTAGACCTGAAATCCGGCGGCTACCTGATCATTGACCAGACAGAGGCCATGACAACGATCGATGTGAATACCGGTGGTTTTGTGGGGGGGCGCAATTTCGATGACACCATTTTCAAAACCAACCTGGAAGCCGCCCATGCCATCGCACGGCAACTCCGCCTGCGTAATCTGGGCGGCATTATCATTCTGGACTTCATCGATATGGAAAGCCAGGAGCATCGCCATGCTGTTCTGGAAGAATTGAAAAAAACACTGGCCAATGACCGGACCAAAGTATCTGTCAGTGAATTTTCCGCGCTGGGCCTGGTTGAAATGACACGCAAACGCACCCGCGAATCACTGGCACATATCCTTTGCGAATCCTGCCCTGTCTGCCAGGGACGCGGGCAGGTCAAAACACCCCGGACTGTCTGCTATGAAATCATGCGGGATATTCAGAGCGAAGCCAAGCGCTTCAGTCCCCGGGAATTCCGGATTCTCGCATCCCAGGTTGTTATCGATATGTTCCTGGAAGAAGAATCCCAGTATCTTGCCACGCTGGGGGACCTCATCGGCAAACCTATTTCCCTGCAGGTTGAAAACACTTTCCTGCAGGATCAGTATGATGTCATCCTGATGTAACCTCGAGCAAAATATCAACCGCTATTTTTTGTCCTTGGGAAGATAAAGGCGCCTCTGCTTTAATCCGGTGTTGTAAAACTCAATGGCAGCATGTCCACGCAAAAGGAGTTCTTCAGGCACATCCTGAAGTAGGTCTGTTGTTCCCCTGTTATAACCAACCGGCTTCTCACCATTTTTCGCCTCAAAAATCACGGCATTTTCCGATATGCTGTACATGCCTGCATTGGTTCTTACAACAATAGTGCGTGGCCCGGGCTTGAATACTGACCGGCCAAGCGGGTTCATCCTGTCTGAGGAAATACCCAGAAAATCCAGAATCGAAGGCAATATATCGATCTGCTGTGTCGGCTGTGCTGTATTTACCTGTGGCAATTGCACAGACGGATGAAAATACAGGATAGGAATCCGCCAACTCCCTAAAGGATCTTTCCTGTAATTTTCCAGATGCATGTGCGTACCATGATCTGCAGTAATTACAAAAAGCGTATCTTTGTACCATGGCTTGTTTTTTGCTGTTTCAAAAAAACGGCGCAGGGCAAGGTCCGCATAAGCCTGTGATCGCAACACTGGAATGGGACCCTCAGGCAGTTTGCCTTTGTACTGTTCCGGTATATTGAACGGAAAATGTGCCGTGAGGGAAAACACCCCGACAGCAAATGGCTTGCCCTGTTCGTGCATTTCATCCAGTTTACCTGCGACATACTGAAAGTACGGCTCATCAAAAACACCCCATGAGGTATCCATATCAGCGGGATTGGGATAGTCTTCCTTGGCAAAATGCTGCTGAAACCCAGCCCTGACCGCAAATTTATCCAGAAACATGGTTCCCTTTTTCCCGCCATGAAAAAAAGCAGTGGAATACCCCTGCTCGGAAAGCGCATTGCCCAATCCCTCAAATTCGGCATTTGCATAGGGAGAAACGAGAAAAGGATCGGTTCCCAATGCTGGTATCCCCCCCAAAACAGCAGGTATCCCCTCAATCGAACGATTCGCATTGGCATACCCTTCATGGAAAAAAAGTGATTTTTCAGCCAGCTCATCAATAAAAGGGGTAAATCCTTTCTGGCCATTCACCTTCCCCATGTGATCCTGCGAAAGACTTTCCATCATGAAAACCACGATATTCTGTGGTTTGGTGGGACGATGTCCCTCCATAACAGAAGATGTCTCAACCGAGCCATTCAGATAAGGAGTCAGCTTCTCCATGTCACCAAAATACACTTTTCCCGTCACAGGAGTGGAGCGCAACTCCTTAATGAAGGTAAAAGGTGTATTCAATGCCCAGTTTCCGAGCTGCAGATCGGGGTAGGTATCCACAATTCTTATGGGCTTTGAGTTTTTGATCCCGCCTCTGATACCGATAACCAGGCAGGCAATAATCACAAGCAGCGATAATACCCAGTAAAGGGAAAAACGCAGCCGGTCTGTTTCATTCTCCACTGTGGCTTTTTGCGCTATCTTCCAGAGACAATAAGCCCACAAACACCAGAAAAAAAAGCCTGACACGATGAGGAAAGCATAATTTCCCATCAAGTCCGAAAAACTGAAGCTTCCCTCCCTGAAAAGAAAAAGCGTACTGACGGTCATTCTGGCTTTGACAAACCGAACCAGTTCAATATCAATCCATCCCATCGCAAAAAGCGGGGCAGCTGTCAAAAAGAGTACCAGCACTGCCAGATACCAGCGTCTTTTATCCAGGATTTTGGGTAAAGGAAGAATAACCAGTAAAGCCGGCACCACCATCAAATGTGCCAGGGCGGACGCATCAAAACGAAAGCCCAGCATAAGTGCCTGCCGGATTTCCTTCCAGGCATAATCCGCAAATTCCGGTCTGTTCCACCAGAAGTCAAACAGGCGCATCAGCAAAAACATGGCCCAGGTAATCACTGTCACCTGGATAAGACGATATAAACGTAAGCGAAGTGGCTGGCGCATGAAAACAGATAATGAGAAAAGAACTGATTATATCGTCATTCCCTGCATAAAAAGACGGCAACCAGTCATACCGAAGACTCCCCAATCCTGAAAAACCCACGCTGTTTTATGCAACCTTTTGTTTTATAATGGCAGACTTACCATTCTGTAGAGAATGCCGGCAAAATCGGCCCATCCACTTATTCAGTAATCGTCCAAATGAATTCACCCGTTAAAGTCACCGTTGCAGGAATGGGATTTGTTGGCTTGTCCAATGCCGTTCTGCTTGCCCAGCATAATGAAGTCGTGGTTCTGGATGTCATTCCGGAAAAAGTTGAAATGCTCAACAAAGGAGTATCACCCACTGTTGATGCTGAAATTGAAGATTATCTCAAAAATAGGAAACTCAACCTCCGGGCCACCCTCAACAAGGAAGATGCTTACAAAAATGCGGATTATGTGATTATCGCAACGCCGACGGACTATGACCCGGAAACCAATCACTTTAATACGCATTCCGTCGAAAGCGTCATACGCGATGCTATCCATTACTGTCCGGACGCGCTGATTATTATCAAATCGACGGTTCCCGTGGGTTATACCACCAGAATGCGCAGCGAACTGAAATGTAACAACCTGGTTTTTTCACCGGAATTTCTCCGTGAAGGCAAAGCACTTTATGACAACCTGCATCCGTCCCGCATCGTCGTCGGCGAACGCTCTGAGCGCGCAGAAAAGTTTGCCAACATGCTGAAAGAGGGTGCGATCGACAAAGATACTCCTGTTATTTTGACAGAATCAACCGAGGCAGAGGCGATCAAACTTTTTGCCAACACTTATCTGGCAATGCGGGTAGCCTATTTCAATGAACTGGATACCTATGCCGCCTCATTTGGCATTGATTCCCGGCAGATTATCGAAGGTGTTGCACTGGATCCCCGAATCGGCAATCACTACAACAATCCGTCATTCGGTTATGGCGGCTATTGCCTTCCCAAAGATACCAAGCAATTACTGGCCAATTACAGCCAGGTTCCCCAGAACCTGATCCAGGCCATTATCGAATCGAATCGCACCCGCAAGGATTTTATTGCTGACCGTATTGTTGAACAAAAGCCCAATGTTGTCGGCATTTATCGTCTCGTCATGAAAGCCGGCTCGGACAATTTCCGTTCATCCAGTATTCAGGGCGTAATGAAACGTGTCAAGGCCAAAGGCATTGAAGTTATTGTCTATGAGCCTGTCCTGCAGGAACCACAGTTCTTCAATTCCCGGGTAGTCAATAATCTGGATGCTTTCAAACAAGAAGCAGATATCATCGTTGCCAACCGTGTAACCGATGAAATCCGGGATGTGGAACACAAGGTCTACAGCAGAGATCTCTTTGGGGATAATTAACAGCACACCTAGGTAACGGAGAACCTGTGAAAAAAGTGCTGATAGTCCGTGCATCCGCCATAGGTGATATTGTCTTTGCTTCACCTTTTGCAGAGGCTATCAAAAAAACCTATCCGGATGCATACATTTCCTGGCTCATGGAAAAGGGAAATGAAGTGCTCATGGCTGATTCTCCCTATGTGGATGAATGCATTGTCATGCCCGTATCGGAATGGAAATCATTGTGGAAGAATGGAAAAAAACTTGAGGCTATCAAAAAGATACGTGCATTTGGCGCTGAATTGAAGGCCCGTCATTTTGACGTTGCCATTGATCTGCAAGGACTGCTCAAAAGCGGTATTTTTGCATGGATGAGTTCAGCTCCTGTACGTATTGGCCTGGGATCCAGAGAAGGCAGCCAATGGCTGATGAACAAAGTGATTTCCAGGGCTGGAGAATCTCACCGGATCAGCTCGGAATACCTATACCTTGCCGAACAGTTAAAGCTCGACCACAATCACTTCACTCCCTCGCTTTCCCTTAACTCCCAATCAGAAAAGCTGGCACTGGAAAAACTGGCAGCGCATGGTTTGCATCCGGGAAAATATGTCGTTTTCGCTGCTTTTACCACCAGACCCCAAAAACACTGGTTTGCCGATGCATGGCAAAACATGGCACCAATGGTCAAAGAAAAAACCGGATTAATCCCGATTCTTCTGGGTGGCCCGGCAGATAAAGTCGCAGCAGAGGAAATTCATTCTGGTGCACAGGATATTATCAACCTTGTCGGGCAAACCCGGCTGGCTGAGGCGGTTGCGATCGTTGCTCATGCAGGCGCATTAATTGGTGTTGATACCGGCCTGACCCATATGGGCATTGCTTTTGATATTCCTACCGTTGCCCTGTTTGGCTCGACCTGCCCTTATACCAATACAACCCGCGACAATGCGAAAGTCATCTGGCTGGGACTCCCCTGCTCTCCCTGTCGCCGTAAACCGACCTGTAATGACCGATTTGACTGTTTGAGGGAAATTACGCCTGAAAATGTCATGACAACGCTGGAATCGGCACTGAAGAGCGAATCATGAAAATACTCCATGTCGAATCCGGCAAGCATTTTTATGGCGGCGCCCGCCAGGTAGCGTATATCATCAAGGGATTGTCTGGGCTGGGCGTCAGCAATATCCTCGCATGTCCTATCGGTGCTGATATCGCCAGGGAAGTGTCACAATACGCACAGGTATATGAAATGCCCATGAAAGGCGATGCAGATATCGGGCTGGTCAGCCGGTTGACTGCTGTCATACGAAGCGACAAACCGGATATTGTCCATTTGCACAGCCGCAGGGGGGCAGATATCTGGGGAGGTATTGCGGCAAAACTGACACAAACTCCCTGCATCCTTTCAAGGAGAGTGGACAATCCTGAATCACGACTGCTGGTATCGATGAAATACCGGCTCTATGATCATGTTATTACCATCTCTGAAGCCATCCGCCAGGTTCTTCTCTCGGAAGGTGTTCCTCCTGAAAAAGTCACCTGTGTCCGTAGTGCCGTAGATCCAGCCCCCTATCTTCACGCTGTTGACCGGACCGCCATGCGGCAAGAGTTCAGCCTGCCGGATAACGCCATCGTCATTGGCATTGTTGCACAGCTTATCCCCAGAAAAGGACATGCCTACCTGATTGAAGCCATAAAAACCCTGAGCAGGGAATACCCGCACCTCCGTGTGCTCTGCTTCGGACAAGGACCGCTTCGTTCCCAGCTTGAATCTGCTGTACAGCAAAAAAACCTTTCTGACATTATTCAGTTCACCGGCTTCCGGACTGATCTTCCCAAGTGGTTAGGCGGTTTGGATATCCTTGCACACCCAGCAGACATGGAAGGACTCGGAGTATCCCTACTGCAGGCTTCCGCAGCCGCTGTGCCAATTATTACAACGAGGGCGGGCGGGCTGCCCGAAGCCGTTCTGGAAAACGCGACCGGTATCCTCATCGAACCGGGTGATACCCATGCCCTGACCGCTGCGCTCAAACTACTGATTGATGATGCTGATCTCAGGCATACTCTTGGCTCTGCGGGCAGGAAGCGTATAATGACCGACTTCTCTGTTGAAACAATGACACTGGGTAACCTGGATGTCTACAGAAAAGTACTGAACCACTCAAATTGAAGCAATGAACAACTCATCAAAAAGAAACTGGTTTTACCACCCTCTGTTTTCGCCTGTTTTTATTATTATCATGGGCATCATCCCACTGGCCAACTGGCTCCTGCTGGACCGTGATACCGCCATCTGGATGACTTTTGTCTGGGATGATTACATCACCCCTGTGCTTTATGTCCTGGCGATGATTGTCCTTTATGTCTGCAAGCCAAAGGACAATACCCCGAAGCAGAACATCAATTTCTGGCTCTTTGAATTTATTACGCTCGGTATGCTGTTGCGCGAACTGGGCATACAACACTGGCTGACACAGACAGATACCACCGCCATCAAAATCAGGTTTTTTCTGAATCCTAATAATCCGATTCATGAAAAAATCATAACCGCACTCTTCCTGCTGATGTGGCTTGTCATCGCCATTTACCTGTTCAAGCGTTACACCCGATTCCTGTTCCGGGAATTTTTCAGGCTGAATGCCACGGTATGGACCATCGGCACAACCTGTATGCTGACCGTTTTTGTCAAATTCGTTGATCGTTTTGCAGACAACTACAAACGTTATACAGGCGTATCCCTCAGTAATTTCTGGGATACGGGCATTTCTTCATTTGAAGAAATTTATGAAGCTTTCTTGCCGGTTCTCATCATGATTGCGGCCATCCAGTTTGCCCGGCTCAGAATTCGCCTGGAAGATTCCCGCCCCTGATGACGGAAATAAAGCGCTTTTTTACTGGAAAAACAGGCTGCCTTTGCCTTGGTCTTATTGGTAACCCGTCGGATTGTTTTCCTGCCAGCGCCAGGTATCCTCACACATCCGATGGATATCATATTGTGCCTGCCACCCCAGTAATTCTTTTGCCAGTGTCGGATCCGCATAACAGGCTGCGATATCTCCAGGCCGCCTGTCGGTGATCTGGTAGGGAACGGTTTTTCCTGATGCTTTTTCAAAGGCTTTTATCACTTCCAGCACGCTGTACGGACGCCCTGTCCCGATATTGACCGTGATAAAAGCTTCCTTTTCTTTCATCAGCTTGTCGAGCGCTGCAAGATGTGCAGATGCCAGATCTTCAACGTGAATATAATCACGTACGCCAGTCCCGTCCTCCGTTGGATAGTCACTACCAAAAACAGAAACCATTTCCCGTTTGCCAACTGCAACCTGCGAAATGAACGGCATAAGATTGTTCGGGATTCCTGTCGGGTCTTCTCCCATCAATCCGGATACATGCGCTCCTACCGGGTTGAAATATCTCAAGAGCGCCACATTCCAGAGCGACAGTGCCTTTTTACCATCACGCAGGATATCTTCAACCATTTGCTTGGTACGGCCATACACATTGACAGCCGAAACCGGTGTTTGCTCATCAAAACGCGCATAGCCTGGATCGCCATAAACCGTGGCAGAAGAAGAAAAAATCAGTGTATATATGCCAGCTTCAGCCATTTCCTGAAACAGAACTACACTTCCGGCAACATTGTTTTCATAATACAGAAAGGGCTTTTCCTCCCCTTCCCCCACCGCTTTAAGACCGGCAAAATGGATGACGGCACTGATAGCATGCTCATGAAAAATTTTCTTCAAGACTTTCCTGTCTCGAATATCGCCTTCGATAAAAACCGGGCGCTTTGCGCAAATCTGTTCAATACGATCCAGCACCTTGCGGTTACTGTTACTCAAATTATCCAGTATCACCACCTGATTGCCCCGCTGCATGAGTTGTACAACGGTATGAGAGCCGATATAACCTGTACCACCTGTTACAAGAATTGATGTTGTCATGTTGATACCCAGTTATATGTCATTTTAAAAAATCAGACTTTTCCCAGGAGCTTTTTATAAACCCGCTCAGTCTGCTCCAGCATATGTTCAACAGTAAACTCTTTTTTATAACGCTGGCGTGCCTGTGTCCCTAATTTTGCGGACAAGGCTTTGTCAAAGGCGAGTCTTTGTATTGCATCAGCAAAAGCAGATATGTCACCTGGTGGAACCAGAATACCGGTCTCGCCATTTAACACCCCTTCAGGAATGCCCCCAACCTGCATGCCGACAACAGGCAAAGATGCTGCCCCTGCCTCCACAAGCGACAATGAAAATGCCTCACGGCGTGAGGGCGCCGCATAGACATCAAAGGCTGGCAAAATCCGTTGCACATCATTGCGATACCCCAGAAAATGGATACGGGGATGACCTTCTGCCATAGCAATCACCTGATGTCCAAACCCTGTTTCAGTATCTCCCAGAAAATAGATGTGAACATTTTCTGGAGACAACCTGGCAATTTCTACAAGCAGATCCTGCCCCTTGTCCCGGTGAAAACGTCCGGCAAGCACGACAGCAAACTGTTCATCTGGAATCGCCAGTTCCTGACGCAAAAGATCACGCTCACCACGTATCATGTCAGGCACGCCGTTATAGATACGTGTAATGATCTCTTTGGGATAATGATGCCTTACCAGGTTTGCCTCTACCGCATCAGCCACAGCAATCAGATGTCTGCACCGGCGCATATGCTTGCTGGAACTCGTGGAGTGCACAGTGCTGACCGGAACAGCCTTTGTGCCCATCGTTGCTATCCCGACATACTGGGATGGACGTACCTGGTGTGCATGTGCAATATCCGCTTTCCAGAATTTGATCAGACGATGCAACTTCCAGTAAGACGTCACATCAGCAATCCCCCGCATCGGCGCGAGCTCCATGGGTAACTGGTGAATGGTGCACTGGTCACTGATCCACGAATTTTTCGGACCCACAACGAGAACATCATGCCCCATCTCCCGCAAACCAAGCGAAAGCGACAGCACATGATTTTCAGCACCACCAAATGTAAGACTGCGAATAACCTGGATAATACGCATGAGCAGTACAGTACGTCCTCATGTTAGTAAAGTCAACCAGGAACATCTGCTTTGTTGTGTTTAAGATATTTCAGGGGTTTATGGCAGTAAAGGGCTCAGCAGAAAAATATTTATTGAGTTACAAAAAAATGGTATCGTATCAAGATATTTAACGTCAGCAATCTACCGTCCTGAGAATATTTCGAATCAGTTGAGCGAGTTTGTATAACTTTCACTTGGCATTTTATTGATTTCCTTATTTAAAATTCAGATGCAAAACATTTTACCATTAACTAATATTTAGAATGACTCATATTCAAGTAATATTTCACATTACTTTTTAAATCATCTATTTTAATTATCAAAAGTCATGAAAATCTGGATTATTGGCAATGCCCCAAACAAACAAAATATTGATCATTTGGTAAATAAGGAAGATATTGTTGTTCGATTTAACTCTCCAAATCCTTCTTGCTCATTGAGAGCAGATGTTCTGTTTATTGCAAATGCATACGAAAATGTTCGATCAAGAAAAATGAATATTAACAAAAAATATCTCAAGAAAAACACTTTCGTTATATACCGTTTTTCATTAAAAGGTGTTTTTTCGTTACTTAAAAAACAAAAAATTTTTAAAATAATAAAATACTTGTATAGATTCTTATTTTTTATACTAAGAAACAATCTGCATCATTTCAAATATAAATTTTTTGATTTCAATTTAATAAATAAAATTGCATCTGATGTTTTGAAAACTGATAAGGAACCCAGCTCTGGTTTTATCATAATTTACTATTTCCTTGAAAAATATAAAGATGCAAAAATCATCATGCACAACTTTACATTTGAAGGATGGGATGGACATCCGTGGGAAAAAGAAAAAAAATATGTACAGCGATTGATTGATGAAAATAAAATACTGCATATTTAGATGTTTAAAAAATGCAATAATCAGACATTAAATTACCATATGAAATATGTCAGCCGAAAAAATTGGATTTCCCAACAATTTCATCCTATTTTCTGCTAATACCCACACCAAATTTATTTTGACTAATTTCCTAGAAATCACTTGAAAGCGAGCAGACCTTATGCAGTGTTTTGTTATTAATCTTGCCAAAGACACTGATAGAAAACAATCCATTTCAGAAGAATTGAAGAAA
Source organism: Oxalobacter vibrioformis (assembly GCF_027118995.1). Classification (NCBI taxonomy): domain Bacteria; kingdom Pseudomonadati; phylum Pseudomonadota; class Betaproteobacteria; order Burkholderiales; family Oxalobacteraceae; genus Oxalobacter; species Oxalobacter vibrioformis. The sequence goes on from NZ_CP098242.1 coordinate 542,028, forward strand.
GCGGGAATTGAGTTTGCCTTCATTGAAGCAGTAAATGGTGCGGAACTGCTGCAGAATGGCAATATTACCGACGTTTACAATGAGACTAAGGCCATTCGTGAACGCCATCGCAAAATGACCGCAGGAGAAATTGGTTGTGCGCTGAGCCACCTTAAAATTTACCGGAAAATGCAGGACGAAAATATTTCCCATGCCCTGGTTATGGAGGATGACATTTATATCCAGACGAACCACTTCCGGAAATTGCTGGAAAAAGTTGAACTTTTATATGATGAGAATACACCGACTGTCACACTGTTCAGTCATATCAAACGCTATGTCAGTACAAAGGAAAGCCAGCCACTGGATGAAACCCATGTGGTACATGACTATTATCGTGGTGGTTCCGCCTATTGTTATGTGATTACCAAAAGGGCTGCAAAAAAAATGCTGGATTCACTTTTTCCCCTCTATACCATTATCGATAAATGGGAACTTCACCAGGATTTCATCAACGTTAAAGCCGTTATACCTTATTGCGCCTATGTCAAAGATCAATTCCCCTCCTCCATCAATGCCATAGGGGGAAGAGATGAACATATCCGGAAAAACAAGATCAGGAACCTCTCATATTACCTGAAGCATTACATGAGTATATTTTCAAATGTATTCAGGCGCATTTCCATGGATATCAGAAAACAGCCACCGCCTCAAAAAAGGATGTAATATGGTGATCCAAAACCCGTTTTTCTCTGGTAAACCAGACTGATACCCTACCCCTTGGGTCCTTTTGAGAGAGATTTTTTCGGCACGTTTTTCATATGAATTTTCCACAGATACCCCGGCAGGGTATCTCCATATGAAATAGCTTTTCTGGGAAGCTCAAAAGGACTTCTGGCGTAATTGGCCGCAGCCCGAAGACACGTCAGGCCGGTTTTGTACCCTGCTTCTTCAACCATATCAGCAACCTGCTGATTATAGTAGCCATAGGGATAGCAAAAATCAGGAACGGCCTCCCCCAGCACATCCTCCAGCTTTGCCTTGCTTCCGAAAATCTCCTCCCGTGCGACCTGTGGCGGGCATTCTGACAGCCGGACATGATTGACAGAATGTGCGCCAAAACTGACGCCTTCCTTGCGAAGTTCACGTATCGTGGCAATATCCATCAGGCTGGCCTCTTCAGGAACATCATCCATCCACTGCGTTGTTCCCCCCAACATCCCTGCCACTAGAAACATGGTGACCGGATACTGGTATTTTTTCAGAATCGGCCAGGCATACTCGCGAAAATTGTCACAGCCATCATCGAATGTCAGCACGACAGCTTTTTCAGGAATCGGCTGACCTTCATACAAACCGGCATAGGCCTGGGCAAGACTGATGACATTGTAACCACGCCAGTGAAGCCATGCCATCTGCCGTTCAAACCGGCCGACATCACAATATACGGCACGATGCTTTCTGGGATTATTGAAACGTCCCACCTGGTGGTACATCAATATTGAAATAGGAGGCGCTAAAGGTGGTCTTGTTATCATCATCCAAATCCTGCAAATTCTTTACATTGTACTTCTGGCCCTGTCACTTCTGTCAGTTATTTCCACTACGGAAAACCCTCCTGCAGAAGCTGCCGCACTTTCATGCATCATCTGATCATGTTTACTTTGTTATTGGCTGATATGTAATGACTCAACAAATTCACTCGAAGGCAATTTATAAAGGCCCGCATAAACGCCATCCTTTTTGAGCAGCTCTTCATGCGTACCAATTTCAACAATCTCCCCTCCTGCCAGCACTACAATCCGAGAAGCACCTTCTACTGTAGAAAGCCTGTGCGCAATAACCAAAGTGGTTCTCCCCTTCATTAATTCATCCAGTGCCGCCTGCACTTCACGTTCAGATTCCGTATCAAGCGCAGAAGTTGCTTCATCCAGTATCAGTACCGGCGCATCCTTGTATATGGCTCTCGCTATGGCCAGACGCTGCCGCTGTCCTCCAGACAACCGTAACCCGTTATGGCCGATATTGGTCTGCAACCCGTCTTCCAGACCAGCAACCACACCAGACAAGTGCGCGGCCTTGACAGCAGCTTCTATCCGGGACATATCCGGATTCATATCGCCATATGCCACATTGGCAGCAACCGTATCATTAAACAGGACAACATGCTGGCTTACCATCGCAATCTGCTTACGAAGGCTGGAAAGAGATATCTCCTGTATCGAAATCCCATCAAGTAATATCTGCCCGCTGGATGGTGCATAAAATTCAGGAAGCAGATTTACCATTGTCGTCTTTCCGCCTCCTGACATACCGACAAGCGCAATGGTTTCTCCCGGCTTGATATGAAGATTGATATCTTTAAGGGCATAGCCGGATGACCCCGGATAGGAAAAACTCACATTGGCAAACTCTATCTGTCCTGTCGCCCGTCGATCCAGAGTTATCCCGTTTGTTCTTTCTATCGGGGCATCAATCAGGTCAAAAACTGCTTCTGCTGCTGCCAGCCCCCTTTGCAGGGGACCATTTGCCTGAGCCAGATCTTTCATGGGCGCCAAAAGCATAAGCATGGCCGTCAAAAAGGAAACAAAGCTGCCAACCGTTATCTGCCCATGCCGGAACTGATACAGGGCAATAAGCACAATAACGGCAACAGCACAGGCTGTCATCAGTTGCGTTATCGGCACAGTAGAGGCGAATGTCCGGGTGGTACGCATGGTATAACGCCTGATTTCTTCTGTTCCCCGCGCAAAGCGTTTTCTCTCGAATTCCTGTGCATCAAAAACCTTGGTGACAAGGTGAGCACGAGTAGACTCCTCAAGCTCCTGTGTCAATGCGTTATTTAATGCCAGTGTCTCCTGATTCAGTTTTTTCAGGCGCCGTCCTGTGTAACGAATGACCAGCGATGTCAGAGGAAGAAGCACAAGGGTAATCAGGGAAAGTTTCCAGTTCAGGTAGAAAAGCCATGCCAGCAAACCGACAACCGTGAGAAACGACCTGACAATGGAGGTCAGTATGTCGGTCACCATATTAATAATCTGCCGAACCTCAAACATAATCGTATTAAGGATTCTGCCAACGGAATACGATTCAAAATAACCGGCGGACATATCCAGCATACGGTCAAACATCTGTTGACGTATCACCGTTAAAAAACGGGACGATACCCAGGTCAGCATGTAAGTGCTGGTAAACGTAGCACAACCGCGAACAACAAAAAGGCCAATCACTATTGCCGGTACATACCAGTATGGAAAATCGACACCATCCTGAAAACCATAATCCAGCAGCAACTGAAAGAAAAAAGGAATAACCGGTTCTGCTGCAGCGGTTACCGCCATGGCAAGCAGTGCGATGACAATCCGCCCCTTGTAGGGCTTATGTAAAACAATAACGCGCTTGAATAGGGCTGGAATCATGAAAAAATACCGTGAAAACAAATAGACAAACCATGCATGAAACGACTTACGTCTCCAGACTTCTTCTCCTTTGGATGAGAAGAGCCATTAAAATTGATAGGATAAAAACATAAAAGTTCACGATCTGCTTTGGCAGAAATACACCTTCAGTCAAACCAAAAACAAAGAGCGCTATACTGACTGCTGCTCCCATACAAGCAACAGTTCTGAGTTCCGCATCATCAGAATAAACCGCCCGGAAAAAATAGCAAAATGGAACCAAGCTAAACAGGATAACAGACAAGGCGGCAAGGATACCGCCAGTTCCAAGTTGGTACATGAATTCATTATGCAGATGCCAGGAACCAGCATCAGCCGCCTTTTCAGAAATTATATTTTCTGACGCCAGACCCTGCATTTTTTCCCTGAATTTACCCCGGCCAACGCCGAATAAGGGACTTTTTTTGAACAAAGCAATTCCTGCCTTGTAATGCTGAAAACGAATACCAACAGAAGTATCCTTGTTTTTTCCTCCTTCATACTGGCTGATATCATCTATTGCTGTTGTAAAACGGCTCTGGATATTGCTGCTGAAAAAAAACAGGCTGGAAAAAAACAGCGCGATTATGCCGCATAAAATCAGCAGGTTTTTTCTTTTTATTTTAAAGAGTCGTGCTCCAATCCAGATAAAAAAAGGAAACGCCAGCCATCCTCCCCGTGTCAATGACACAATGGATACTGCCAGAGCAGCAACAAATGCAATCACCTTCAAGACAGAAATGACTCTGTTATCCATCCTTTTCCAGCCAAGAGATAAAAACGCCAGAAATCCCAACAGCAACGTCATGTTGGCATAATTAATCAGACGAAGCTGAATAAAGTGCTCAGTATTTGGCCTAACTCCACCCTTCTGATAAACCATATAAAAGAAAAGAAGCGAACAGGCGAGTGTGCCAACGACCAATCCCCATCGTAACCGCGACAAAACTTTGTAGGGGATACTCAACAATCCATATATCAAAACAGGAATAAGCAGGAAGCGCAGTGAAAAATCGAAAAAAGCGAGACGAAAACCACTGACAAATAATTGATTCAGGATTTCGGCAACGAATGGGCAGGCCATTGTGAGAAAAAGCGGCCAGTAATCCGAGAAAAAAGATCTGAATGATTGCTGCCGAGAATTTTTATAGATGAAGAACGCTGACAGACACAGGACGAGAAACAGATAAAAAAAGGCATCATTCGCTCTTTTTGAAATAAATACCACAACAGGAAACAGGATAACAGTTATGCCAAATAACCATCGGTAAAATACAACACTTTTTTCTTGCCGTGAAAAATTATCCATTATTCGCACAGTATCCTAATGCTGCTCAAGAAACGACATGGCGCTTTTCTGATATCGCTTTATTTGAGAGCTCTCCAAGCATTTGCATACTTTCATCTGTCGGTATCAACTGCCAGTCTTCGCCAAGAGCGATTTTACAGATATTTACTCCGGATCGATAGCTCGCAATGACAGGCAATCCTTTCGGGAAACAATGAGGACTCAGTGCTTCTCTCAACTCATCAAGATCGTACTTTTCTGGCAACTCAAAATACAGATATTCATGAAAATGCATCCGAGCTCCCGCAATATCCAGCGCCTCATCCGCATTGATGCGCAACCCGCCTGAAAACCTGTCTTCCGACACCTTGCCAAAAACCAGCAGGAACTCATCCTCGACAAACACCGATCTTTTCTGCTCCAGCAATTCCGAAAAGACCGTCACTTCCACCGTGCCGCTGCCATCATCCAGTGTCACCACCAGCATACGGCCACGCTGTGACATCTGGTTGCGAATGGAGGAAATAATACCGGCCACCCATTTCGGTTCACGGGATGATGCCAAAGAAGCGATTCGGGTGTGCCCGAACTGCTTTGCTTCCTCTGCATAAGCGTGAAAAAGATGCCCGGACATACAAAAACCAAGCGCATCCTTTTCTTCCTGCAGTTTCTGCTTTTCTGTCCAGTGCGGCACTTTAACATATTCCACCGCCTGCATGACGGCTTCTTCACCACCAAACAGACTCCCCTGATTGGCAGATGCATCGGCCTGCTCTGCAGCCTCAATTGCCAATGGAACAGATGCCAGCAAGATAGCCCTGTTTTCACCGAAGCCATCAAATGCCCCTGCACGGATAAGTGAATCAATCGTCCTCCGATTCACCTGGCGCCGATCAATGCGCGAACAGAAGTCAAACAGATCCGTGAAAGGCCCTTCTTTTCTGGCATTGACAATGGCTTCGATAGCCGCTTCACCTGACCCGCGCACAGCTCCCAATCCATAACGGATTTCTTTTACAGGCTGGTCACTTACGCTGGGGGGCTCACCAACCGGCTTGAAACGGTATTCGGATAAATTGATATCAGGTGGCAGCAACGTCAGCCCGCATACATCCAGCGCATCTTCGAACAGGATACGGACTTTCTCCGTATCATCCATAGCCAACGACATGTTGGCAGCCATGAAAGCTGCCGGGTGATGGGTTTTCAGCCAGGCTGTCTGGTAGGCCAGCAAGGCGTAAGCTGCCGCATGGGATTTATTGAAACCATAACCGGCAAATTTTTCCATGAGATCAAAAATCTCATCGGCCTTTTCTTCAGAAAGATCATTTTTCGCCGCACCCTCGCGGAAAATCTGCCGGTGTGCCGCCATTTCATCCGCATCTTTTTTACCCATGGCACGACGCAACAGATCGGCGCCACCGAGCGAATAATCGCCGATAATCTGTGCCATCTGCATGACCTGTTCCTGGTAAACCATGATGCCGTAAGTCTCAGACAGAATACCTTCTGTTCTCGGATCCGGATACTCAAAGCGCTCACCATGCTTACGCCGGCAAAAATCCGGTATGAGGTCCATCGGTCCCGGACGATACAAGGCAACAAGCGCAATAATGTCTTCAAAACGGTCCGGCCTGGCATCCTTCAGCATGCCCTGCATGCCCCGGCTTTCCAGCTGGAACACGGCAACCGTCTTTGCATTTGTCAGCAGATCGTATGTGGGTTTGTCATTAAGCGGAATCGATTCCAGCGTAAAATCCGCCATGGCAGGATCCAGTTCACGAATATACCGTGCAGCCAGATCAAGGATAGTCAGCGTGGCCAGCCCAAGAAAGTCAAACTTGACGAGGCCAATCTCTTCCACATCCTTTTTATCAAAATGGGAAACGACGCCCCCGTCATTTCCCTGTGTATACAGGGGACAGAAATCTGTCAATTTGCCAGGTGCAATCAGCACACCACCCGCATGCATACCCACATTACGTGTTATGCCTTCAACCTGTTCTGCCAGGGCAAGCAGCTGCTTTACCTCTTCTTCATTGGCTTCACGCTCTGCCAGTAAAGGCTCCTCTTTTTTGGCTTCCGATATAGTGACAAGCTTGCCAGGCTTGAAGGGGATCAGCTTGGAAATCCCATCGCAAAAGTTATAACCAAGATCAAGCACCCTGCCGACATCGCGCACAGCAGCCTTTGCCGCCATCGTACCGAATGTCGCAATCTGTGAAACGGCATCCTTCCCATAGCGCTCTTTCACATACTGAATGACACGATCCCTGCCCTCCTGGCAAAAATCAATATCAAAGTCAGGCATGGAAACCCGCTCCGGATTCAAAAAGCGTTCAAAGAGCAGATTGTAGGCAAGCGGATCCAGATCGGTAATGGAAAGGGAATAGGCAACCAGTGAACCCGCTCCGGAACCCCGCCCCGGTCCCACAGGAACGCCATTTTGTTTCGCCCACTGGATGAAGTCAGCCACAATAAGAAAGTAGCCGGCAAACCCCATATTGTTGATCGTGTCGGTTTCAAAATTCAGCCGCTCTTCGTATCGGGGACGCGCCGCCTCCCGCTCTGTTTCAGAAGGATAAAGCTGGACAAGCCGATGCTCGAGTCCGCGCCTTGCTTCATGGACCAGAAATTCATCCAGTGTCATACCTGCCGGCGTCGGAAAATCCGGCAAACGCGGCTTTCCCAGCTCCAGTTGAAGATTGCAACGCTTGGCGATCTCAACAGAATTCTGTAATGCCCCGGGAAGGTCCTCAAACAATTTGACCATTTCCGCCTGCGAAAGGAAACACTGCTGCTCATTAAACAGGCGTGTTCGCCGCTTGTTCGAAAGAATCTCTCCGCCGGAAATACAGATTCGCGCCTCATGTGCCGTGAATTCTTCAGGAGAAAGAAATTGAACCGGGTGAGTTGCAACCACAGGCAATTGCAATTTGGTTGCGAGTGCCACTGACTGTCTCAACAGCTGTTCGGCTCCCTGCTGTCCTGTCCGCTGTACCTCGATATAAAAACTGTCCGGAAAAATGGTTGTCCAGCGTAACGCATGCTTATCCGCAATATCAGGGTTGCCTTTTCCAAAGGCCATGCCGATATCACCATCACGAAAACCGGACAAGGCGATCAGTCCGTTTCCTGCGCTGCTTTGCGTCAACGCTTCCAGCCATTCAATCCGGATTTCAGCTTTTCCTCTATGCTGGTTTTCCAGCCATGCCCGCGAAAGCAACTCGCACAGTTGGAGATAGCCATGCTGGTTCTTTACCAGCAGCAAAAGACGGGAGGGCTTGTCTCTTTCCTGCTCATTGGTAATCCATACATCACAGCCCGCAATCGGTTTTACCCCTTCCTTTCTGGCGGATTGATAAAATTTGATCAGGCCAAAAAGGTTGGACAAGTCCGTCAATGCCAATGCGGGCTGTGCATCCTTTGCTGCCGTTTTGACAGCATCGTCAATACGTACAAGCCCGTCGACAATGGAATATTCTGAATGAAGGCGAAGATGAATAAATTGCGGTGACATCATCCCGCTATTTTACCTTGTCTCTCATCTGAAAAACCCGTAGAGAAGAAACGTTTTTTACAACTTCCCCGCTCCCTCCGCATTCTGCTGGCAGAACGCGCATCCTTACCGTAAAATAAGGAAGACCTCTACCAATCCGGAGAAAGATATGAAACAGCATCCATCAACACGAAACCTGTCGGTTCACCGTTTTGTTGCCGGATGGCTGGTTCTGCTTGCCTGTTTGCTGTTCATCCCGAAAGCCGCGCTTTCACAAGAGCCGGTTAATTATAAATTCACGCTGACCAATAAAAGCGACACCAGAGTAACCAAGGTTGTTCTGGCCCCTTATGGATTGATCCAGATCCATACCGGCACCAGTCTTGCTCCGGGAGAGAAAATTACTATCTCCCGACCTGAATGCAAAAAAATGCGAATGGAAATTGAACACAGCAAAGGAAGCTTCTCTTTTCCCTTCACGGATTTTTCCCATGAAAAGAATACCTCCCTTGCCCTGATGGTCAGGAAAGATTCTGTACCGGTTTTGAGATTTGAAGAACGCAAGAGAGGGGATATTACCGGAGACAACTCCAGTTGGCGGTTTACCCAGATACTGGGATCTGTCCCTTTTGGTGTCGGAACAACAACAATGGCTGAAGCCATCGCCCTGGGAGCAAAGGCAGACAAGAAGAAAAATGAGCTGGAAACAACACTCATGTGGGGAAACCGTTCCTGGAGCCTTGCCCTGGAATTCACAGGAGATGCACCTGAAAGCAGGCTCAGGCATATGGAAATGGTGGCAAAAGGCACGCATGGAAAAACACCTTCCGCCGTCCATGAGTCGCTGATGTCACATGGCTATGTTTATTACAGTATGCAACTGAAAAAAACATCCGGAGAACTCTATGTCAGCGTACCGCTTGCCAGAGCGCTCGAAAGAGCAAACATGAACGGCCGCAGCCAGGCAGCTGTTTTAGCAGCCTATCAGAATGAAGTTGTTGTGCAGTCTTTTCCCGGAAAAGGATTTTGGGTCGTATCCATGACACTGGCACCCAACCTGGTAAACCGTCAGTAGGTGTCGTGTGCATCTGTTCCTGACATAAACATCAGGAACAGAACGGGTTAAGGCTTATTTCTTTGGCAACCCGCCTAAAAGCGCGGCTACTTTCTTTTTAGGCGACTTCTCTACACTCTTGCTGTCTTCTTTTACTTCTGCACTCGACGATGAAGAAGGCTCATAGGGCTTGTCAAACCAGGGATCATGCTTGCCCTTGCGTTCAAGCACCACGGATTTGTAAGGGCTGCGATCGGAACGCTTTCCGGATGAAGTCATACCGTGACCACCTTCCCGCTGGCGTTGCACTGACCGTTCTGAAAAAGACTTTTTCCCGTCAAAACCGGTCAGGGACGTACGAGGCAATTTACGCTTGATCAGCTTTTCGATATCGGCAAGACTACGCTCATCCTTGGCAGAATAAAGCGAAATGGCATCTCCTGAGGCACCTGCCCGGCCGGTTCGGCCAATACGGTGAACATAATCCTCTGCCGTAAAGGGCAAATCGTAGTTGATTACACACGGCAACTCGGCAATATCGAGTCCTCTGGCGGCCACGTCAGTTGCAACTAGCGCATCGATTTCTCCTTGTTTGAAGGCTTCAAGCGCAGCCATCCTTTCAGGCTGTGTCTTATCGCCATGAATTGCGGTTGAGCGAATGCCCTTTTTTTCCAGCAGACGGGTCAGACGGGAGGCGCCAATCCGTGTGTTGGTAAAAACCAGGACCTGTTTCAGATTCTGGCTCTGGATGATATGTGCTACTGCACCGCTCTTGTCAGCCTCATCCACCTGATAAACGGCTTGTGAGACGTTATCTGCTGTCGCGTTGCTTCTGGCGACTTCAATCGTAACCGGGTTATTCAGGATAGTCGCTGCCAGTTTTTTGATTTCAGGGGAAAACGTTGCGGAAAACATCAGGTTTTGCCGTTTTTGAGGCAACAGATTGATAATGCGTTGCAAATCCGGCAAAAAACCCATATCCAGCATCCGGTCTGCCTCATCCATGATCAGGATGCTGGTCTGTGATAGATTGACCGATTTTTGCTGCACATGATCCAGAAGGCGTCCAGGGGTAGCGATCAGAATCTCCACACCGGCCCGAAGCGCCGTTGTTTGTGCCGCCATATCAACACCGCCAAATACAACAGCAGAACGCAGGCCGGTATAGTGCGCATAATTACGCACATTATCGGCAACCTGGTCTGCAAGTTCCCTGGTCGGGGTCAGGATAAGCGCCCGAACCGGGTGACGGGCAGGAGACATGCTGGTATTGGCAGTGGGCAAAAGTACCTGAATAACCGGCAGGGAAAAACCGGCTGTTTTACCGGTACCCGTCTGGGCAGCCCCCATCACATCGCGCCCCTGCAAGACAACAGGAATCGCCTGTTGCTGGATGGGAGTGGGTGAGGTATATCCCTGATCGTTCAATGCCCGCAGAATTTTTTCCGCCAGGCCAAAATCCTCAAAGCGCAAAACGGGTACAGCCTTGTCGGCCATCTTTTGATTATCTGACATAATTCAATCAATATTACAGCGTTATACAGCAGTTTGAGAGGTGATGCCTACGCCCCCCGAAGATAATATCCGGGTCCAAATCAAGTTATTTTCCAAAATAAGCGTACATTGTACGACACTTGGGTTAACAGCGTTGAATCCGTTCCTGTCCAGACCAATAAAACCATGCACCGGATCAGATGACAGCGGCTCTGACATATCAATTTTCTTTTTGCGCCTGTATTCTTTTGGCGCGCTCCCGGATATCATCAATAAAAATCAGCTCGGACCAGGTCTGCATGCTTGGCCTGTCAATATACATTTCCATTCGCTCTATATCGCTGTTCACAACTGCCAGTTGTTTTTCATCATCCGCTTTTTCCGAAACGTCCATTTTTTCAGTTGACTGAAGCTTTTTTTCCAGTCGGCTCTTTTCGTCATACAAAATCGCCATCATCAATTTCATAACACCCTCTGTTCATCCGGTACCGGCATCATGCGATTATAAAAACCATACCACAACACCCCCTGCCAAAAACAGCATTGCACACAAGAAACATCTTTCCGAATTAATACGATAATAAAAACAGATGGGGCACAGTCTTTGCCACATGGCAAAATCCTGAATCCCTGATATAAAAAATCCCCTGTATGGAAAGCCGTTATGAAAGTCCGTTATTTTCCCCTTGTTTTCTGCAGTCTCTTGCTTATCGGAGGCTGTTCGGACAATCATTCTCCAGAAAAGAAACCTGATGAGAGAAATACCGAATCTGCATCCAAAATGAGCACTGACTCAAGCCGGTTTCGAGTTGAACCGGGACAGTTTGCAGAACGCTTTAACCGATGCATGGAAAAACTCAGCCAGCGTTTCCGGATTGAAGACGTCCCGAAAGTAAAAGTTGGCCCCAACCAGGATACCTTTCAAAGCAATTCCACCCACCAGATCACCATCATCGGCACAATCGATAAAAAAAGCGGGTATGTTGTCAATGCCATGCTGGTGGCGAGGGGAAATGATGAGCAGGGTATGGAAAATATTATTGTGCATGCAACCGGCATGGCGGCCGGCTATGAGCCTGAAATCATACCGGTACAGGCAAAAAAGGACATAAGCCGTCTGGTTGCGGCATACAACCCTCACAAGGATGAGCCCATCTCAATGGTATACAAGGGATTGAAGCTGACTTATGGCATGCAGGCAGATATGGGATTAAGCCATTTTTCTGTCAGGCCAGCGGAGTAACAAACCCTGAAATAAGGAAGGGTGGAAGTCTAACAATTAATTGAACTCATTAAAAATAGAGCATTTATACATTTTCGATTATATAAATACCCCCAAACATACCCCTATTTGTGTTTTCGTCTCTATCATTTACACAAAATAACGATAATAATCCGCATGTTTGCTACGCCTCTGCCCGGCAGTCAGGAAAATAAGACGCAGGGATGACCTCCCTAGTTGTAAAGTCCCAATAGGTTGTTCACCTTTCGAATCCCCGTTAAGCTGGAGTTACGACACTCAGCAAACAGGAAAGGAAGAAAGGTGAACATCCATAAGAATGCCAAACTTACGCCCAAAGGTCGAGAAGAAATGGTCAAACGGATGCAGACCCAACCGGCATCCATTGTGGCAGCCGGATTTGGCGTCAGCGTCAGAACTGCCAGGAAATGGGCAAGACGCTACAGACTTGGTGGTCTATCCGCCCTGAAAGATGCTTCTTCCCGTCCTTTACGCTGTCGTAGCAAGCTTCGTTTACAGGAAGTTCAGCAGATTCTCTCCTTGCGTCAAAAGCGTTTGACAGGAGATATGATTTCACACCGCCTCGGTCTATGCAGAAGCAGTGTATTTCGCGTCCTGAAGCGTCATGGCTTATCACGGCTTCGTGCATTAAATCCCAAAGAGCCGGTTGTCCGTTATCAGTGGGACAAGCCCGGCCAGATGCTCCACATCGATATCAAGAAGCTGGGCAGGATTGATGGCGTTGGACACCGCATCCTTGGCTGGGCGGCTGCCAAGCCGCGCCATGCAGGTTGGGAGTATCTGCATGTTTGTGTGGACAATGCCTCGCGCATGGCTTTTACAGCCATCTTGCCCAATGAGAAAAAGGAATCTGCTGTTTTATTCTTACGTCAGGCCATCGCTTATTACCAGCGTCCTGGCATCCGGGTAGAGCGGGTTCTGACTGACAATGGTGCCTGCTATCAATCTTTTGCCTGGCGTGATGCCTGCGCTGAACTTGGTATCAAGCACAGACGAACCAGACCTTATAGGCCGCAGACCAATGGAAAGGCAGAGCGCTTTATCCGCACTGCCATGAATGAATGGGCGTATGCCAGGGTGTATACTCATTCTCATGAGAGAACGGCTGCCCTGGCTTTGTGGATCAACTGGTATAACAGCATCCGATCTCTCTCAGCTCTCGGAAAAATCTCTCCAGCTAAATGGCTATCCGTAAATGGGAATAACGTATTGGAACTTAACAGCTAGTTCGTAGACAAAGTCGAACCTCACGCGGCCACCTAATCTGGCCAAAATCTCGGAAACGGAATAACCTCTTTCGGTTATCTGACGAACCGCGTCTTCTTTAAATTCCAGTGTAAATCTTTGTGAACTCAGCCTCCCTATGCTCAAATCATGAGTCCGATTTGTCTATGGTTATAGGGGAAGTCCAAGAACAATTGCCATCGTCAGTAAAAGTTGATGCTCTCTGAGACTTTCTGGTGCGTCAATGAGTGCAACCTTACTTGACACCCGCAATTTGACACATCGTGTTATTATACTTATAGTGTTCTTATTAACGTGACAATTATGAGCCAACTCAAAATTAAAAGCCCAAACACATCAAACTATTTTGACGCGTTCCGTAAACTATATTATCACCTCTATTCAAACAGTAATGCGAGTAGAGCAGAGAGAATCATTGGTGACCTATCAAAGCTTCTCTTCATCGCATTATGCAGAGGCAATAAATTGCAAAGCGCTCAAGCAATTGATGAGTATTTGGACGGAAAAGAAAGTGCAAATACGCTTCTTCTTCCGATATTGAAAGCAAGCTACACCGACGTCTTTGGCCATGATGATAAATTCCATTTGGATGACACCTCCCTCCGCTATGGTCTATCAGTAATCGCAAATTTAGATTTACATGAAGCAAAATCTCACCTGCTAGGTGATGCATTTCAGGCGCTGATTGGCCCAAATCTCCGAGGTGATAAAGGTCAATTTTTTACGCCAAAAAGTATTGTGAGGTGCATGATTGCAGTTCTTTCACCAAAAGCAGGCGCGAAAGTAGTTGATCCTGCATGTGGTACGGCAGGTTTTTTGATCGAAACGGCATCCTACTGGGAATCAAAAGGGCGAAAACGAGGCAAACTCATTGGCATAGACAAAGACAATGATTTGTTCGTTTTTGCATCTGCTCTTGCTGAACTCGCAGCGCCAAACAGTAGCGTCCTTAACGCAAACTCATTAGACATTAAAGCACTGCTTAAGCTTGATGAATTCCTCAGTCCTTTTGATGCAGATTACGTGCTTACAAACCCTCCTTTCGGCGCAAAAATCCCCATTAAGGAAAAAGAAATTCTATCTCAATTCGATCTGGGCCATAACTGGGAATTTTCCAAAAAAACAAATAGTTGGAAAAAAACAACTCGGATTTCTTTGTCCCGAGATCCGCAGATTCTTTTTATTGAACTATGCGTAAGGTTACTCAAACCAAATGGGATGCTTGGAATCGTTCTTCCCGAGGGCGTTTTTGGAAACTCAGGGTCTGGCTTTGTTATGGACTATTTGAGAAGTAATGGAGAAATTATAGGTTTGATAGATTGTCCAAGAACATCATTTCAGCCCGGCACAGATACAAAAACAAACATTTTGTTCTTCAAAAAAACCGTAAAACCAAACAACAACTCTGTGAAGATTGCTGTTGCCCTCACCTGTGGTCATGATCGCAGAGGGCGAACGACGAAAAATGATGGCACACCCTTTCCAGATGATTTTGCAGCGATCGCAACAGACTGGTCAGCGAAGAAACATGAATATTGGTTCGAATCAGAAATTTCTAACAAGTATTACTTAGTGCCACGATATTACGATCGAAAAACTAATCTGTTACTGGAACGGGACGCCGAACGACTCAATGCTAAGATCATGTCACTTCAAGAAATGATAGAGCGTGGTTGGGTTTCTGTGCAGAAAGGGCACGAAGTTGGCTCAGAAGCCTACGGAAGTGGGGACATACCTTTCATTCGCACATCTGATATTTCGAATTTTGAAGTCTCTATAGATCCAACAAAATCTGTTAGTGAAGATGTTTTTCATTCTGTTAGAAGTGAACAAAATCTAAACCCGGGTACCATATTGATGGTTGTAGATGGTCGATATCGTATTGGTCGCTGCGCAATTCTTCACGAGTTCAACTACAAATGCATAGCCCAGAGCCATCTGCGAATCATCAATGTAAGCAAAGAGGCACCAATCAGCTCATTTGAACTGCTTTACTTACTTAGCTTATCTAGCGTTCAACGAGACATTCGCAGCCTAGTGTTTATCCAATCTACACTTGGTTCACTGGGAAATCGAATCAAAGAAATAAAAATCCCTGTCCCCAAAAAGCAAAATGCAGAGTTTTCCGCCATGGTTTCCGCCTTTACCGATGCATTG
The DNA here is from genome assembly GCF_027118995.1 of Oxalobacter vibrioformis. NCBI lineage: Bacteria > Pseudomonadati > Pseudomonadota > Betaproteobacteria > Burkholderiales > Oxalobacteraceae > Oxalobacter > Oxalobacter vibrioformis. The sequence continues at coordinate 557,442 of NZ_CP098242.1, forward strand.
AAGGAAAGAGCAAAATGGCTTAATGTGCTCTCTCGATTTGAGGAGGGTAGTGTCGAACTATAGAAATAGTTTTAGAACTACGTTCTATCTATTCTATCTAAAATGCCAGAAATCCAGCCATAGAATTCCTCTACTGTTTTGTTTCCCTGAGCGATATTACACTCACGATGTGCGAAACCAACATTATTCTGATTGTGTTCACGTGGATTGCTATGTGCTGTCTCGATTTCCGCCTTACCCCGCTGCGCATTCTCAAACAAGGAAAAGCTTAAAGGCTCCTTGCAAACGATGCAAGTCGTGCTTCCTTCTACCATTGGAGAAAAGCGGGATTCGAGGTATGTCCTAGTGTCTGCAGGACAAGGCGGAGCATCGGGCATCTGATAGGCAAGCAAAGTAAGCCGTGCCGCAACATCCATGCAGTCATCATACGTCGCAGCTTTTTCTCGCAACTTTGCAACAACGCCAGGCTTTAGCGCCACCATGTCAAGTCCATAATTCTTCAACACATCATCGCTTTGAAGCATGACCCATCTATCAATTCTGTTGGGACCAGCATCCTCACTTTTCCATGCCGCACCTGTCGTTTTTGTCGCGTCTCGCTTGATCTTATTAGTTACCCTTGGATGGGACACTGACAAATCAGAAAGATACGGAAACTCCTTACATTCACCTTCGTGCCCATCCTCTCTGTAACACTTTTTTTCTGAAATATCTTTATACTTCCCTCGAACAGGAAGGTTTTTTTTGCACAGACCCATCGTCAACTTGCCTCATCAAGAACGGCCATTAGCTGGCTTGGTTTGTATTTGAGGGCATACGCAATAGAAACGATATTTTGCAGGGAAACATTTCTTTCTCCCCGCTCAACACTTCCGATATAAGTGCGATGAAGATCACAAAGCGTAGCAAGTTCTTCCTGAGAAAGTCCCAGCTCTAAACGCCTACGGCGTATTTCCCCGCCAAGAAGTTTTGATGACCCCATGACCAGCCCCCCATTAGTGGCTGTTAGATTAGGCGCGTGATGACTATATGTCTACAGACTATAAGTGGCAAGCTGGGCACAAATTTCCGATACACATACTCAACCTCGTTTTGCCTTAGCTGTTTGTGTCCGTCGACTTCCCGTAATATGAGACCGGCCAAATTGAAATTTTTTGTAAAACTTTGACACAGGAGACTTAAATGAAGAAGAGCCGATTTACTGAGCATCAGATAGATCGTGTATCAATACTGAAAGAAGCAGATCCTGGGATGAAAGTAGACGATACCTCACGCACCCGACGCGCCACATGAAGAAGATTTCCTACGTCCAGTGCGCAAAATGCCGGATATCTTTCTTCTGTTGCCTCAACAGCAGAGGCCATCCAGAACAGGATGCCCGTCCGGCAGCGGTGGCAGGCCATGCGTCTGCATCTGGTCAACAACGCGGTCAATTCGGGACATTCAATGCCCCATCCTTGAAATATCCCTTCAGATCATCAACCAGGTCAACCACGCTGACACTACGATCATACGCGCCAATAAAACAGCCTGGCCATCGTGTGGACAGGCTGTTAAAACGCTTTCCGGCAGCACCGGACATGACCAATTGGTCATTAATGATAAAAACCCCGAACACCTGGTGCTGGCGGTAGACCCGGATCAGGATCCGCCTGACAACCTCGGTCAGCGTCAGCGGCGTCAACTGGTGTTTTCGTAGCCGGGTACGCTTGGGCTTTTTCCGGCGTTTCAGCACTGGAACACGGATCGCCGATGGATGGGAATATGGAGGCTTATTTCGCATTTTCAGACTGCAATCTCGCAATAACCCTGTCTACCGCATCGACATGTTTTTTTTGGTAGAATACCCGTTCCGCAAGACATGCTATAACGATCTCTGCTGGATAATCCCTCAGAAGATGATTGATTTGACGCACCCGCGCAACTTCACTTATGCTTAAATCCAAAATGCCATTCACAATGACACCCACATCGTCAAAATTAGCTAATAGGCTCATATATGCTCCTGCACACACTTCGTGGACAACCCTGCTCCCACTGCAACGCCTCTACTACTGATCAACGCATTCTTCATGCAGCTGTAGAAACGATGCCAGTCCAGGCTATAAACGGCATTGCCTCGTGGGAAGATGGAAAAAATATTCGGGTATTTGTTACCTGCAGCATCTGCAACCAACCAAGCATGATGTCGCTGAGGCCAAATGAAGGCTTTCAAGGACAAACAATCAGTCAAAATTTTTATAACCACTCTCTTTTTTTGAATAGACTCAGAACGGATGAAGTGCTTTTTAGCGGAGGGAAACGACAGTCCGCTCGCACAGTTCGGTCGGACGAACCCGGATTGATTGTTAACGGGATTTACACTGTTGTTGCCCGCTTCCCAGAATCCAGAGTACAACGCCCCAATGCTGACGACATCCCAAGTGATCTGAATCAGGAAATCACCGACCTTGTGGACATACTGGATCGACCTCGATATGCCATGATCGGCTGCCGCCGTGTTCTCGAACGCGCGTGCAAGGCTAAACTTGGAGACGCCGCCAATGGAAAAAACCTGTACGACCTCATCGATGCGGTTCTTGCGAATATGGAAACCACAAAGGCGCTTTCTGACTGGGCGCATGACCTGAGGCAACTCGGCAATGACGCAGTGCATGGTGATGACACCCCCATAACCAAAGAAGACGCCAAACAAGCATATGACCTGACCGTTCTTTTGGTCGACTTGCTTTTTTCCTACCCCAACCGCATCGCGAAAATGCGCCAAGCTGGAAAATAGCCCAATACTCATTTTTTCTCCTGACGGCCATAAACCATAAAAGTCAACGCCAGCAGTTCCTGTACCAGGCGATTGACCTCATGGCCATGAGCCTGGAGCTGCTTTTTCTCTTTTGCATCAACCTCGCCGTCCACAGTGGCAGCATTGAATGTGCCGGACATAGCGCCCAGCTGCGTATACAGATCATTCCACTTTTTAAGAAGCTCATCGTTTCCGACCTCTTCAGCAGCTGGTAGCTTGACGAAAACGCCGCCGGATTCATGGGCTACAGCCTGGGCAAAGTAAGTGGTTTCTGACAGCGACTGCAAGGTCATGGCCATGTTGACGTTCATGGTTTGCCTGTTTTCGTATCCGCCCGTGCTCCCAGCATGATCAACAGGAAGAGGCAGGGGCTGACCATGACTGAAAAACAAGAGTTTCAGCAGCCAACCACATGCACTTGTGACCAGCGTCTGCATCGTTTTGGCGAATTTACCCAGCCAGTGAAATTCTGCGAGATCCACGGTGACCCGACCATTCTGACGCTGGCTGACCAGATTGCCGAGCTTCAGCGAAAGGTTGACTTGATCATGCGGGTTGACCAGGCGCGCTCAATGTCACGGCCCATAAAACTGGGAAAAAGCGTTGCCAGGAGACCTCGCCATGAATAAGGACGATCTGATCACAGCGAAACGAGCCGCCGAAATACTTGGAATGAAGCCCAGGACAGTCTATGACCGCGCAGCGCCAAACGGCCCTATTCCATGTTATCGTTTTGGGGCAAAGTGCATCCGATTTGATGAAAACGAAATCAGGGAATATAGGGAATCATGCCAATTTACTACGATGAAAGAAAACGTCGTTGGCGCTTTACGTTCAACAAGGTTGTCAATGGCCACAGAATCCGCGTCACAAAATTACTTCCGAAAGCGTGGAATAGAAACCAAGCCCAGGCGTTCGACCAGTCAGAAACGGCAAAGCTATTCGGGGCTGCGACTGGTACGATCAAGCAACGCTCTCTCATAGGCGACGCGGTTGTTGCCTACTGCCAGCACAGATGCCCAAGCCTGAAAGAAGGTGAGGAAATTGAAAAGGAACTGGCAAGGCTTCACGGATATTATGACGGCCGTTTCATTGATGAATTGCCGGAAGTTGCTCGTGAATATATCGAAGCAGAATGTGACCGCGTAACACCGGCAACCCTCAGAAACAAGCTATCGTACCTGCGCGCTGCCTGCCGGTACGCGCAAAAATATCACGGTATGGATAACGTTCCTGACATTGACCTTCCGAGGGTGAGGAATGAACGCAAGGAATACCTTGTCCGGCATGAAATGATCCAGGTTGCGCGCAGTTGCAAAACACAGAGAAATGGCGCATGGCGATACGCCCGTGCAATGGTGCGCATTGCATTTTACTCCGGGATGAGGATCAGCGAAATCATGAGGATAGACAATAAAGATCGTCTCGGCCGCTATACCGAAATTGTTGAGGATGGTTTCATTCTGTACGACACGAAAAACGGTGAGGATCGGTTTGTACCGATGCATCCAAAGCTGAAGGTTTTGCTGAAATATCTGCCTATCCCCTACTCAGTAACATGGATGCAGCAGATTGTCCGGCGCGCCATGGATGAAGCAGGGTTTGAGCACATTACCTTCCATGATCTGAGGCATAGCACAGCATCCAACCTGATAAATGATGATTCAGACTTGTATAAGGTCGGACTGCTGCTTGGCCACAAAGACCCGCGCAGCACCCAGCGGTATGCGCACCTGGCGAAGAAAACAATGAATGAGTTTATTCGCAAGCTGGGATAAATTTTTTTGTGCAGAAATGGCAAAAAAATGCACACCCCCATGAAAAAATGCCACTTTTCAGCGGCATTATGAATGTCGGTAACTTATTGATTTATTGGCGGAAAGGGTGGGATTTGAACCCACGATGAGCTATTAACCCATACCGAATTTCGAGTCCGGCGCATTCGACCTCTCTGCCACCTTTCCGTTCCGGAAAACCTGATATTTCGCGAGGCCAAATTATAACAGGAATAGTCACTTTCATTTCGCCTGAATATGCCATTTTGAATGTAAACCACAGCTGTCGATTATAATGGGAGCTTCTTTACACCTGAAAAACATTTCATCATGGCAGCAAGGCAATATACCTCTCCCGAAGACCTCAAGGGCATCAGAACCGCATGTCAGTTGGCGGCAGAAGTACTCGACTATATCGAACCTTTTATCAAACCCGGCATCACGACGGGTGAACTTGACCGCCTGTGCCATGAATACATGACCAATGTGCAGGGCACCATTCCGGCACCGCTGAACTACGCGCCACGTGATCATACGCCTTATCCGAAAGCCACTTGCATCTCCTTAAATGATATTGTCTGTCACGGCATTCCCGGCGGGAAAATCCTGAAAAACGGGGATGCGATGAATATCGACATTACCGTCATCAAGAATGGCTATTACGGTGACACCAGCCGGATGTTTTTTGCCGGTCAGCCGAGTATCATGGCCAAGCGGCTTTCCGACATCACCTATGAATGCATGTGGCTTGGCATCATGCAGGTCAAACCGGGCGCCCATCTGGGTGATATCGGCCATGTCATCCAGACACATGCAGAGAAAGCCGGTTACAGTATCGTTCGTGAATTCTGCGGCCATGGCATTGGTAAATCATTCCATGAAGAGCCCAACGTGCTGCATTATGGCAAACCAGGCACAATGGAAATCATCAGGCCCGGCATGATTTTCACCGTTGAGCCCATGATCAATGCCGGACGCAGGGAAATCCGCACAATGAATGACGGGTGGACAATCAAGACAAAAGACCACAGCCTCTCCGCACAGTGGGAGCACACCCTCCTGGTGACAGAAACCGGCTATGAAATCCTAACTGTATCCCCCAATATGCCGCCACCCCCGGCATTTGTGACCAATACCTGATACTTTTCATCATACCGCCGTGTCAACCAGCAAACCATCACTGAAGCAGCAACTCTCCAAGCAGCGGCAGGAAGCGATTACGGCTTATCAGAATGATCCGAAACCGGAACGCCTGCTCAAAGCCCTTGCCCGCCATGTTGACGCAGCACTCATGCAGGCCTGGCGCGACACAGGTATACCGGCAGGAAATACGCTCATCGCAGTCGGAGGATATGGAAGAGGCGAACTTTTTCCCTATTCTGATGTTGATGTGCTGATTCTTCTGCAGCGATCACCCGATGAAGCGCTCCAGAAAAAGCTGGAATCGTTTATCCAGACTATCTGGAATCTGGGACTGCAGATCGGTCACAGTGTACGGACCATTGAAGAATGCCTCCATGCCTCTGCCAATGACATCACGATACAGACCAGCCTGCTAGAGGCACGCCTGGTTACCGGTAGCCGCGATCTCTTCAGACAGCTTGTCAAACGCTATGACATAGCGATGAATGCCCGGGATTTTTTTCTCGCCAAGACACTTGAAACCCGCCAACGCCATCAAAAGCTCGGAGACACCCCATTCAGCCTGGAGCCAAACTGCAAAGAGAGCCCGGGCGGACTGCGCGATCTGCAGGTGATTTTATGGGTGGCAAAAGCAGCCGGATTCGGCAATTCATGGGAAGAACTCGCCAGGAGGGAGTTGATTACCCGAACCGAGGCGGGACAACTCCGCAAAACCGAACGAACACTGAAAAACATCCGCATCCGCCTGCATATCCAGACACAACGTGCGGAAGACCGGATTTTATTTGATGTACAGATACCCCTTGCAGAAGCTTTTCATTTCAAAAAAGCCAAAAAACCGCTTGATGCACGGGACGCCAGCGAATACCTGATGCAGCATTATTATCTTGCGGCCAGAATCGTACGACAGTTGAATATCATCCTGCTGCAAAACCTGGAAGCACGGCTTTTCCCCCAAACACATGAGCCTGAGTCCATTAACGAACGCTTCAACAAGGTCAGTGACTTTATTGATATCGCCACAGAGGATACCTTCACAAAGCATCCCTCATCCCTGCTTGAAGTTTTTCTGCTGCTGGCTGAGCGTTCCGACCTGAAAAACATGACGGCACGCACACTTCGTGCACTGTGGCATGCACGCGTACATATCAATAAAAAATTCAACCAGGACCCGGAAAATCATTCGCTTTTTCTCCGTATCCTGCAGGCACCCCGCTTTTCGGCACGTGCACTGCAGCATATGAATGAGCTTGGTATCCTTGGACGCTATCTGCCCAATTTCGGCAAAATCATTGGCCAGATGCAGCATGACCTTTTTCACCAATACACAGTGGATCAGCATATCCTCATCGTTATTGGCAATCTGCACCGCTTTACCCTGACAGAATATGCGCACGAATATCCTTTCTGCAGTCAGCTGATTGCCAATTTTTCCCGTCCATGGCTTTTGTATATTGCGGCACTTTTTCACGATATCGCAAAGGGACGCGGCGGCGATCACTCCCTTTTGGGCATGGCTGATGCCAGACAATTCTGCCAGTCGCATGGACTTTCCGAAGAAGACACCGAACTGATTGTCTTTCTGGTTGAGCACCATCTCACCATGTCGCATATCGCCCAGAAAAGAGATCTTTCCGATCCGGCTGTCATCCGGGAATTTACCGATCTGATCAAAAACGAACGCCGTCTGACAGCACTGTACCTGTTAACCGTAGCAGATATCCGTGGAACCAATCCGCAAATCTGGAACGCCTGGAAAAGCAAACTGCTTGAAGACCTGTATTACATGTCGCTGCGTGTGCTTGGCGGAGAAGTGCTCTCTGTTGATCATGAACTGGCACAGCGGCAACAGGAAGCACTGGCCACGCTCAGGCTGTATGGCTTGCCGGAGCACGCACATGAAACCCTCTGGAAACACCTTGATGTCGGTTATTTTTTAAGACATGACGCATCGGACATTGCCTGGCAAACGCGCATGCTCTATTACCGCACAGATACCATTGAGCCCGTCGTCAAATGCAGGCTTTCTCCTATTGGCGAAGGGCTCCAGGTAACTGTTTATACAAGGGACGAACCCGATCTTTTCCTGCAAATATGCGGCTATTTCTCCCGCAGGAATTTCAGTATTCTGGACGCCAAAATTCACACCACCAATCATGGCTATGCGCTTGATACCTTTTTAGTGACTGAACAGACTTTTTCACGCAATTATAGGGACATCATCAACCTGGTTGAACATAACCTGACGGAGGCCCTGAAAGCGGATGCACCACTGCTTGAGCCATCAATCGGTCGGCTTTCGAGAAAATCCCGATCCTTCCCGATTACACCAGGCATTGATTTACGTCCGGATGCCAGTGGTGATCTGTTTGTGTTATCCCTGATCGCCAATGACAGAAACGGCCTGCTCTACGCCATTGCGGAGGTTCTCAGGCGATACCATATCAATCTGCATACCGCAAAAATCATGACACTGGGCGAGCGGGTGGAAGATGTTTTTCTGGTGGGTGGCGACTTTCTCAAAAACCCGAAAAACCAGATACAACTGGAAACCGACCTGCTTGAAGTTCTCCGCATTTAATTTTTTCTCTATTTCCTATGACTGATTCTATCCGCTTGTCAAAACGCATGTCCGAACTGGGAATCTGCTCACGCCGTGAGGCAGATGAGTGGATCGAGCGCGGATGGGTACGTGTTGATGGCCAGATCATTTCCCAGTTGGGAACCAAAATCCATCCTGACCAGAAAATCACGATTGAGAAAAAAGCCCAGTCGGAGCAGGCAAAAAAAGTGACGATTCTCATCAATAAACCGATGGGATTTGTCAGCGGGCAGGCAGAAGACGGGCATAAACCGGCTGTAACCCTTGTCAATGAGAAAACACGCTGGACAGCAGATAAAACAGAAGAACATTTCCATCCCCGCCAGTTAAAAAGTCTTGTGCCTGCAGGAAGGCTCGACATTGACTCTGTTGGTCTTTTGGTACTGACACAAGACGGGCGCGTGGCAAAACGGCTGATTGGAGAAGAAACAGAGGTAGAAAAAGAATACCTGGTCAGGGTACGGCACACCCTGCCAGGCAAATTACCGGATGAAAAACTGAAGCAGCTGAGACACGGCCTGAAACTGGATGGCAAGCCCCTGCTTCCCGCCAAGGTCAACTGGCAAAATGACGATCAGCTTCGTATCGTCCTTCAGGAAGGCAAAAAAAGACAGATTCGTCGCATGTGTGAAGCCGTTGGTCTGAAAGTTGTCGGCTTGAAACGTGTGCGCATCGGCAAGGTCAAGCTTGGTGACCTCCCGCCCGGACAGTGGCGCTACCTCCATCCGGACGAGAAATTCTAGAGACTGTTCCTTTCAGAAACAATCATCAGCAGTCATAAGCAGCATACGCTGCGTCGGGCACATACATGACATCAAGCGTATAATCCGTCACTTCAACGAGCTGACCCAGGCTGTTTACCCGATACCAGGTATCAGGCTTGATACCATTTTCACCGACAACACCCACAGTAATCCGGATCTGCCTGCCATCACGCCATGGCAGCGCGAAAGCGCCATTTTCACCTGCCTTTGCTTTTCCATAAAGCCCCGCCACCACCGCAATGGATTCCCTGCCGGAAGCTGAAGCCATGCTGCCGTTACCGGAAACCGCGGATTTGCTGTAGGAACCCATCGCCTCAGCAACACAATTATTGCCTGCAGCCGCAGCTGCACTGCAATTGCCCATCGCTTCGGCTATGCTGTTGTTCCCGGAGGCTGCAGCCCGGCTGTAATAACCGGAGGAATAAGATTGACTGGCATTACCGGATGTCGCGGCAGTCGCACAATTGCCTTCAGATTCGGCTGCACTGCCATATCCGAAGGATGCGTGACTGATGATCTGATCAATTTGCTGTTCAGAATGGGCGGCAGGAATGGGCATTTCATAGATATCGAAACTCATCACAATCTCCTTCACTTCCCGTGCAGAGGTGGCAGAAAACCGGATTCGACATTGAGGCAGACGACCAGACTCAGGATGCCAAATTGCACTGGGAATGTATTATTCATGTCTTGCATGATCAAGACATGTCGGTTTTAAACCCTGAACGAAATACCGTAATAACCGGACATTTCAAATCAGGTCACGAATACAGTGATTTGGCACCCGCTGATTAGGTGCTCGGGATCGGAGACTTTGTACCTTTGATCAGGTACAACATGATAAGGTGGCATTACCCGCTGATTAGGTATGATGATCCTGTACCTTATGTCACTACTATAACATATCGCACCGGATAATAAAACAGGCGCCCCATGGTGATGAAACGCCTGCTTTCAGGTAAAACCGTCTGGAAAATTATTCTTCAGGAACAGCGGCATTCATGGCATCGATAAACCCGAACAACGACAGGTCATCCATGCGCATCGGATACAAAATGCCATTCAGATGATCACATTCATGCTGGACCACCCTGGCATGAAAGCCGGTGGCTTCACGGCTGACAGGCTCACCATGCTGGTCAAATCCTTCATAGTGAACCTTTGCCCAGCGAGGGACCACGCCACGCATCCCCGGCAGGGAAAGACAGCCTTCCCAGGCGTCTTCAATTTCCTCGCCAACAGGGCGAATAACCGGGTTGATCAGGATGGTTTTGGGAATGGCAAACGCGTCAGGAACATCGCGCTGATTTTCAAAACCAAAAATAACCACCTGAAGCGGCACCCCGATCTGTGGTGCCGCCAGGCCCGCGCCATCAGCCGCAGCCATCGTTTCAAACATATCGTCCAAAAGCGCCTGCAGTTCCGGCGTCCCGAATTCCGTCACCGGTTGTGCCGGGCGTAAAAGACGCGGATCGCCCATTTTCAGAATCGGTCTGACACTCATACCCTCTCCTTATCGTTGCGCCACATTCAGTTCTGCAATGAAGTCAATGAACTCTTTCATGACTTCAGGATGCTTTAACCCCATGGCAACTGTCGCTTTAAGATACCCCAACTTTGAACCACAGTCATAACGGCGCCCATGATAGCGATAGGCCAATACCTTCTCATGCTTCATCAACTCGGCAATACCATCCGTCAACTGGATCTCACCACCCGAGCCTTTTCCAAGCCCATCCAGATGATCAAAAATGGAAGCATTGAGGATATAACGTCCGACAACGGCCATATTGGAAGGTGCGTCTTCCGGCTTTGGCTTTTCCACAATGGTATTCACAAATTCCAGATTCTGCATGTACGGTGATGAGGCAACGATACCGTATTGCTTCGTGCTTTCCCGTGGAACATGCAGAACGGCCAGAATACTTTTTTCTTCACGTTCATACACTTCAGCCATCTGTTGCATGACTGTCGGCTGGCCCTGACGCACATCCATAAAATCATCCGCCAGAATAACCGCAAAAGGATTATTTCCCACAACCGGCCTTGCACACAACACGGCATGACCAAGACCAAGCGGCTGCTGCTGGCGGATATAAATGCAATTAATATGGGAAGGCACCACTTCCCGAACCAGCTTTAACAGGTCGTCCTTGTTTGCCGCTTCAAGTTCGGATTCCAGCTCATAGGCTTTATCAAAATGATCCTCAATCGCCCGCTTGTTACGGCCGGTAATAAAAATCATCTCGGTGATACCTGCAGAGACGGCCTCTTCAACGGCATACTGAATCAGCGGCTTGTCAACAACCGGGAGCATTTCCTTTGGCTGCGCCTTGGTTGCAGGAAGAAAACGGCTGCCCAGACCGGCAACCGGAAAAACGGCCTTAGTCACTTTTTTCATGATGTATTAATTCGCAAAAATTTTTCTCGTCCAATATGGTAATACCTAACCGCTCGGCACGCTGCAGTTTACTGCCCGGATTTTGACCTGAAATAAGGTATGCCGTCTTCGCTGAAACTGAACCGGTAACCTTGCCGCCCAGTGCCTGTATTTTCTCCCCCGCCACTTCGCGCGACATGCTTTCCAGGGTGCCTGTCAGCACGAATGTTTTACCGGAAAGCGGCAACATTTCCTCTGCGGCCCCTCCCTGCTCCGGCCAGCTGACACCATGGGCTTCAAGCGCGCTGATGAGATCACGATTGAGTGAGTCAGCAAAAAATTCCCGGAGGGAGGCGGCAACGATCGGGCCGATATCCTCTACCTCAAGCAACGCCTCTTCTGTTGCATCCGCAAGGGCCTGCATTGACCCGAAATACTGTGCCAATGACCGCGCGGTTGATTCCCCTACATGCCGGATACCAAGTGCGTATAAAAAACGGGCAAGCGTCGTCTTTTTGGATGTATTGAGCGCCTGTATCAGATTCTGTGCCGATTTTTCCGCCATGCGCTCAAGACCGGCAATATCGGCAAGACTCAATGCATATAAATCCGCGGCGGTATTCACCATGCCTTTATCTACCAGCTGTTCCACAAGCTGCTCACCCAGGCCATCAATATTCATCGCCTTGCGCGAGGCAAAATGCTGCAAGCCGTTTTTCTTCTGTGCAGGACAGCGAATCCATCCACCGGAGCAACGTGCAATGATTTCACCTTCAGGCCGCACGACCGGTGAACCGCAAACCGGACAGGTGTGAGGCAAATGAAATACCTGTGTTCCTTCCGGTCTTTTTTCCGGCACATTCGCCACCACTTCGGGAATCACATCTCCCGCACGACGTACAATCACCGTATCGCCAACACGAATATCTTTTCGGTGAACCTCATCTTCGTTATGCAGGGTCGCATTGGTGACATTGGCACCCCCAACAAAAACCGGCTCCAGGCGCGCAACAGGAGTCAGCGCGCCTGTTCTCCCCACCTGAACATCAATATCCAGTACACGCGTTAACGCTTCCTGGGCAGCAAATTTATGGGCAATGGCAAAGCGCGGTGCCCGTGAGACAAAACCCAGCCTGTTCTGCTCAGCCAGGCTGTTGACCTTGTAGACAAGCCCGTCAATCTCGTAAGGCAGGCTGTCCCGCTGCGCTTCAATGGCCTGAAAAAAAGACATCAGTCCATTAATTCCCTGCACCACCTTACGTTCCGTACAGACAGGAAGCCCGGCCTTTACCAGCCAATCCAGCATGGCAGACTGGGTTTCGGGCATTTTTTCCCCCTCAAGCGCACCAATGCCATAGGCAAAAAAATTGAGTTTCCTGCCGGCTGTCACGGTAGCGTCTTTCTGCCTCAAGCTGCCTGCCGCTGCATTACGGGGATTGATAAATTCTCTCTGCCCCGCCGCACGCTGCATTTCGTTTAACCGGTGAAAATCCGGCTTGAACATCAGCACTTCACCGCGCACATCCAGCACATCAGGGTTATCAGGAAGCGTCAGTGTCAGGGGAATACTTCGGATTGTCCGGATGTTGGCTGTTACATCTTCGCCAGTAAACCCGTCCCCACGCGTTGCCGCCTGAACCAGAATGCCATTTTCATATCGCAGACTGATGGCAAGGCCATCAAATTTCAGCTCCGCCTCATATTCAACCTGCTCGACACCCAGGAGTTCCCGAACCCGATTGTCAAATGCTTCGACTTCCTCTTTCGCCAGGCCATTCTGCAGGGAAAGCATGGGCACCTGATGCGTTACCGGCTCAAATTGTGTGGAGGAAACACTGCCGACGCGATGGGTAGGCGAATCCGGTGTGACCAGGTCAGGATGGGCGGCTTCTATCTCCTGCAATTCGCGAAAAAGCCGATCATATTCGGCATCGGGAATGGTTGGATTATCCAGTGTGTAATAGGCATGATTATGCCGGTTGATTTCCTGGCGCAGCCAGTCAACCCTTTCTCGCAGACGATGATTACCGGCACTCTCGTTGAAAAGATCTTCCTGCATAAATCAGTTAAAGAGTCTCATGGCACGAACCGAGCCGGCAGGAATCAATACTGCTTTCATTTCCTCATAAAAAACATTCACCTGGCCGGCAATATCATCAAGCATGGGGTCAGACAGCATTCTGTCATCGTCGTCGACCAGGATGCCATTGAGCCGCTGGCAGAGGGATTTGGCGCACTGAACCATGACACCAAATCCGTTTTTCTCCTGCGCAACACAAGGCACATCCAAAAGCAGCGTCATGCGTGCTGCCGTATCTGATCCAGGTGCTGTGTCAACAGTAAGCAAAAACAGAACACTTCCATCAGTATCGTGTTTGACAAAAAAACCGTCCGGACGCAAATCAAATTTCTGGCGCTCCAGCACGGTTATCAGGGTCTGAACTGACCATGGTGCCCCCCCGGTACGCACATTGATACCCAGCCTGGCATCATGCTCTGCAACAAAGCGGTATAAATCGCGTGCAACTTTCAGCACATCCGTCATATCCGGCACTTCCGGCTCGGCACCGATACCGTCGGACAGCTGCCTGAGACGGGTAATCAGTTCGGAATATTCAATTTCATTCAAGGCGCCAGTCCGGTTTGCCAACTGTACCCCTGCCTTTAACTGATGATAAATGCCGCCATGCATAACGGGTTGCCACGATTCTTCTCCAGTATCCGGTTTCCTGACCAGCCCAATAAAATGAACCGGTTTGTTACCGGTATAGCGAAGGGACTGCATCAGCGGCAGGAATTTTTCTCCCCTGACCGGCTCCTCCAGGTTCAATTCCACAGGATAATCAATCAAATCATCAACCGGTAGGCTTTTCGGGACAGAAGGTGTGGTGGATGTAACCGGTTCAGGCACAACGGGCGTAACTTTTTCTTCCCCGGGAGTATCAGCAGGCGCAGGATCCGGTGTCGGCTCTGCCTCGTCCATATCAATGGCGGGCTCCTGATACCCCTCATCAACTGCTTCGACTTCCTCATCGGTTACCAGGTATTCAACCGCTTTTTCATCATCAATCTCTGCAACCGCTTCCAGCGGGTCATCAGCCTCAGCTTCTTCATCTAAGGGATGATCCAGGCCGGTAATGGAAATGGACGTATTCATGGCAGGATCTTCCAGCCTGACACCTGCCACCGTATTCTGAAAAAAAACCGGCTCCCTGCGAAAATCACTGTCTTCAACGGACGCAGATTGCATCAGAACATCTTCAGGCGCATCAGCAAAAGCACGTTCCACTTTTTTGTGTGCCCGGAATTCCTGCCATTTATTATAGGCAATGACGCCAATAATAATCACTGCACCGATTACGATCAGACTGATCTGCAATTCTGTCATGCTGTTTGAACCTCGTTAGAAAATTCTGTTGCTTTTTCAATATCGACTGACACAATTCGTGAAACACCCTTTTCCTGCATGGTAACGCCAATCAGCTGTTGTGCCATTTCCATGGCAATTTTATTATGGGAGATAAACACAAACTGTGTTTTGGCGGACATGCGCTTCACCATATTGCAGAAACGCTCCGTATTGGCGTCATCCAGCGGCGCATCAACTTCATCCAGCAAACAGAAAGGTGCCGGGTTCAGCTGGAAAAGCGAAAATACAAGCGCAATCGCCGCCAGGGCTTTTTCTCCACCGGACAGCAGATGAATCGTGACATTTTTCTTGCCTGGCGGCTGCACCATGATCTGCACACCGGCATCCAGAATCTCATCCCCTGTCATGATAAGGCTGGCCTGTCCGCCGCCAAAGAGCATGGGAAAAACTTCAGAAAGATGGCCGTTTACCTGGTCAAATGTACCCTGCAGCAGGGCACGCGTCTCCCCGTCAATCCGTCTGATGGCATCTTCCAGCGTCTCGATGGCCGCATTCAGATCGGCATGCTGCTCTTCAAGGAAATTACGCCGCTGCTGCGTCTCGGAAAGCTCACCAGCCGCTGCAAGGTTAACCGCTCCCAAAGCGGCAATGGCATTGGAAAGGCGTGTTACCTCACCCTGAAGAGAAGATGACCTGAGGCCTGGGTGGAGCATTTCTCCCAGCGCGGCAATATCGGCACCGGATTCTTCCAGTTTCTGGGAAAACTGTTCGACATTTATCCGGGCGGCCTGTTCCTTTAGCTGCATACTGACAATGAGATCCCGCTGAGGCTGAAGATTTTTCTCTGCCCCCATGCGCTGCTCCTGCGCCTCACGCAACTGCTGGGCAACCGTTTCCAGATTTTGTCGTAATTTAGCCAGCCCCTTTTCCTGGTCCAGACGCTGATCAAGCAAAACCTGAAGATTATCCTGCGCAACCTTGTCATTCAAGTCCTGCAATGTCAGTTGCCCCTGCTGTACATTGGCTGACATCTGTGTTGCCTGTTCCCGGGCGGTTTCAATATGCTTTGTGAGCTCACCGATCCGGTTTTTCAGGGATTTTTCGGAAAACTCCGCTTCCTGGGCAGCTCTTTCGCTTTCCCGGATACGCACGCGGAAAGCCGCCAGATCACTCTCTTTTTCCAGCAAAATGTCACGGGCTGCCTCTTCCCGGGACTGCATGTCGGCTAAAGACGCATCCAGTTCTTCCATCCGCACTTCTTCCACAGCAAGCATTTCACGCTGCTCATTTTCCTGGCCGGTTATCCCGGCAAGAACAGATTCAATCTGCGTATGACGCTGCAGGTAGCGATCGCGCAGTTCCGATTGGCGAACAACCTGAAGCTGAATGGCATGCAATTCCCTCGTCAGCTCCGTTGCGCGCTGGTGGATGCCTTGCATCTCGCGATTACACTGTGTCACATCTGACTCACACTGCATGAGCCGTATCCGCTCATCCTGCAGCAGTTTCTGGCCATCCTGAAGTCGTGCAGAAAGATTTTCAATCTCCTGCTGGCGGGCAAACATCCCTTCCTTTTCCGATTCCGGCGCATAAAAACGGACACTCTGGCGATCAACCAGATGTCCCTGCGGTAGAACAAAACACGCGCCTTCCGGCAATATCTGGCGCCGTGCCAGAGCGTCTTTCATGTCATGAGCAACAAAAACATGACGCATCCAGCCTGACAGGACCGGCGCGAGCCGCTGATCCTGCAATCTGAGCAGGGAAAAGAAGGGCGTGAGCCCGGCTTTATCTTTTTCAGTACCGACCGTTGAAGACAGGGTATCGCCGGCTTGCGCTGTGGTAAAGAAGCTGAGTTTTGATGCCGGGGGATCACTCATAAATGAATCGACCCACTCCAGGCGCGACATCTCACGCGCAAAAATCCTGTCGCTCAAAACCGATTCAAGCGCCATTTCCCAACCCTGCTCAACCTGTAGTCTTCGCCAGACAGGTGGCAAATCAGCCAGCTCATATTTTTTCAGCCAGGATTCCGTTTCACCCTGCGCCTGCGAGCGCTCCTGTATCTGGATCAGGGCAGAAAGACGGGCATCCGTCTGCGCCAGCTCTGCTGAACGCCGCTCAACCTGTTCCTGTGAAACCCGTCGTTTTTCTTCCAGATCAGGATGGCTGTCCTGCAACAGGGCAAGCCGCTCATGCTGTTGTTGAAGGTGGATTTCCTTTTCGGCCAGCTCTTCCTGCAACGCCTGAAAAACGGCCTCATCCGGCGCATCCATACCGCTTTTTTCCTGGACAAGTCTCTCGCGTCGCACGGAAAGATCGGTAAGGATACCGGTAATATTTTTATGGCTGGCCGATGAAAGTGCAATCTGCTGGCGAACCTGCAAAGCCTGGTCATGCAATTGACTGCATGTTGCCTGCGCCTGGCGCCATGTCTCCTCCACGCCGGGCAAATCCCCTGCGAGTTGCACCACAATCCGGCGGGCCGCTTCACATGAGACAGCCAGATCAACAAGTCGGGCATTAGCCGTCTCCAACTCGGCAAGATACGTTTGTTCCTGGCTCTGCCATTGCTCTTTCTGCTGGGTATAAGAACCAATCTGCGCCTGCAGGCGGTTGCGTGATTCGATCACATAGCGGATTTCCGCTTCCAGACTGCCGATACTGGCATTGGTCTGGTACAACGCCCCTTGCGCTGCATGGAGTTCATCACTGGCGCCTGCATGCTGCTGGCGCAGCGCTTCCAGAAGACCATCATGTCTGACGACATCCGCATTCATGGCTTCAAGCGCGGTTTTGGCTTTTTCTGCCTCAATGGTCAGGCGCGCGTGTTCTTCTTCGGCATTCTTTTTTTCAAGCAGCCAGAAGAGCTTCTGTTTTTCATCCTGCTCTTTTTGCAGGGCATAGTATTTTTCAGCAACCACTGCCTGCTCTTCGAGTTTTTCCAGGCTCTGATTGATTTCACGCAGGATATCCGATACACGGGTCAGGTTTTCCCGCGTATCCTGGAGGCGATTTTCTGTCTCCCGGCGACGCTCCCGGTATTTGGATACACCTGCCGCTTCTTCCAGAAAAACACGCAGCTCTTCAGGGCGCGCTTCAATAATACGCGCAATCATTCCCTGGCCGATAATGGCATAGGCGCGCGGTCCAAGCCCCGTCCCCATGAAAATATCCTGGATATCCCGGCGCCGGACATTCATGTTGTTGATATGATAGGAAGACCCGCCCTCACGCGTCAAAACACGCCTGACAGCCAGTTCATCGTATCGGCCCCACTGTCCGAAAACACGATCATCATCATTATCAAAAGCCAGTTCGACAGACGCCCTGCCGGATGACTTTCTCTCTGTGGTACCGTTGAAAATAACATCGCGCATGGATTCACCCCGCAATTCCGAGGCACGTGACTCACCCAGAACCCATCTTACCGCATCAATGATGTTGGATTTTCCACATCCATTGGGACCAACAACCCCTACAAGTTGCCCTTGTATCTGGATGGTCGTCGGATCAACAAATGATTTGAACCCGGATAATTTGATCGAAGTCAGCCGCACGATTCAGAAAATAGAGTGATGAACAGCAAAACGCTTATAATACCATTCAGCCAGAATCACTTTCACAAAAAACAAGAAGGACTTCCTCAAGCCTGCCGTAAAAAAACCGTTATAAAAAGAATAAATAGTGCGGTTTTTTTGTTACATTTCATCATGTAAGCGATTTTTTCATGTAATATTTCCTTACAAACAAAATGTTGCCTTGCGGAAAGTTGCGGTATAATAAGTGGGAAAATTTCTTTAGGGAAAATATTATGCGTAAATTGAAGGTTGGATTGGCCTCTTTTCTCGTGCTGTTTGCATTGGGAGGGATGTCTGTCCACGCTGCGCCCAAAAAACCGGCAACAAGCAAAAAAACAACAACCAAAAAGACAACAACCGTTGCAAAGAAAAAGGGCAAGGCATCCGTCAATAACCGGGTGTATGCCACACGCTCGGCCTCAGGCCAGATTGTTGTGGATCGCCGGGTCACGGCAACACGACAGCTTCTTGCACAGGATCAGGGACATACTCTCGTGAACTATCAGCGGGGTTCGGCAAAACTGGCGCCAATCATGTTTCCCGAGTTCACGCCACCCTCAAGCAGAACCACTTTTTCTGTTGCCCAGCAGGCTGGCCTGGATAAGACGGCAGACCCGTTATCACTGAGTTCCAGTGCCGCTTATGTACTGGACCAGTCCACACTGGGTGTTCTCTTCCAGAAAAATGCGAATGTTGCCCTGCCCATGGCCTCGATTACCAAGCTGATGACAGGCCTGGTTGTGGTCGAATCCATGCAGGATATGAGCGAAGTGATTGAAATCACCAAGGACGACGCCAGCAGAGCCATCAGTTCACGCCTCAAGGTGGGAACAAAAACGACACGCGGCAACCTGCTTCACCTTGCGCTGATGAGTTCTGAAAACCGTGCCGCAGCGGCACTGGGGCGTAATTATCCGGGTGGCTATCCGGCCTTTATCGCTGCCATGAATATCAAGGCACGTGTGCTTGGCATGTCACATACCCATTATGTGGATACAACCGGACTTTCCAGCAACAATATCGCCAGTGCACAAGACCTGGCCAAGCTGGTGATGGCCGCAGCCCAGTACCCGATCCTGCGGCAATTTTCAACAGATACCGGTTATGTCATCAACGATGGTATCCAGCCGGTTCACTATGCCAATACCAACAGGCTGGTGCACAATCCCAACATGAATATCGAGCTACAGAAAACGGGTTTCATTTCAGCTGCCGGCAATTGCCTCGTCATGCAGGCCATTATTGAGGAACGCCCCATCGTCATGGTCTTCCTTGATGCAAAAGGCAAGGATTCCCGCATTGCGGATGTCATGAAAATCAGAAACTGGATCCAGCGCTCCAACACGATTGCTGAAAACAAACCACAAGTCTGATCGTTCAAAAAAGCGTCAATAAAAAAGGAACCTAAATCAGGTTCCTTTTTTTGTGCCAGTTATCTCTGTCAGCCCTGGAACGGATGGCGTAATACCAGTGTTTCTTCACGATCCGGGCCGGTGGATACCATGTCAACAGGAATGCCTGCCAACTCCTCAATCCGGCGTACATAGGCCTGGGCATTGGCAGGTAAAGCATCCATCGATCTGGTGCCAACCGTGCTTTCTTTCCATCCTGGCATCTCTTCATAAACCGGCTCACAAAAGGCCGCATCATCGGCATTGGAGGGGAAAATATCAATAAGGCGTCCATTAAGCTTGTAGCCTGTACAGATATTAATGGTTTTTAGTCCATCCAGCACATCAAGCTTGGTCAGACAAATACCACTCACCCCATTAATCTGGATAGAGCGCTTCAAAAGCGCCGCATCAAACCAGCCGCAGCGGCGCTGGCGCCCGGTAACCGTACCAAACTCCATGCCGACTTCAGAAAGATGCTTGCCAATACCATCATCCATCGGCAATTCCGAGGGAAATGGCCCGGAACCGACACGCGTGGTATACGCCTTGGTGATCCCCAGAATATAGTGCAGCATGCCTGGTCCGACACCTGCACCGGCAGCCGCATTACCGGCAACACAATTGCTTGATGTCACATAAGGGTAAGTGCCATGATCGACATCCAGAAGGCTTCCCTGCGCACCTTCAAAGAGCAGATTGGCCCCTGCCTTGTAGGCTTCGTGCAAGGCCGTTGAGACATCCGCAGCAAGCGGCCGGATTCGCGGCACCATTGCCAGGGCATCATCCAGCGTTTTCTGAAAATCCACCTGCTCGGTATGCAGGTACCCCTTCAGGACAAAATTATGGTAATCCATATTTTCGCGCAGTTTTTCAGTAAAGCGCTTTTCATTCAGCAGATCGGAAACACGGATCGCCCTTCTGGCAACCTTGTCTTCATAAGCAGGGCCAATACCCTTTCCGGTCGTACCGATTTTTGCATCGCCACGCGCGGCCTCACGAGCCTGATCTAAAACGGCATGATAAGGGAGAATAACCGGACAGGATTCAGACACTTTCAGACGTGAAACCACTTCAATACCAGCCTGTTCAAGCTTGTCGATTTCGCGCAGCAAATCCGGAATGGACAGCACGCAGCCATTACCGATATAGCAGGCAACACCAGGACGCATGATACCGGAGGGAATCAGTTGCAAAGCGGTTTTCTGCCCGCCGATGACGAGTGTATGACCGGCATTATGGCCTCCCTGAAAACGCACGACGCCCTGTGCATGATCCGTCAGCCAATCAACAATCTTTCCTTTTCCTTCGTCACCCCACTGCGTGCCGACTACCACTACATTTCTGGCCATGTCTATTCCGTTATTCCTTATCTACAGTTTTCAGTATCCAGTTATCGCCATCTGCTACCAGTTCCCGGTCACAAATAAATTCGTCATACCCGGCGCGGGAGCCGGGCAAATCACAGATGACAACCTCTCCTGCGTTTCTCAGTTGCCGGATTTTTTCGCACAGCAACACATTGTCACTCCATGGCGCATGAATGGCCGGACGCTTTTTCGCTGGCGGCAGCAAACGGGACAGTTCCCTCAAATCCATGGAAAAACCGGTCGCCGGACGTGAACGCCCGAACGCTTCCCCGACATGGTCGTAACGCCCGCCACGAGCAAGCGCATTTGGCAGACCGGGCACAAAAGCCGCAAACATCATACCGCTATGATAGTGGTATCCGTTCAGATCAGCCAGATCAATTGTGACACGTTCGCAATCCGCAACACGTGCAAGATACTCCAGATCATTTAAGGCCAGGGTAATACCGGCATTGGAAGGCAATACTTTCTTGGCTTCCTTCAAAATATTGATATCACCATACAAATCAGGCAGCGCCATCAGCGCCCTTCTGGTCAGTGGATGAAATCTGGCAGTCAGTTCATCCAGCCCAGGCATATCCTTGGTTTCCAGCAGATCAAAAAGCGCGGGCGCATTCCCTTTGGCAACAGGATCATCCGCTACCAGTGAGCGTAGAAGCCCTGCATGGGACAGATTCAGGCTCATACCTGAAATTCCGGCGGCTTTCAGTGAGGCCAGCGCCAGCGCCTGGATTTCGGCATCCGCTTCCAGCCCGCCATGCCCGTAGATTTCGGCGCCAATCTGGAAAGGCTCGCGGGTCGATTGCAATCCTGCCGGACGTGTGTGGAGTACGCTGCCCGCATAACACAACCTTGTCACCGTTGCCCGATTGATCAGGTGAGCGTCAATCCTTGCCACCTGCGTCGTCATATCCGCTCTCAAGCCCATTGTACGGCCGGACAGCTGGTCAACCAGCTTGAACGTAAAGAGATCCGTATCCTGACCGGTACCTGTCAGAAGCGACTCGACATACTCCAGCATGGGAGGCATAACCAGCTCATAGCCATAAATACGGAATTTATCCAGAATCAGTCGGCGCAATTCCTCCATCTTGCGTGCTTCAGCAGGCAGGACATCAGCAATAAATTCGGGAAGAAGCCAGTTGTTGGACATGATGTTTCTATAGTCGGAACAATTCAATATGACAGGCGTGCATCATCACAACACCTGCATTCATCGATTC
This sequence comes from Oxalobacter vibrioformis, assembly GCF_027118995.1. Classification (NCBI taxonomy): domain Bacteria; kingdom Pseudomonadati; phylum Pseudomonadota; class Betaproteobacteria; order Burkholderiales; family Oxalobacteraceae; genus Oxalobacter; species Oxalobacter vibrioformis. The sequence continues at coordinate 579,841 of NZ_CP098242.1, forward strand.
TCTTATCTGGGATTTTTCATATAACGGAAAAACTCAGAGGACGGATCAACAACCATAACATCTTTCTTACTGTTAAAGCTGCCCCTGTAAGCTTCAAGACTTCGATAAAACTTGTAGAACTCAGGATTCTTTCCGAAAGCCTGCGCATAAATCCGCGAAGCCTTGGCATCTCCCTCACCCCGGATTTTTTCTGCCTCACGATAGGCCTCAGCCAGAATAACCGTCCGCTGCCTGTCTGCATCCGCCTGTATCTTTTCCGACTCTGCCGCACCGGTTGAACGTAACTCATTGGCGACACGGGTCCTCTCAGACTTCATCCTTTCATACACCGAAGAATTGATCTGTTCCACATAATCCAGTCGCTTGATACGAATATCCACAATCTGGATGCCAATCTGCTTGGCTTCATCAGACATTTTTTTCTTGATGGCAGCCATCAGGCTGTCCCGATCCCCGGCAATCACCTGCCGTAATGTCCGTTTTGTGATTTCATCATTCAAGGACGCCTTGACGATCTGTGCCAGCCTGTCCTGTGTGCGCTGTTCATCCGCGCCAAAACTCACGTAATACAGCTTGGGATCAACAATACGCCACTTCACATACCAGTCCACCAGGATATTCATTTTCTCGGCGGTGATAATCCGGTCCGGCTCATGCGTTTCGCTGGACAAAATCCGCTTGTCAAGGAAGATCACATTCTGGAAAGGTGCAGGGAGCTTGATATTGAAGCCGGGCTGCTCGATAACATTCGTGACTTCACCCAGTGCAAACACAATGGCGTATTGTCTCTGGTCAACAACAAAGATGCCCGTAATAAAGGTGATCAGAACAAGAAAAAGACCTGTTGCAGAAATAATGAAACGCATTATCTGCCTCCCCTGTCTCTTGACTCACGCCCGCGCCCTGAATCCGTAGAAACAGGCGGCACCTGTGACACACCACTTGACGTCTGTGCCTCGGTATTTGCTGATTCGGGTTGAGCTGCGGTTTGCGATATCAGCTTGTCAAACGGCAAGTACAGCAGATTGCTGCCGCTTCTGACATCCATCATGAGCTTGGTGGTATTGGAAAAGATTTCCTGCATGGTTTCAATGTACATCCTGTCCCTCGTGACACCGGGTGCTTTCTGATATTCAGCCACGATCATGTCAAAACGGGATGCATTACCTTCTGCATTCGCAATGACCTGATCCCGGTAGCCTTCCGCTTCCTGTATCAGGCGCGAAGCCGTTCCTCTTGCCCGTGGGATAACGTCATTGGCATAGGCTTCCCCTTCGTTTTTCTGACGTTCACGATCCTGGCCTGCCTTGACCGCATCATCGAATGCCGCCTGCACATCTTCCGGTGGCTGTACATTCTGCATGGTGACATTGGTAATCTGGACACCTGACTGATACTGGTCAAATATTTCCTGCATCAGGCCATGGGCATCCAGCGCAATCTGGTCACGCCCTTCATACAGCACAAAATCCATCTTGTTTCTGCCGACAATTTCACGAATCGCCGTCTCGGCAACCTGGCGCACCATGTCTTCCTGATCGCGGTTATTAAACACCCAGTCTGCCGCATTTTTCAGGCGATACTGAATGGCAAACTGGATATCCACAATATTTTCATCGTTTGTCAGCATCAGCGCTTCTTTGGGCTGCTTGTTTTTCAGTGAAGAACGGTACCCGATCTCAACGGTTCTCACCTGCGACACATTCACAACTTCATGGCTCTGGAAAGGGCTGGGAAGGCGCCAGTTCACGCCGGACCCTGTCATTTTGCTATACCGGCCGAATGTCATCACAACACCGGTTTCCCCCTCCTGAACGATGAAAAAACCCGTCCCCATCCAGAAAAGGAAGGCAACCACAGCCAGCATGATCAGCCCGAAACGCAATCCCCTGCGTTTATTCAGTTCATCATCATAGTTATCACCTCCGGAGTCGTTGTCATCCCCCGGATCTTCTCCACCCTTTTTCTTCCTTTTGAACAAACGATTCAACCGCTCATTGAATTTGTTCCACATCCTGTCTATTTCAGGCGGGTCATTGTGATCATAATCACCCGAACCACGGCCAAAAAGGTCGTGGAACATGGGCAATAATCTGCGTAAACCGTTTAATGAAAACCGAGCCATTCGTTCGTTACTGATCTCAAATTGATGATATTTTCTCAGGAAGCACTCCCTGCATCAGCCGTATCCGGCTGCATGTGCTGTCTTTTGGCTTCCAAAGCATATTCGGCCACCGCGTGCCTGAGCAGATCCATGCCTGCTCCGGTATGCGCACTGACCAAAACGCGTTGAATTTTACCATATTCATCCCGCTCCATGCCCGGATTTAAGTCTGCCAGGTCAATCTTGTTCAATACCAGCAGTTGCGGAACATCATCTGCACCGATTTCTTTCAGCACCAGATTGACCTGCTCTATCTGGTCGCGCCGTGTCGGGCTGGCAGCATCCACCACATGCAGCAGCAAATCCGCATGAATCGTTTCTTCAAGCGTGGCCTTGAAAGCCGCCACAAGCTGGTGGGGCAATTCCCGCACAAAACCCACCGTATCTGACACAACGACATTTCCCGCCTCTTCCAGATAAACACGGCGTGACGTGGTGTCAAGCGTGGCAAACAACTGATCCGCCACATAGGTTCCTGCTTTTGTCAGGGCATTAAAAAGCGTGGATTTACCGGCATTGGTATACCCGACGAGCGAAAAGGAAAAAATGTGATTGCGGCTGCGTGAGCGGCGCTGGGTTTCTCGTTGCCTTTGCAGCTTGTCCAGACGGGAACGCAGCATTCTGACACGTTCACCAATCAGGCGGCGATCCGTTTCCAGCTGGGTTTCACCGGGTCCACGCAGGCCAATACCGCCCTTTTGCCGCTCAAGATGGGTCCATCCCCTGACAAGGCGGGTGGAAAGATGCTGCAATTGCGCCAGCTCAACCTGTACCTTGCCCTCATGGCTTTTGGCGCGCTGTGCAAAAATATCCAGAATCAGGCTGGTTCTGTCAACCACCCCGGTTTCCAGTTTACGCTCAAGATTTCGCTGTTGCGCAGGTGACAGGGCGTGATTGAAAATAACCAGATCACACGCATACTGTTCAATCGCAGCCTGTACTTCATCCGCCTTTCCGCTGCCGATAAAAAGAGCTGCGTCGGGACTCGATCGCTTTGTGGTAATGGTGGCAACCGGGAGCGCACCGGCTGATTTGGCTAAAAGCGCCAGCTCTTCCATACTGGAAGCAAAATCACTTTGCCCGAAATCCACTCCGACAAGAAGGGCAGATAACACTTCACCCTGTCCTGCCACTTTTTTTTTCGGGATATCAGGCGTTTTGTGCATCAGAATGCAGGTTGACCGGTCTGGAAGGCACGACCGTTGAAATGGCATGCTTGTATACCATCTGCGTTACGCTGTTACGCAACAATACGACATATTGGTCAAAAGATTCAATCTGTCCCTGTAACTTGATCCCGTTGATCAGATAAATCGAAACAGGAATATGTTCCTTTCGCAGGATATTGAGGAAAGGATCCTGCAGCATTTGTCCTTTGCCAGTACTCATAGTGACTCCATTAATAGTAGTTGTTATTTGAAGTTGGAGATAAACCGGTCTTTTTCAAGTAGAGCATAAAAAATCTAATCAAAGACAGCTTTACTATACCGTATTTATGACTTTTTCATCTGATCTGAACCAGATCATTTTCCCTTTTCCGGATCAAACGGATTCTTGCCGGTTCTGAACTCAATCTGCAATGGGGTACCGGTCAGTGAAAACGCATCCCTGAAGTGTCTTTCCAGATAACGGCGGTAATCCTGGCTGATATGGTCCAGCCCGTTCCCGTGAATCACAATAATAGGCGGATTTTTTCCGCCCTGATGCGCGTAACGCAGTTTCGGGCGAATCGCACCCTTGGCCCGTGGTGGCTGCTGGTGTTCCGTTGCATCTTTTAATACACGGGTCAACCTTGGGGTGGAAAGATTGGCCATCGCCGCGGAATAAGCGGCATTGATGGAACGCATGAGCGATGAAATACCGGTCTGCTTTAATGCCGAGATGTAATGGAATTTGGCAAAAGACAGAAAATGCAGCTTGCGCTCGGCCTCACTTTTCACCAGATTCCGGGTATCAACAGGCAAACCGTCCCACTTGTTGATCCCGACAACGAGTGCCCTGCCGCTTTCCAGGATAAAACCGGCAATATGCGCATCCTGATCTGAAATATCCTGCTGGGCATCCAGCAAAAGCAGGACCACATTGGCATCGGATATGGCCTGCAATGTCTTGACGACAGAAAATTTTTCAATGGCCTGAAACACTTTCCCGCGACGACGCAGGCCGGCTGTATCAATCAGCGTATAATGCTTGCCGTCACGCTCAAAAGGAATCTCAATCGCATCCCGGGTTGTACCGGGAAGATCAAAGGCAATAACCCTTTCCTCTCCCAAGAGCGCGTTAATCAGCGTGGACTTGCCCACATTGGGGCGCCCAACAATAGCAAGGCGAATCGGACGATCTGCGGTTTCCTCATCTTCTGGCGGCACCTCAACAGCAGAAACCGCATCAAGCGCGCTTTCCACCATGGTGTGCACACCATCCCCATGGGCAGAAGAAATAACGAGGGGCTCACCCAGCCCCAGCTCATAAAAATCGGCGGTAACTGCGGTATATTTCATTCCCTCGGCCTTGTTGACCACAAGAATGACCGGGCGCCCGGATCTGCGAAGGTATTCGGTAATGGACTTATCATGCGGTGTCATGCCCTGGCGGCCATCCACCATAAAAACAACGACATCCGCCTCGGCAACAGCCTGCTTCGTCTGCCGGGCCATTTCCTGAAGGATACCGTCCTTGGCAACCGGCTCAAACCCGCCAGTATCAATCACCAGGAAGGGACGCTCTCCAATCCGGCCTTCCCCATAGTGCCTATCCCTGGTCAGCCCCGGAAAATCGGCCACCAGTGCTGCCCGGGACCGGGTCAGTCGGTTAAATAGTGTGGACTTGCCCACATTAGGCCGTCCCACAAGCGCAATAACAGGTTTCATGTCAGTTGATCATTAATGCCAAAAGACGCCCGCCTGTCGTCTGGATAATCAGCTTCTCGCCAACCACCAGCGGGGTTGCCTTGATGGCAGAGCCATCGGTTGCGGTGCGCGAGATGAATCCGCCATCTTCCTTTGAAAGAAAATGCACATATCCCTGCAGATCACCTACCGCTACCGTCCTCTCAAAAGAAACCGGCGTTGACAGCGCACGGTATGCCAGGCGTTCATTGCGCCAGACGCTTTGTCCCCGGAGATTGACAAAGGCATACACCGCACCTGCCTCATCTGCGGCATAAACAAAGTCATCGTCAACGCTGACCCCCACATCACTGGAAAGCTCTTTTGCCCAGACACCACCACCACTGACCACATCATAGCAGGCTACCCGGCCTTGAAAAGAGGCGGCGCAAACCAGCCTGCCCAGTACGGCAGGCATGCCTGAGGTATCCGCAATTCGCTCCAGATCGGTTGTTCCACGCGGATCACCGACAACCACGTCCCAGTTCGTGCCGCCATTGGCCAGCATCAGGGAAATCATCCGGCCGCCAGGCAAGGCAACGATCGCGGTAGGACCAACAATGGCAATACCAGGGGCTGATCGCAACATCAGGGGCGGCGCACGCCGTGTCACCATCCATTTTCGTTCACCGGAATCTGCCTCAAACCCGGAAATATGATTATCCAGCGTACGTACAACGACCATATCACCACCAACGGCCGGGGCCGAAAGCGCTTCACTCGACATCTGCGCCTTCCATTTTTCCTTGCCATCAGAATCAAACGCCAGCAACACGCCGTTTTTTCCGGCAACAACAATGGTATGACCATCCGTACCCACACCGGCTGTCAGGGGAATACCGGCATCAATCCGCCAGACTTCACTGCCCGTTTGCGGATCAACACGCACAATCGTGCCTTTGGCAGAAGCAGCATAAATGCTGTCATACGTTGCAACCGGCGTGAAAATGAAATTATCTGATGAACCCACATTGAGTGACCAGGATTCGGTAACTGACCGGATCTGTTCAAACTCCACCAGGTCTGCCGGCAGATTTCTTGGTGTTCCCCTGGAAAACGGATTGATGGAATCAATCCATGAAAAGGAACAGCCTGACAACAGCAGCGTCAGGCCTACTGTCAAAACAGCGATAATGGCACGTGTCAATCTCATTGAATCTCTCATTTTGCAGCAGCATCACCACCCAGATCGTCCAGCTTGAGCTGAATAAGCGCCCTGCCCGGGTCATCAGGTGAAGCTTTTGTCAACGCAGCCTGATAAGCTTTTCTGGCTTCGTCCAGTTTGTCCTGCGCATAATACACATCGCCTCTTCTGTCTTCTGCAATACTGGCAAAGGCTTCAGGAAATTTCGCGCTCAATACCCCCTGTGCCTCATCATATTTTTTCTCATCCAGCAAAATCCCTGCCAGCCTGATACGTGCGATGGCCTTGTATCCATCGCCCTTGCCATTGTCGACAATCCATTTCAGGCGCGCCCTTGCCATGTCATTTTCCTTGAAATCATGTGCAATGCGCGCAGCAATCAGATTGGTCATGGAAGCATAAGGGGTCGAACCGAATTTTTCCTGCATATCGGATGCAATGCGCTGCGCCCGTTCATTATCATTCGACTGAACGGCGTTTTGCATTTCGTAATACAGTTGTGATGCCTGCTCAGCCTGTGTGCGCTGATAATTGCCCCAGAGCGTCCAGGCGGTATAAGCAGTCAACGCAATGATGACAAGCCACAGCACCAGATTGCCGTATTGCTTCCACCAGGCCTTGATAGCCGCTAATTGTTCCTGTTCTTCAAGATCGTATGCCATGATAATTTCTGTCTTTTTTAATGAATGCCATGAGTTGGCGCAGCGCCTAAGCTGCCACAACCACACGCGCAGGTTTCCTCATGTTCCGTTTCCCCGATTATCTGGTCAACCAGATAATCTGCAACCTTTGCCAGAGGAACCAGGCGCTGGTTGTTTTCCATATCAGGGGAGCGCAGTGCCTTGACGCTGGCATTTCCCCCTTGTAACTCATCTTCTCCAAGCAGGATGGCAAAGGGTGCGCCGCTGTCATCAGCACGTTTCATCTGCGCCTTGAAACTACTGCCTGCCGCTGCAGGTGAGCAATGCAGTATTACATCAAGTCCCGTGCCACGCAAGGCTTCTGCCAGAGCAAATGCCTCAAGCAGGGCATCTTCACCCTGGTGAACGATATAGACATCCACGTTTTCCGCAAAATTGGCGCTTCCCTGTGTTTTCATCAGATCAATCAGCCGCTCGACACCCAGGGCAAAACCACAGGAAGGTGTCGGACGGCCGCCAAACATTTCAAACAGCGGATCATACCTGCCGCCACCGCATATCGTACCCTGCGAACCCAGCTCCTCACTGATCCACTCAAACACGGTACGGTTGTAATAATCCATGCCGCGAACCAGGCGCGGATTGATGGTAAACGGGATATTGTTATGCTGCAGGATCTTCTGCAACCCTTCAAAATGCTGCAGGGATTCCTGATCCAGATAATCAAGCAGTTTCGGTGCCGCATTGACCATTTCCTGCATGGCCGGGTTTTTGGTATCTAAAATACGCAACGGATTGGAATACAGACGCCTTTGGGCATCCTCATCCAGGATATCGCTGTGTTTTTCAAAATAAGCAATCAGGTCCGCCCTGTGACGGTTTCTTTCCTCGGCATTGCCAATGGAATTAATCTCCAGGCGAATGTTTTCCAGCCCAAGATCATCCCACAACCGCTGGCACAGCAGGATCAGTTCGGCATCAATATCCGGGCCGCCAAATCCAAGCGCCTCTGCGCCAATCTGGTGAAACTGCCGGTAGCGTCCACGCTGGGGGCGCTCATGACGGAACATCGGGCCACAATACCATAACCGTTTTGGCCCGTTATAGGTGAGATTGTGCTCCACAACCGCACGAACCACACCGGCCGTGCTTTCCGGACGCAACGTCAGATTGTCACCATTTAACGCATCCTCAAAAGAGTACATCTCCTTTTCCACAATATCAGTCACCGCGCCCAGACCACGGGCAAAAAGCGCCGTTTCCTCGACAATCGGTGTGCGAATGCGCTGATAACCATAGCTTTTCAGCACGGATTCTGCCGTGTTTTCCAGAAGTTCCCATACCGGTGCATCCTCCGGGAGAATATCGTTCATCCCCTTGATGCCGGGTATCTTTCTGTTTTTATTTGTTTTTTTGTTTTCAGACATAATGGATGCCACTCATTTCCTGCTTTGCAGTCTTATGTTAGCCATAATGCGACTGAACATATTTCAGAATCAATGCCTGAAACTGCTCGTCGAGATTATCACCCCGCAGCATGGTTTTTCTTTTACCATCTTCAAATACCATCGCCATGGGAGTTTCGCCATTTCCCGGCAGACTGATGCCGATATTGGCATGCTGTGATTCTCCGGGGCCATTCACAATACATCCCATCACCGCCACATTCATACTTTCCACGCCCGGATACCGGTTTTTCCATACCGTCATCTGTTCGCGCAGATAATGCTGGGTATTGCTGGCAAGCTCCTGAAAGAGCGTCGATGATGTTCTTCCACACCCCGGACATGACGTCACCATCGGAACAAAATTGCGCAGCCCCATGCTCTGCAACAACTCCTGCGCAACCACGACTTCACGGGCACGGGAGCTCCCCGGATCCGGCGTGATGGAAATCCGGATCGTATCCCCGATTCCTTCCTCAAGCAATACCGACAGGGCCGCCGAGGACGCCACGATCCCCTTGCTGCCGACACCGGCCTCCGTCAAACCGAGATGAAGCGCATAATCACACCGTACCGACAGCTCACGGTAAACCGCAATCAAATCCTGCACACCGGAAACCTTGCATGACAGAACAATCCTGTCGGCGGGCATACCCAGCGCCTCTGCCTGGGCAGCACTCTCCACTGCAGATGTCACCAATGCCTCATACATGACACTTGGCGCAGGCCATGGCGCTGAGCGGCCCGCATTTTCATCCATGATACGTTTTAACAGCGCCTGATCCAGGCTTCCCCAGTTCACTCCGATACGCACCGGCTTTTCATACCGGCAGGCAATGTCAATCATGGTGGCAAACTGGCTGTCCCGGCTTTCTCCAATACCAACATTTCCGGGATTGATACGGTATTTTGCCAGCGCCCTGGCACACGCCGGAAAGTCCTGCAGCAGAACGTGGCCATTAAAATGAAAATCCCCGATCAGGGGGACATGGATACCCGCATCATCAAGCCGCTGACGTATCAACGGAACCGCCTGGGCGGCCGCTGGTGTATTGACTGTCATACGGACAAGCTCAGAGCCGGCCTGAACAAGTTCCATTACCTGGCAGACAGTTTGTTCGACATCAGAGGTATCAGTATTTGTCATGGATTGCACCACAACAGGTGCATCTCCACCGATGATAACCGGTCCCGTGTTACCGGGTACCGCAACCGCATGCGTCTTCCTGCGGGGGGCCGATCCTGACGAAATCGGCTTTTCTTCACGTTTCATGATGGATTACTTCAACTCCACTCTGGCTTCAGCACTTCTTCTGGCGGTTTTCAGCACCAGCGGCTGTTCGCGGAATTCCACCTGCACATTGGCTGCCTTTTCTGCAACAACCGTAACCGGCTCATTGATTTCCAGCTTCTGCACGTCACCTGCCTTCCCGTCAAATTGACGCAGGGTAGCGCCATTTGCTTTTAACACCTGAACTTTTGATGGGCCGTTAAAACGGACAACAAGGAAATTCTGCGGTACGGCAGGAGCCGCTTCAGCGGCCTTTTCCGGTTGAGGCTCTGCGGCTTTTTCCTGTTTGTCCTGCTGCGGTGATGCTGAATCCGCTTTATCTGCATTCTGTTTACCGGCATCCGCAGACGCTGCTTCTGCTGCGGGTTTGTCTCCTTCTTTCTTTGCAGCATCTGCTTCCGGAACTTTCTCATCCTTGCCAGCAGCATTTTCTGCAGAAGCGGGGGCTTTTTCCGGTTCGGAGATCACCACTTTGGGTGTATCAATCACGGTCGAAACAGATTTTGATGCCTCCTGTTTTTTTACCTCAGCAACCGGCTCCGATTTCTTCTTCAGTGAAAAACCGCCAGAAAACCATTTCATGCTGTGCACGGCATAAGCCAAAGCCAGCACAATGACAATCAGGATAAACCAGCCGGTTTTTCCAAAGCGCCGTTTTTTTCCAAAAGACTGGCTGCTCTGCATGAAGCGTTCGGAAGTATTCTGCCTGGGGATCTGATCCAGTTGCTTGCTCGCAGGCTCTTCTGATTTAAACATGGCAACCAGCGGTTCCGGATCAACCTGCAGCATCTTTGCGTAGGCACGGATAAACCCTCTTGAAATGGCAATGCCATGCAATGCTTCATAGTTATCCGCTTCAAGCTCGCGAACCTGCCGTACCGTCATCTTCAGACTGGCTGCAACCTGTTCCTGATCGACACCGGCAGCCACACGAAATACCGCGAGCTGAGCACCAGGCTTTAACGGCTCGCTGACGGGTTCGGCAGCTTTTTCAGCTTCCTCCCCAGCGGAGGTTTTTTCTTCTGCATCCATATTCAAAGACCCCTGCGCATCCGCCGGGGAGGTAACCTGGGGCTCATTTGAGTTTTTTTCTTCTGATACGTTCGCACCAGATTCAGCAGCATCTTTTTCTTCTTCTTTCATTTCATCGATGTTCATTCAAAACTCCACGTGAGCGCTGCTTGCATGTCAATGTGCAACATAAACGCCATGAAAAGCGGCTTTTTGTTTCCAAATCATTCAATATTATTCGTAATCGTCATATTTTTCCAGAAAATCATGTCGATTAATGCAATTCATCCCCGGATTCGGTATAACAGACCTGCATTTGCATGATTCTTTTCCTGATATCTGTCCTGTCCTGAACCTCGCCGGCCAGCAAGCCACAGGCAGCGTCAATATCATCGCCCCGTGTTTTACGCACCGTTGTCACGATTCCTGCATCCATCAGAATCTGTGAAAAAGACTGTATCCGCCCGGCCTTTGAACGGCGCAAACCGGAGGCCTCAAACGGATTAAACGGAATGAGATTGAATTTGCACGAGACGGGAGAAGGACCATTTTTCACCAGTTCCACCAGTTCCCTTGCGTGTTCATCAGAATCATTCACGCCATCCAGCATGCAATATTCAAACGTGATGAAGTCTCTTGGCGCGTAATCAAGATAACGACGACAGGCGGCCATCAGCGACGATAACGGATGCTTGCGGTTCAGCGGAACCAGCCTGTTGCGAAGCGTATCGTTAGAAGCATGCAAAGAAACCGCAAGCGCAACCGGGCATTCCGTTGCCAGCCTGTCAATCATCGGCACCACGCCACTGGTAGATACCGTTACCCGCCGACGGGACAACCCATAGGCATTGTCATCGAGCATCAGCTTTAACGCACTGACACTGGCCTCAAAATTAAAGAGCGGTTCACCCATTCCCATCAGGACAACATTGGAAATCTGCCGAACCGGCCGGTCCTCACCTTCATTCATCATCCGCAAGGCAAATTCGGCCATCCACAGTTGGCCGATAATTTCACCTGTCGTCAGATTACGGCTGAACCCCTGTTTCCCGGTTGAGCAGAATACACAATTCACCGTACAGCCCGCCTGCGTTGAAACACACAGGGTACCGCGGTTCCCTTCAGGAATAAAAACCGTTTCAATGGCATTTCCCTGCCCGACATCCATCAGCCATTTTCGCGTGCCATCCGTTGAGGTATGGTCAGCAATAACAGAAGGGGCAACCACCTGCGCACAATGCGACAGCTTGTGACGCAACGACTTGGCCAGATCGGTCATCTGGTCAAAATCACTGACACCTGACTGGTGAATCCAGCGTTGCAACTGCCTGGCCCTGAAAGGCTTTTCATCCAGGCGCAAACAATATTCCACCAGTTGAACCGGATTCAGATCAAGCAGATTTGTCCGGGCTGTCGTCATAAATACAGAAAAGAGAAGGCCCGCCCGCTTTTATGGGCAGGTCACATCATTAACGGGAGTAGGTCTGGGTTTCCGGAAAGAAAAACGCAATCTCCTTGGTTGCCGCTGTCGCACTGTCTGAACCATGTACCGCATTGGCATCAATGGAGTCGGCAAAATCAGCGCGAATGGTGCCTTTGTCTGCTTCTTTCGGATTGGTCGCCCCCATCAGTTCGCGGTTTTTTGCGATGGCATTGTCACCTTCCAGCACCTGAACCATAACAGGACCTGACATCATGAAATCGACCAGATCCTTAAAGAACGGGCGCTCACGATGCTCGGCATAAAATCCTTCTGCTTCAGCGCGGGACAGCTTGACCATGCGTGCTGCAATAATTTTGAGGCCCGCATTTTCAAAACGGGAATAAATCTGGCCGATTACATCTTTTGCCACTGCATCGGGCTTAATAATCGACAGGGTGCGTTCGATTGCCATGAGACAAACTCCAATGAAAAAATTAAGACGGATTACTTTTTTAGATAGCCTTATATTTTATCATGGAAAATACCAAAATCCGGGCTTGTTTTATCCATACCACCCTGTCTTCTTTGTTTATCAGGCCAGGCTCAGCCCTCATTAAATTGTCGTGGGCGAAAGACTGATTTTTCCTGACTGTCAAGGCGACGGCCCAATAGTGGACGAAGCCGTATCGGGCATATGGCGAATTCAATTTTGGCACGGTAACGACGACAGGCGGGAAAAAGCCGCTTTGCAGCAGGCAAATGAATGAGGGATGAGCCCAGGATCAACGGAATAAAAAAGCACGATCATCACGATAAAAAAATACCATCTTCTGTGACGATTGCTTTTTAACGTCCAGACATCCGGGGTATGTTTTTCTGCCTGATAGTCAAATCTCTATTATCAGCCTCTTCTTTTGCCGGATATCCTCTGTTTCATCCAGATCAACAGAAAGGTAGCTTTCCGATTTCAGATATTCCCGGATTAAAACAGCCAGATCACAAGAAGGCGCCATGAAGGCCTCTCCCTGCCGTAAGACATCTCCGATCTGTAAATAAAGTCCGGCGGTTTCATATAAATCCCTATCAGCGAATTCATGCAAAACCCTATCTATCGCTTCGCCCTCAAGTTCACCATCCAGCATGGCTGATAATTGTTCCTTTACTGCACTTTTTTCCATCTTTATCCATACTCCCTGCATTTACCACCGCCTGTCGACATCCGTTCCCAGCAAGGGACGCAGCCGTACGGCAACCGCTTCTCTTGCCCGGAATATACGGCTTCTTACCGTTCCTATCGGACACGCCATAGCAATGGCAATTTCCTCATAACTCAACCCTTCGATTTCCCGCAGCATCAGCGCTGATCTCAGATCATCCGGCAACTCATTCATTGCCAGATTGACAGTCTCGGCTATCTGCTTTGAGGCCAAAACCGATTCCGGCGTATTAATATCGCGAAGGTTCTCTCCTTCACTGAAAGATTCCATCTGCTCTGCCGTCATATCCGTAGAAGTCGGCACCCGTCTTCCCCGGTTATCCAGAAAATTCCTTGCGGTATTGATTCCGATCCGGTAAATCCAGGTATAAAATGCCGCATCTCCACGAAACTGATGAAGCGCCCGATAAGCTTTTATAAAAGTTTCCTGCACAACATCTTCCGCTTCAGACTGATTATGAACAAAGCGCAACACCAGTCTGAACAGTTTCCGCTGGTATTTCGACACCAGTATGTCGAAACTCGTCTTGTCACCCTGCTGCACACGTTCGACAAGCACCCTGTCAATTTCTCGCTCAGTTGCCAAAATGAAATACCCTGTATCCAGGCAATTGCCGGAAACCAATGATTAGAGTTTCCGAATTGCAATTAGTTCAAAAAATCTATTTACTGCGTTTCATTTTGGTGAACGGTCAACCACTGGCATGCGATGTAAAGCGCCTTGAATTGTTCCGCGTTGACTGAATCAGGAAAAACAAGCAAAAAACTTTTCCGGGCTGAATCAGACACCAGACGCAGTAGAAGCAATGTCGGCCAAATGGTTGAACCATTTACCAGGTAAAACGCTTCTGCATCCGGTGCAGCCTGCTTTTGATGGAAGATCTGCGTGGATACATTATGGGTATCTTCGCGTAACCGTATTTGTCCGCTTCCGGATATATCAATCCGGAAGGTTTTTTTGGAGTGGAAATGCAAAAAAATAAAAAAAAGCGATGAAATCAGGCTGGTGACCAGAACAGATATCCTGCCCCAAAAACCAAATGACCCCGCATACCCCGAAATGACCAGAAGGCCGGTCAGTAGCAAAAGCACAGCCATTCCGACAGTCAGAAGTGAAAAAAAACGGGATGGCTGAACCTGGACAGATACGGCAATTGACATCATTTATCGCTTCAAAGAAAGCCATATATGAAAAAACCCCATTCACTTCGCAATGAACGGGGTTTTAGCATAATAAAATCGTGTAATCAGATCTTGCCGAACAGCAGTGATCCGTTTGTGCCACCAAAGCCGAAAGAATTTTTCAGCGCATAATTGATCTTGCTGTCTCTTGCCGTATTGGCGCAATAATCCAGATCACACGCCGGATCCTGATTAAAGATATTGATAGTTGGCGGTATGACCTGATTATGAAGGGCCAGTACGGTAATAACCGCTTCAAGCCCGCCAGCACCACCCAGTAAATGGCCAAACATCGATTTGGATGAACTGACCACCACCTTTTTGGCATGGTCACCCAGCGTCCGCTTCACAGCCACGGTCTCCGCAATATCGCCAAGCGGGGTGGATGTGCCATGGGCATTCACATAATCGACCTGATCCGGATTGATACCGGCATCATTTAATGCATTGAGCATACAGTCGCTGGCGCCACTGCCGTCTTCCAGAGGCGCTGTCATGTGATTGGCATCCGCACTCATGCCGAAACCAACCAGTTCCGCATAAATCTTCGCGCCACGGGCCTTGGCATGCTCATATTCCTCCAGCACCATGACACCGCCGCCTTCGCCGAGAACAAAACCATCACGATCCTTGTCCCATGGGCGGGAAGCCGTTGCCGGATCATCATTGCGGCTCGAAAGCGCACGCGCTGAGGCGAAACCACCAAGTCCCAGCGGTGAAATCGTCGATTCCGCACCGCCGGCAATCATCACATCAGCATCACCATACGCAATGATTCGTCCGGCAAACCCGATACTGTGCAGCCCGGTGGAACAGGCGGTCACAATCGACAGGTTCGGGCCTTTCATGCCGTAACGGATGGAAAGGGAACCGGAAATCATATTGATGATGGAAGCAGGCACAAAAAACGGACTGATTCTGCGGGGACCACGATTCATATACTCTGCATGAGTATGCTCAATCATGGGCAGCCCGCCAATGCCGGAACCGATATTGACACCAATACGGCGAGCATTTTCCTCTGTCACCACCAGGCCGCTGTCTTCAATAGCCTGAATACCGGCGGCCATGCCATAGTGGATAAAGGTATCCATATGACGGGCTTCTTTTGCCGGAATATAATCTTCCAGTTGAAAATCTTTGACCTCGCCGGCAAACGTGGTGCTGAAACCAGATGCATCAAACCGGGTAATCGGTCCGATGCCGGATTTTCCAGCGGTTACCGCACTCCACATATCGGCAACGTTATTTCCTACAGGCGAGATGCATCCCAGGCCGGTAATAACGACCCGGCGTTGTCGTGTACGGCTCAAACTGTTCTCCTTGAATTGATTCGGGGATTATGACTGCATGTTGGCAGTAGCATAGTCGACGGCTTGTTTCACCGTGGTGATCTTTTCAGCTTGCTCATCGGGGATTTCGATTTCAAATTCATCTTCGAGGGCCATGACAAGCTCAACTGTATCGAGTGAATCAGCACCCAGATCATCTACGAAAGATGATTCCAGCTTGATTTCGTCTTCAGCAACACCCAGTTGCTCGGCGACGATCTTTTTCACACGTTGTTCGATATCGGACATTTGTTGGCTCCAGTTATAAAATTATTGGTAAAGAAAAGTGCGCGCATTTTAGCAGATTTGCGCTTGAAAATTCCATTTTTGGTTTTTTGTTTCCAAAGTCGAAAGCTAATTATAGTAAAAAAACGGCTCAAAAAATCACATTCTGGCGATCAATTCATAAACATGCCGCCATTTACATGCAATACCGCGCCTGTAATATAGGATGCCTGGGGTGATGCAAGAAAAGCCGTGGCATAAGCCACATCTTCCGGTGTCCCGAAACGGGCCAGCGGAACCTGGCGAAGCAACGTGGCAATCTGTTCTTCGCTCAACTGTTTTGTCATGTCAGTATCAATGAATCCGGGGGCAACACAATTGACGGTAATGTTGCGGTTACCGATTTCACGGGCCAGCGCACGGCTCATGCCCTCCACAGCCGCTTTTGACGCCGCATAATTTATCTGGCCGGCATTACCCATTGATCCGACAACTGACGTGACATTGATAATCCGGCCCTCGCGCTGTTTCATCATGCCTCGCAATACGGCCCGGGACAGCCTGCCAACCGCATTCAGATTCACTTCGATAACCTGGTCCCACTCCTCGTCCTTCATGCGCATGGCAAGGTTATCCTGCGTAATACCCGCGTTATTCACCAGAATATGGATGGTTGCGTATTCCTTTTGCACCTCTTCAATCACAGCGAGACTGCGCCCGGCATCACTCACATCTAAAACGACTCCTTTACCCGCATCCGGACGAATCCGGTTCAATGCGTCAGTAATCGCTACCGCACCGGACTCAGATGTCGCCGTACCAATCACGGTTGCGCCCTGGCGCGCCAATTCCAGCGCAATGGCATGACCAATACCGCGCGATGCGCCGGTAACAAGCGCAACCTTGCCCTGCAAATCCTGTGATGTCATTGTAAAGTCTCCAGCACGTTTTCGAGAGATGCCTGATCAACAATGGCTTCACCGGTAACCGATCCATCGATACGGCGGCAAAGACCCGCCAGCACCTTACCAGGACCGCATTCCACCACATGGGTAATTCCCATGGATGCCATTTTCCTGATCGTTTCAACCCAGCGCACCGAATTGGCCACCTGCCTGACCAGCGCATCCTTGATCGCTTCAGGATCATTCAGAACAGCCACATCCACATTATTAATCAGTGGAATTTCCGGGGTGGAAAAGGTCAGTGACGCCATATATTCTTTCAGGCGTTCCGATGCCGGGGACAACAGAGAAGAGTGAAATGGCGCGGAAACCGGCAGCATGATCGCCCGTTTGGCCCCTTTGGCCTTGGCCACCTCACAGGCGCGCTCCAGTGCTCCCTTGTGGCCGGCAATCACCAGTTGAGCCGGCGCATTGAAATTGGCCGGCTCAACGACTTCTCCCTGTGCCGCTTCCGAGCAGGCTGCAATCACATCCTCATCAGAAAGCCCTAAAATAGCTGCCATACCGCCCTGTCCGACAGGAACAGCCTCCTGCATGGCCTGTGCACGAAAGCGCACCAGACGAACGGCATCGGCAAAAGGAATAACACCGGCAGCAACCAGTGCAGAAAATTCTCCCAGGCTATGACCGGCCACCACTTCCGGTTTGGCGCCGCCAGCGGCCAGCCACGCACGATAAAATGCCACCGAGGCACTCAACATGACAGGCTGGGTATTGGTCGTCAGATCCAGATCTTCTTTCGGACCTTCGGCAATCAATCTGGCAATATCCATCTGAATAGCATCAGATGCTTCAGCAAGCGTTTCGGATACAACAGGATTGCCGGCAAAACCGTTTAGCATTCCTACAGCTTGCGACCCCTGGCCGGGAAAAACAAAAGCAAATTTAGGCATGTCTGATATCTACGTGCGGGTTAACGTTAATAAAAAGAAAACAGGCTACATTCTTGCCAGGACGGCACCCCAGGTCAGGCCGCCACCCAGCGCAACCATCAACACATTCTGGCCGGGCTTGACACGTCCGTCACGAACGGCCGTATCCAGCGCAAGCGGAATAGAGGCAGCTGAGGTATTGCCATGCTGGTCAACCGTTTCAACCACATGGTCTGAGGTAATGCCCATTTTTTTCGCAGAACTTTGCATGATGCGGATGTTGGCCTGATGGGGAATCAGCCAGTCCACTTCTGAAGTCGGTGTGCCTGTCATTTCCAGCACTTCCGTGCCAACCCGGTCCATCAGCGTCACCGCCAGTTTATAAACGGCCGTGCCATCCATGTACAGAAAAGCCTGCCCTTCAATCGCGCCATGATTCAGTTTGCCAGGAATACACAGGATATCGCCATAGGTGCCATCTGCATGCAGGCGTGCGCCCAGGATACCCGGCTCGTCAGACGCTGACAGCACAACAGCACCGGCGCCATCGCCAAAAAGAACGCAGGTGGTACGATCCTTGAAATCCAGGATACGGGAATACACCTCGGCACCAATAACCAGAACCTTCTTGTAGGTGCC
This sequence comes from Oxalobacter vibrioformis, assembly GCF_027118995.1. Classification (NCBI taxonomy): domain Bacteria; kingdom Pseudomonadati; phylum Pseudomonadota; class Betaproteobacteria; order Burkholderiales; family Oxalobacteraceae; genus Oxalobacter; species Oxalobacter vibrioformis. The sequence goes on from NZ_CP098242.1 coordinate 598,278, forward strand.
AGAGCGGATAAAGCTGTCAGCAACACTGAGCGCATAAACAAAACCGCTGCATACCGCCTGGACATCCATGGCGGCGCAGCCATTCATGATACCCAGTTTCGACTGTACGACTGAAGCGGTATTGGGAAATCCGCCCAGAAAATCAGGCGTTGCGGTGGCAAGAATGATCAACTCAATTTCATTGGGATCAACCTTGGCCATTTCCAGCGCTTTTTTCGCCGCTTCCGTACCAAGATCACTTGATTGCATGTTGCTGTCGGCAAAGTGCCTGGCAGCAATACCGCTGCGTGAGCGAATCCAGTCATCCGACGTTTCCACACCGGTTGCGGCCAGCATGGTGACAAGCTCTTCATTTGTAACACGCCTTGGAGGCAGATAGCTGCCGGTACCGATTATTTTTGCATAAACTGTCATGCTGATTTCTGTTCCTGTATTTCCGATTGCGCTGCAGTACCATCCGCATCATTTCCGTTTTCCGACTTCTGCAGAAATTCAGCCATCATGGTTGATATACGTAACATTACATTGCTGTTGACGGCATCGTACGCGCGTCTGATTGCCCATTCAAAGGCAAAAGCATCCGCACTGCCGTGACTTTTAAAGACAAGGCCCTTCAGGCCCAAAAGACTCGCACCATTAAAACGTGACGGATTAAGCCTTTCGCGAATCGACTTCAAGGCTTTTCTGGCCAGCAGGGCACCCAGCATATTCAACGGACTGCTCTTGAGTTCTGAAACCAGGACATTGCGGAAAAACCGGCCCAGCCCTTCCACTGATTTCAACGTCACATTCCCCACAAAACCATCGCAAACGACGACATCGCAGGTACCTTCGAATAAATCATTGCCCTCGACGTTACCCAGATAATTCAGTGAGCCTTTGCGGGCCTCTGTTTTCAGCAATTCACCAGCCTCTTTTACAACCTCGTTTCCCTTGATTTCTTCTGTTCCCACATTAAGCAGGCCAACCCGTGGATTCGGCACATCCTCAACTGCAGAAAACAGAAGTGATCCCATAATGGCAAACTGGTGCAGATGCTCTGCTTCGCAATCCACATTGGCACCAAGATCCAGCGCATACGTCGGACCGCCTTTCTGGTTAGGCAAAATGGCGCAGATCGCCGGTCGGTCAACACCCGGCAGCGTTCTCAAAAGATAACGGGAAATCGCCATCAGCGCACCGGTATTACCCGCAGAAACGCACGCCTGCGCCTCCCCGCTTTTGACCTGTTCAATGGCAACCCGCATGGAAGAATCACGCTTTTTGCGCAAGGCAATTTCCAGCGGGTCCTCCATTGTCACCACTTCGGTTGCATTTTTGATGGAAATGCGCGGATGATTCTCTGCACGAAGCCTTTTCAGTTGGTCAACGATCTGATCCTGCATGCCGACCAGCACCAGTTCCGCATCGGGAGTCTGCTTGAGAAAAGCAATACAGGCAGGAATGGTCACAGATATCCCGTGATCACCGCCCATACAGTCAATTGAAATTTTTATACTATCTGGTTCACTCCGAGCCACGCTCATACGGATTTTCGGTCCGCCCTCCAACGATTTTCAGTCTGGTACAACATAAAATGGCGCACAGGTTAAACCAGCTGCGCCATACATGAAAGCGTCTGAATTACTTATTCATCACTCTTGGTCTTCATGACCTTCTTGCCACGATAATAGCCATTCGGGCTGACCTGGTGGCGACGATGCTTTTCACCGGATGTCGGCTCAATCGACAGATTGGGCGCCGTGAGCGCATCGTGTGAACGATGCATACCACGTTTTGATGGTGATTTTTTATTTTGCTGGACTGCCATAATTACTCCTGATTCAAAATTTCGGAAATTCTAACACATTCGTGTATCCATATTGCGGAAATTCGGCTTCCCGTTTTCCGCTGATGTTCTTCAGTTCTTTTTATTCCCGTCCGTTTTCAGGTTTTTGAGAACCGCAAAGGGCGATTCCCGTTTTTCCCCAAAAACAAGGCGGCTGGTATCCGGACAGATATCATGCCGCGGTGACAATGGTATTGTCAGGAGCACTTCATCTTCCACCAGAACCAGAATATCGATTTTTTCACCCCCGACGATAACCTCCGTCGGATCATCATCGTCCAGCGCATCTTCAATTTCGTCCGCGGCTTCCTCGCTGCCAGCCAGAATAATGGCAGCTCTGGAATCCAGATCAAAAGAAAAAGCCTCCAGACAACGCTGGCATATCAGATCAATACGGCCTTTTACCGTCAAATCAAGCTGGGAATGGCCGGACGGGCTTATTCTTCCTGTCACTGCCCATTGCAACTCACCGGATTTGCTGGCACAAACTACCGAAAGACGCTCCAGATCCGCAACCTTTACCCTGCCTTCACGCTGCTGGTTTTTTCGGCAGAACTCGCCCGGATCATCAAGAACAGCATCCATATATTAGATTGGGTGTAAAACCTGCGATAATAGCAATTATATCCCTTTGTAGTCAAAGAATTAGTCTCTTTTTTGTTATTTTTTTATTTTTTATGCCTGCAACCCCTTCTCCCCGCCTGATTCTGGCATCCGGTTCCATCTATAGGCGTGAGTTGCTTGATCGCCTGTGCCTGCCGTTTGATGTCGTTGTTCCGGACATTGATGAGGCGTCTCATCCATCAGAATTACCCCAGGAAACGGCACTGAGACTGGCTCTTGAAAAAGCAGCCGCTGTCGGAAAAAAGCATCCGGGTTCCATCGTGATCGGATCAGACCAGGTCGCAACACTGGATAACCGGCAAATCGGCAAACCCGGCACACATGACAACGCCATGCAGCAGCTCATGACCATGCGGGGACGATGTGTTATTTTTCACACGGCGCTCTGTGTCTGGGATGGACGACAGCCGCAACCGGAGAAAACCGCACAAACCGCTAATGTGCAGACTGCCGTGACATTTCGTGATTTACCCGAAGCCGAATTTGAAGCCTATCTGCAAAAAGAACAACCCTATGATTGTGCCGGCAGCGCCAGAAACGAGGCACTGGGAATCATCCTGCTTGAAAAAATTGAAAGTACGGATCCAACCGCGCTGACAGGACTCCCGCTGATTGCACTGACAAGCATGCTGCGCCATTGCGGCATCACTTTTTTTCCGGAAAATCCGTCTGCATGAAACCCGGCACACTTTATCTGATCCCTGTCTCCCTTGGCGCATCTGAAAAAGAAGGTGATACACTGGCGCACATTATTCCCGCACAGGTCAAGGAAATCACCGCCGGGCTTGCCTACTTTATTGCAGAAAACGCCAAATCAGCACGTGCCCATTTAAAAGAAGTTGCCAAAACGCGGGAACTCAACCGGCCAATCCAGCAGATCCGGATTGCCGAACTCAACGTGCGCACCGGAAAAGAATCACTGCCAGCGCTTTTGGAGCCCATTCTTGCTGGTGAGGATGGCGGCCTGATTTCCGAAGCAGGTGTTCCCGCGGTTGCCGATCCGGGTGCTGACCTGGTTGAAATGGCTCACCGGGCAGGCATTCCGGTCAAACCGCTTGTTGGTCCTTCATCCATATTGCTGGCCCTGATGGGAAGCGGGCTTAATGGACAAAGCTTTGCCTTCAACGGCTACCTTCCCACCAATCCGACAGACCGGGCAAAACAGATCCGGGCAATGGAAAACCGATCCCGCCAGGATAGACAAACCCAGATTTTTATTGAAACCCCTTACCGCAACCAGGCACTGCTTGAAGCGCTGTGTGACAATTGCAGGGGAGATACCCGCGTGTGTGTTGCAACCGATCTGACCCTGCCGACAGAATCCATTGAAACGCTTTCAGCCAGCCAGTGGAAAAAAAGAATTGCCGGGAAAAACATGCCGGATATCCAGAAAAAACCCAGTATTTTTCTTTTACTGGCAGCCTGACTACAGGCTGGCTACAACCGAAGGGTCAATCATCATCGCGGTTCTTTACGGGCAGCTTGCCCTGGCCTGTCGACATATCATAATGAGCCGAAGCATCCTGTTTCAGCAAAGACAAGAGGCCCGGCATCATCTCTTCAAGATCTTCCCGCAGTTTCCATGGCGGGTTAATAATAAACAGACCGCTGCCATACAGCCCGAAACCATTTGCGGCAGGCTTGCTGACAGTCAGTGTCACCTCAAGCCACTCCTTTACCGGCAGACGTTTCAACTGCTCAGGGAAACGGCGCGCCTCCGGTCTCTGGACAATGGGATACCACACCATATAAATGCCCCCGGCAAACCGTTTGACCGCATCAGCAAGCATGGCTGTCACATGGCGATAGTCCTGCCTGTCTTCATAAGGGGGATCAATCAGAACAACGGCTCGTCTTGATGGCGGGGGCAACAGGCCTTTTAAAGCAGCAAACCCGTCCCGCTTTTCAATCATGACCCGCTTGCCGCGCCCACTGCTCTTCTGGCCATTGGCAGCCGCATGGGCCGCCATCCGGGCAACATTTTCGGACAAAATCCGGTTTTCTGTCGAATGCAATTCAAAAAGACGAAGCCTGTCCTGGCTCCTCAATATTTTTTCAGCGAAACAGGGAGATCCGGGATAACGGCGTAAAACCCCATCAGGATTGAGTTCCCGGATGAGCGTCATGTACGCCTGCAATTGGGGCGGCAAATCATTTTGGCTCCATAATCTGCCAATACCTGACTCAAACTCCCTGTTTTTCTGCGCCTCTGCCCTGTTAAGCGCATACATGCCCGCACCGGCGTGGGTATCAATATAAAAAACCCCTGCCTCTTTCTGGCAGACATACTGTAAAATCGCAAGCAAAACGGCATGCTTGAGAACATCTGCATGATTTCCTGCATGAAAGGCATGCCGGTAACTGAACATGGTGAATCCCTGTAAAAATAACTGTCCGTCATCTTAACCCGGAATACGGCAGGAATTAAAAAAGTTCGAGAAACAGTCTTGCTGCGGCCGACAATCGCTTTCCTGAACGCCAGATAATGGCAGAAGACGATTGCAGATTGCAATCCGCTATGGCCATGCGGTGAAAATCCTCCGGCGGCCGGATGGACAGCGCCGATTCGGGCAGGATGGCAATACCCAGTTGCCGGTCCACCAGTGAAAGCAATGCGGAAACCTGGTCACTTTCACAGAAAATATTGGGTGCCAAATCTGCCTGACGCATGGCATCAAGCACCATATCATGGCTGCGCGCCCCATCCTGGCGATGCATCAGAATCAGCGGCGCCTCCGACAGTTCCTTCAGGGTAATCACATCCTGATCCATCCACTTTTCATCCTGTGCATGGGCAACAGCCACCCACGCCTCTGTCAGAAGCGGAATGGATTCATAGGCACCCGCAGGAATTGGCAGCCTGACAATGCCGAATTCAATCACATGCGCATCCAGAAGCTCCAGAATCCGGTAGGTGTTTCCTCCCCGCCAGTTAAAACGCACATGCGGATATTTTTCACTGAAAATCTTGATGCGGTCCGGAATATAAAGGCCGCCCATGGCAGGCAGACCGCCAAGTGAGAGCACACCATGAATGCCATGTTCCATATTGCGGATTTCTTCGGCTGTCGTGCCGATCAGATCCAGAATCTGTGTCGCCCGATGATAAAACGTGTGTCCGATCTGCGTGAGTCTCAAATGCCGGGTATTTCTCTCAACCAGTTTGACACCCAGCTCTTCCTCAAGGAGTTTTAACTGCAGACTTAAAGGCGGCTGGGAAATATGGAGGCGTTCCGCTGCCCGGCTGATATTTCCCTCTTCGGCAATGGCACAGAAATAACGGAGCTGTTTTAAATCCATATATATTTAAAATGTATAAATAACAAATAAAAAAAGTATTTTTAATATATATCGAAAATCGATACACTGCAATCAGGGTATTTCAACTTTACAAACTGACCAGGGAGAAAATCATGAAAATCTGTATTTATGGAGCAGGTGCCATTGGCGGATACATGGCAGTGCAATTGGCAGAGGCCGGCGCAGATGTCTGTGCCATTGCCAGGGGTGAACATCTCAAGGCCATGCAGAAAAACGGTTTGACGCTTCTGATCGATGGCAAAGAAAAAAATGTCAACATCCCTGCCAGCGATAACCCGGCCGATTTTGGTCCCCAGGATTATGTGATCTGCGCGCTCAAGGCACACCAGTCCCATGAAAATGCCAAAAAATTTGCGCCGCTGCTCGGACCTGATACAGCCATGGTTACCGCGATGAACGGCATTCCCTGGTGGTATTTTTACAAGGAAGGCAGCCAGTTTGAAGGCCGCCATCTGGAATCCGTCGACCCGGGCGGCATGCAGTGGAAACATATCGGTCCACAACGAGCAATTGGCTGTGTTGTCGATCCGGCAACAGAAGTCATTGCTCCGGGGGTGATTGAACACCATGAATTCAACCGTTTCATTATTGGCGAGCCTGATGGCAGTCAATCCGAACGGATAACCAGACTGGCTGATATTTTCAAAAAGGCCGGATTTGATGCCCCCATCCGGGATGCCATTCGCTGGAATGTCTGGTTAAAGCTCTGGGGTAATGTCTGTTTCAATCCGATCAGTGCCCTGACACATACGACGCTTGACCGGATTACCCAGGGGCCCCTTCGCGAACTGTGTATCAAGGCCATGACTGAAACCCGGGCGGTGACTGGCTCACTCGGCGTTAATATCCCTGAGGAAATGATGATACGCCGTCTGGATGTTGCCGGAACTGCCGTAGGACACAAAATGTCCATGCTGCAGGATATCGAGCGCCATCGTTCACTCGAAATTGACGCGCTGGTCACAGCAGTGCAGGAACTGGGGCGGCTTACCGGTGTACCCACACCGACAGTGGATGTTCTGCTGATACTGGTGCAGGAGCTGGGACGCAAAGAAGGACTTTATGAGTGAGTGACTGTAAAACCACACTCACAAGGAGACAGTGCTATGGACTATACGACAATCAGACACAACTTTGAAAATCACGGATTTTCCACCCGGTTTTTCCCTACCGCAGAAGAAGCCAGGGATTATCTGGTCAAGACGCTGGAACGTCAGACGATCGGTTTTGGCGGAAGCGTGACATTGCGTGACCTGGGACTGTTTGAAGCCCTGCAGGAAAAAAATGCGGTGGTATGGCACAACAAGGTCAAGGTGGAATCCCATGACATCAGGCGCATGGCAAACACGGCCAGTGTCTATATCACCAGTGTGAATGCCCTGGCGGAAACAGGACAGATCGTCAACATCGACGGCACCGGCAACCGGATTTCCATGACCGCTTTTGGTCCGCGATCCTGCTATTACGTGGTGGGCAAAAACAAGATCATGCCAACGCTGACAGATGCCATGGACCGGGCGCCTTATGGCATGCAGTCAGAAATCATTTTTGTCGATCAGGACCTGGGGCTGTAGTCAGCCATCACATCCATTTAAGGAAAAAGGAATTTCGGGAAGTGAGGAAAACCAGCCGCTGTTAGTGACAGCATCACTTCCTGAAGAATTATCATGAAAAGCATTATCGATTCTGCAAAGAACTGGACCCTGCCGATGGCGATCGTTATTGGTACCGCCGGCTTTCCTGTTCTGGGTTATTTTTCTTTTCTGCTGCCCTGGTTTATTTTCGGGATGTTGCTCCTGACTTTTTGCCGCATTCCGTTGAGTGAAATACGCTTTACTGCCATGCATTTCTGGCTGCTGGCGCTTCAGCTTGGCGGGAGCATACTGGCTTATTTCCTGATCAGCCCGTTTAATATCCTTCTGGCTGAAGCCGCCATGGTCTGCATCATTGCGCCAACAGGAACGGCTGCTGCCGTTATTACCCGAAAGCTGGGAGGCAGCGCGGCAAGCCTCACCAGTTTTTCGATTCTCTCCAATCTGGGCGTCGCGGTTGCGGTCCCGCTTCTTTTCCCGCTGGTTCATCCGGGCGACGGCGATATCGGATTTTTGGCTACCTTTTTTACCATCCTGCAGAAAGTATTTCCTCTTGTGATCCTGCCTTTTATCCTTGCCATGTTTCTCCGCCGTTTTACACCGGTGCTGAATGAAAAGCTGAGCAACCTGCAGGAATGGGCGTTTTATATGTGGTCGATCGCCCTGATGATTGTGGTCGCAAAAACCGTCAATTCACTCGTTCATGATCCGGCAGGCGGCATAACCGCCATCTGGCTGGGCCTGATTGCCATGAGCGCTTCCGGTCTTCAATTCTTTATCGGAAAACAGCTGGGCCGGTTTTATAACGAACGCATCACAGCAGGACAGGCATTGGGACAGAAAAACGCCATTTTAGGCGTCTGGATGGCCGATACCTACCTGACACCAATAGTTTCGATTGCCGTCAGCGCCCAGCTTGTCTCGCAGAATCTCTTCAATGCCTGGCAACTCTGGATGGCAAGAAGAGCAGAAGAAAAGAAAGCACACAGCAAAGAAGCCCGGCACCTGGTTTCCGGCTGATGTGCCACGTATCCTGAATCCCGACAAAGGAGAATAACCATGCAAACCGATAGCATTGAACAAATCTACTTCAGTCCCTCAGGCACAACCAAGGCGGTTGTCGATGAGTTAAGCAAGGCTTTTTTTGGACAGAAAAACGAATTCAATCTGATGTGGGACCCGCTGGATGAAGAGACGGTTATTCCATCCAATACGCTTGCAATTGTCGCCATGCCGGTTTTCTCCGGACGGATTCCGGATCTCTGCGCGCAAAAACTCGCCCATCTGAAAGGGAAAAATACCCCTGCCATCGCCGTAGTGACGTATGGCAATGAAGAATATGATGATGCCCTGCTCGAACTGAAAACCATCCTCGAAGGAAACGGGTTTGTCCTTTTGGCCGCAGGAGCGGTTGTGACCCAACACTCGATGTTTCCCATCGTTGGAACAGACCGGCCTGACACGCAGGATAAACGAGCGCTGACAACCTTTGCGAGACAGTGTTCTCAAAAACTCCGGGCATTTCCGGAAAAACCGCTTCCGGCAATTGAAGTCAAGGGCAATTTCCCTTACCGGGAATATGAGATCCCCACACTTAAGCCAACGGTAAATGACAATTGCACGCTTTGTGGAATTTGTGCTTCGGTATGCCCTGTTGCGGCAATCCCGCCGGATAATCCGAAAACGAAAGATTATGATCTGTGCATCGGCTGTACAGCCTGTATTGCCGTATGCCCGGAGAAAGCGCAGGGGTTCCATATGCCTGAATACACGGAATTCAGCACCAAGTTTGCCGAGATGAACAGCGAACGCAAAGAACCCGAATTTTTTATGTAAGGCATTACCTGACGATAACGCAATCATCACATCTGGATCAGGTATCAAGGACGAAATAACCCCGGAAAGGAGATCAGGACATGGACTACGAGACTATAAGAAAGAACTTTGAAAGTCATGGGTTCTCAACACAGTTTTTTGCAACAAACGAAGAAGCCAAAGCTTATCTGGCTGAGACCGTTCAGAGAACAACTATCGGGTTCGGCAGCAGCATGACATTACAGGAATTGGGGCTGTATGAAGCACTGGAGAAAAAAAACACTATCGCATGGCACATGAAAACCCCTTCAATGTATGTCAGGCGTCTTGCAAGTCATGCCAACGTGTATATCACGAGCGTGAATGCGGTAACTGAAACGGGCGAAATTGTGAATATTGACCGGATCGGAAATCGTGTCGCCATGACGGCCTTCGGCCCGAGAAACTGTTACTACATCGTGGGCAAAAACAAGATCACGAAAAATGTGGCCGAAGCCCTCCATCGAGCCAAGCATGTGGCCGGGCCCAAAAACGCCCAGCGCGTCAAGTCCGAAACACCTTGTGCCGTATTGGGTGACAAATGCTATGACTGCAATGTGCCAGGAAGAATCTGCCGCATGACGATGATTACCGAGCGGGCACCTTATGGCATGCAATCGGAAGTTATTTTTATTGATCAGGACCTGGGACTGTAACTCGTTCTGACAATACCTAGCAGAAGTTTGCGCTTCGGCTTTCCTGATTGCCGGCAAGCCGAAGCAACACAAAACGGGAAATAAGCGACATCCCGGAATTTTTACTGTTTGTGTAGTCGTATCAGAACAGATCGACAGATCCGGAAACCGGCTCGCGCTTCAGACGGTTTGCATAATCCTGTTCGCGGTTGGCAATCGTATTGTTGTTCAGGCGGCGCAGCTTCTTGACCAGCACCCTGCCTGTTCGGGGAAAAAAGTAGACTTTTCGTGGATAGACATCTTCAAGATCTTCAGCAACGACCCTGATCCGTTCCGTTTTCAGGTAGTCACGCACAAACTGGGCATTGCGCTCTCCCACATTGATGGTACTGAAACTGCTCAGCACATGCCCCCCGCCAAATACCTTTGCTTCGAGGTTTTCCCGGCGGGCACCGGCCTTGAGAAGGTCATTGACCAGCACCTCCATCGCATAGGTACCATAGCGCATTGAAGCAGAAAGCAGTCCATCACCATCATTACCGCCATCAGGAAGCATGAAGTGATTCATCCCCCCCACACCACTGATGCGATCCCGGATACAGGCAGACACGCAGGAACCCAGTACCGTGACAATCACCATGTCCTTCGGGGTGAAGAAGTATTCTCCCGGGAGAATCTTTGCGGCATCAATATCAAATGATCGATCGTAATAAATATTGGTCGCAAACTGATTTTCTGCAGTTGTACTCATGTATCGGCGCTTTTCTCCGTATTCTCTACCGGCCTTCCGCTGGCACCAGCGGAAGGCGATGACAGTTTATAGACGGTTTTTCCGGCCAGTTTGAAATCATTGGTCACATAAGTGAAATTCTCGGAATGCCCGGCAAACAGAAGGCCGTCCGGCTTCATCAGTGGAGCAAATCGGGAAAGAATTTTTCCCTGTGTCGGCTTGTCAAAATAAATCATGACATTCCGGCAAAAAATCGCATCAAACGGTCCTCTTATCGGCCAGTTATTTTCAAGCAGATTCACCTGGCGGTAAGTGATCAGATCACGCAGTTCCTGGCGTGCACGTACCATTCCCGCCTGCTTGCCCTTGCCGTTTAAGAAAAACTTCTTCAGACGATCCTGCGCCATTTTTTCAACTTTGTCGCTGGTATAAACCCCGTTTGCTGCTGTTTTCAGTACGTTTGTATCAATATCTGTTGCAATAATCTGCACCGGGGGCTTTAATGAATTGAAAGCTTCACACAGGATAATGGCAATGGAATAGGGTTCTTCACCGGTTGAACTTGCGGAACACCATACGGTGAAAAGTCCATCTCCCCGTTTTTTCCGCGCATGTTCAGCCAGAATCGGGAAATGCTGTGACTCGCGGAAAAACGAAGTCAGGTTAGTTGTCAGCGCATTGGTAAATGACTCCCACTCATTTTCCATCTTGCCGCCTTCAAGCCGATCAAGATAAGTGCCAAAATCCTTGTAACCCGTTGCACGCAACCGCCGCGCGATCCGACTGTAAACCATTTCTTCCTTGCTGTCAGCCAGGGTAATGCCTGCGCGCTTGTATATCAGCGAACGGATACGTCTGAAATCACCGGTCGTGAAATCAAATTCTTTTGGTGTACGCAGGTTATTGCTGCTGTCTTCTTTCGTCATTTCTTGTCAGTCTCTTAATCAGCTCAGGAATCTGTCTCATAACAAAAATATTTTTCGACAGGCTTTACACTTATTGTACGGCTTTTTCCAAAATATTGCCTAACGCCAACTTTTTAACATCTTAACCTGTTTCTCAGGAATTGGTTAAAAGTTGCTCATTTATTTTCTTTAAAATAAAAATAAAGGCAGATATTTGTGGTTATAACCCGTTAAAATGAAGCCTTGGGCGGCACGAACCATGTTATGCCAGAGCGCTTTCAGAAAAAAACGCACAATTTGCCGCCATGCCCTGAAAAATATTCGGCCAATTACCCTTTTTTCTTTATAAGCATATATCGATGAGAGACAGTCAGTGGCTCACAGCTATTCTACAGACATCATTTGATGAAATTTACGTCATTGATGCCCAGACATCACGCATTATTCATGCCAGTGAGTCAGCCTGTGCCAATCTGCAAAGACCATTTGAGGAATTGCGGGGCCTGCCCTTTCCTGCTCTGGCGGCATCATCGGCAGAAACACAGCTTGAGCGTCGCCTGCGATCATTAAACAGACAAACACGCAACAAGGAAAAAGACAAGGAGCCAGTGAGTTTCAGCGCGGTTCTGGTCAGAAAAAACGGAACGGCTTATCCCATTCTTTTTCGTCTGCAAAAATGTGAAATTAATCAGATATCCGCCATCATCGCCGTTGGGCAACCACAAAGCGCCTCAAAAAAAGGGGATGAAGAAACCGGCCCCGTCTCCAATCCTTTCAAAACCAGCGATATCCCCTCAGATATCAACACGCCCTGGCTGGTTTACCAGATCATCCGGAAAAATGATGGGAGCGTGTCCTTTCCCCACCTGAGCGGCGGATGCGAAAATCTTCTGGGTATCACCCAGGACCAGCTTCACACCAATCCGGACCTTTTCCTTTCGCTGGTTCTCCCGCAGGATCGCGATTCGTATATTGAATCCATGACCGATTCCGCCATTTATATGAAAAGCTGGAACTGGGAAGGCCGGATCTGGGTGGACTCCATCAAGGAAATCCGCTGGATCAACCTGCTGGCAGCTCCCCACCAGCTTGATAATGGCCGTGTGCAATGGGAAGGTATCATGACGAACATCACCCAGAGCAAACAGGAAGAAATGGAGATCAAGCTCTCCAAAAACCGGCTTGCCGAACTGTCTGCACACGTTGAAGAAGTCAAGGAGCAGGAACGAACGCAAATATCACGTGAAATACATGATGACCTGGGCGGCAACCTGACGGCCATCAAAATGGCACTGGCACTGCTTGCAAAACGCCTTCCCCACAATCAGCCGGAGCTGGCTGAAAAAGCAGAATATGTGGACCAATTGGTGGACAGGACCATTGAAGCCGCCCACCGTATTGCCAGCAACATGCGTCCGAGTATTCTGGATATCGGCATTGTGGCTGCATTGGAATGGCAGGCGGATGAATTCTCCCGCCAGTCAGGCATCCTTTGCAAATTTGAATCAACAGCTCCGGATATACAGTTGCAACCGGCACAATCCACTGCATTTTTCCGCATTGCACAGGAAGCCCTGACCAATATTGCACGGCACGCTGAAGCCAGCCGAGTATCCATCCAACTGACCGCCAGCAAGGCGCATGTTCAGCTTAAAATTATCGATAACGGAAAAGGCATCACGGTGGCCGATCGCATGAAACCGCAATCCTTCGGCATTCGTGGCATGATAGAGCGGGCGCACTCGCTGGGAGGAAAACTGTCTTTCGATTCGGTCCCCAAAAAAAGGAATGCCATTACTGTCGTGATACCGTTTACCGACATGCTGTTTGATTCAGAAATAAGCCTGCCGGTGAAAAACTGAGTATATTTTTTCTATCGACCTTTTGACGGGAATACCGTGAACGAAAAAAACTCCATCCGCGTCATGATCGTTGATGATCATGCCATTGTCCGGGAAGGATTAAAACAGATTCTCGCGGATACGGATGATATCGTTGTCACAGCCGAAGGAGAAAACGGGCTGGAAGCAATCAGGCTGTCCAGAACAGAAAAAGGCGATATCATGCTGTTGGACATCACCATGCCCGATAAAAACGGCATTGAAGTCCTGAAACAGATTCACAAGGAAAAACCCGAGCTTGCCATCCTGATGCTGTCAATGCACCGCGAAGACCAGTATGCCATCCGTTCTCTCAAAGCCGGTGCGGTAGGATACCTTAACAAACAGAGTGCGCCGAATGAACTGGTCAAGGCGATACGGCAGGTTGCATCAGGAAACAAATACATCAGCCCTGTTTTAGCCCAGGAACTGGCCCGCCATGTGACAGAAGACACGCAAAAAGCGCCGCATGAATCCCTGTCAGACCGGGAATTCCAGACGCTGATGATGATAGCCGGCGGCAAATCCGTATCGGATATCGCAACCGAGCTTTCCCTGTCAGTCAAAACCGTCAGCGAATACCGCTCCCGTATCCTGTCAAAAATGAGCCTGAAAAACAATGCCGAACTGATGCATTACGCCATACGGCACAAGCTGGTTACGGAATGACCCTTCGTTTTTCTTCATCATGCCCTCCGTGATAGCGGGGCTGTATGCAAATGGAGACAAAAACATTCATCATTCCTTCAAAACATGAAATAATGTATTTTGCCCATGTGTGGATGAAAAGAAACTTTATCCCCGTTCATGACAAGTTCGGACGGCTGCCCCCTGAATCGTAAAAAAATGAACAAGAAAGCACCGCCACAATCAGAAAAATCCATTGCGGATATTGCCAGAGAGGCTTTTCGTCTGCTTGGCTCAAGACGTGCTGCCCCGACTCCCGACGCCTATAAGACAGCCTTTTATGAGGTTGCAGGAATCGAATCGCCCAAAGAAACGCCAGCCATAAAGAAACCGGCAGAAAAGAAGAAGGAAAACGATCAGAAATACACCGAAGCCACTGCGGTCCTGGAGGATTTTGCACAGCGACTGATCCGGCTGCATGATGAAATTGCCGACTGTGGGCACCATCTCCTGATGGCCATACAGGAAAAAGATTTTAAAAAATACGAAAAAACACTGGGTGATCTGGCTGAAAAATATCTGAAACCGGTTTCCAGAGGAACACCGCTTGTTGACCAGGAGCCGGCAAAAAATATCACCTATGAATTGCGGGAGCTTTTGGTCAGGACGCTTTCCTTCGGTTTGGCCACCCTTTTGCATGACGCCCCTGAACTCGCCAATGAAGCCGAAAACCTGGGAGAGGCATTAAAAACCGCCCAGGACGAAAAAGCGTTTGAAGGCATCAGCAAACGCTTAAATCAGCTTTGTTTCAAGGTTGAAATGAAAGGTGCCACCAGCGCGGAACAACAGGAACTGCTGCTGCGTCTTTTCCGGCTGTTACTCAATAACATCGGGGAGCTGCTGGAAGATGACAACTGGTTAAGGGGCCAGATTGACGTCATGCAGGAACTGATATCAGGCCCGGTCAGTTTCCGGGCACTGGAAGATACCGAGACGAATCTGAAAGAGGTCATCTACAAGCAGGGCCTCTTGAAGCATAGCCTGAATGAAGCCAAGGAAAGCATGAAACAGATGATGATCAGTTTCATAGAACGCCTGGGCTTCATGACAGAAAGCACAGGCAACTACCATGACCGTATCAAGGGGCTTTCTGAAAAAATCAGCAAAACCGATAATGTCATTGAGTTAAATTCCCTGCTGGAAACCATTATGTATGAAACCAACGCCATCCAGACGGATACGCTGGTTTCCCTCAATCAGATGCAGTCTACCCGCAAAAGGGTGGAAGAAGCCGAAACGCGTGTCAGAGACCTGGAAGGCCAACTGGAACAGATGAGTGAACTGGTTCGCGAAGACATGCTGACCGGCAGTCTCAACCGCCGTGGGCTGGAAGATGCGTTTGACCGCGAAATTGCCCGCGCGGAAAGACAGCAAACGCCGTTGTGTGTGGCAATGCTGGACCTGGATAACTTCAAGATACTCAATGATACCCATGGACACCTGGCCGGGGACGACGCACTGATACACCTGGTTCGTGTTGTCAAGCAGACACTGCGGCCGACTGATGTCATTGCGCGATATGGCGGCGAGGAATTTGTCATCCTTTTCCCGGAAACGCAGCTCAACGATGCCATATTCACCATGCAGCGACTGCAAAGAGAATTGACCAAGCATTTCTTTATGCACAACAACGAACGTATCCTGATTACGTTCAGCGCCGGTGTCGCCCTGCACAAGCCCAATGAGGACTGGGATACCGTCACTCACCGCGCAGACAAGGCAATGTATGCCGCAAAAAAATCCGGTAAAAACCGGGTGCTTGCTGCTGAATAACCTGCCGGCCAATACCGGCAGACCGAAAAAAAATTTCAGAACCCCCCCAAAACCGCAGATTTCTGCGAGAATGCGCTTTTTTTAGTAAATCCTTTCCGTCAGAAAAACCGGAAAAACAAAACCGTGCAGCCTGTCTGCCGATAATGGCAAAAAGCCGGCGTCAAACTGAACTGTCTACGCAGAGGGTACCCTGCATACGCAGTTCTTTTTTCATACCGACCTGACCCCATGAAGCGTAAGGAGAGATCACCAGAAAATTCTCCTGTTTTTTTGCACCCCCTATCACCTGGAGACCGCGATGAAATTCCGCTTTCCAATCGTCATCATTGACGAAGACTACCGTTCCGAAAACACCTCAGGACTTGGCATCCGGGCGCTGGCCAAAGCCATGGAAGATGAGGGTATGGAAGTGCTGGGTGTCACGAGCTATGGCGATCTTTCCCAATTCGCCCAGCAGCAGTCACGGGCATCTGCCTTCATTCTTTCGATTGATGACGAAGAATTCGGCGAAGGAACCGAAGCCGAAAGCAATGATGCCTTAAAGCCGCTTCGTGCTTTCGTTGAAGAAATCCGCTATAAGAATGCAGACATCCCGATTTATCTGTATGGTGAAACCCGCACCTCACGCCATATCCCCAATGACCTGCTGAGGGAACTGCACGGTTTTATCCATATGTTTGAGGATACGCCTGAATTTGTTGCGCGCCATATTATCCGGGAAGCCAAATCCTATCTGGACGGGCTGGCCCCGCCCTTTTTCCGTGCCCTCATGCACTATGCCCAGGATGGCTCTTATTCCTGGCACTGCCCGGGACACTCAGGTGGTGTGGCCTTTCTCAAATCACCGATAGGACAGATGTTCCATCAGTTTTTCGGCGAAAACATGTTGCGTGCCGATGTGTGCAATGCGGTGGAAGAACTGGGACAGCTCCTTGACCATACCGGTCCGGTTGCACAAAGTGAGCGCAATGCGGCGCGCATCTTTAATGCAGACCATTGCTACTTCGTCACAAACGGCACCTCCACTTCCAACAAGATCGTCTGGCACTCGACCATCGCCAGCGGTGATATTGTCGTGGTGGACCGCAATTGCCATAAATCCGTTCTGCATGCCATTATCATGACAGGCGCCATACCGGTTTTCCTGATGCCGACACGCAATCATTACGGCATCATCGGCCCGATTCCCAAAGAAGAATTCGAGCCGGAAAACATCCGGCGCAAGATCGAAGCCAATCCTTTTGCGCGCGATGCGCAGATCAGGAAGCCGCGCGTGCTGACGCTGACGCAGTCCACCTATGACGGCATCATCTATAACGTGGAAACGATCAAGGAAATGCTGGACGGCGAAATTGACACGCTTCATTTTGATGAGGCCTGGCTGCCACATGCCACTTTCCATGCGTTTTACAAGGATATGCATGCCATCGGGAAAGACTCGGCCCGCGCCAAAAAATCCATGATTTTTTCGACACAGTCGACACACAAACTGCTGGCCGGTCTCTCGCAGGCTTCGCAGATCCTGGTTCAAGAGTCAGAAACGGTCAAGCTGGACCAGGATGTCTTCAATGAAGCCTTCCTGATGCATACCTCCACTTCACCACAGTATGCCATCATTGCCTCCTGTGATGTGGCAGCTGCCATGATGGAACCCCCAGGCGGAACCGCCCTGGTTGAGGAATCCCTGCTCGAGGCACTGGATTTCAGACGTGCCATGAAAAAGGTTTCTCAGGAATTCGGTCAGGACTGGTGGTTTGAAGTCTGGGGCCCGGACAAATTTGCAGCAGATGATATTGGAGAGCGCGAAGACTGGCTACTTCGTGCAGAAGACAACTGGCACGGATTTGGTGATATTGCCCCCGGCTTTAATATGCTTGATCCCATCAAGGCAACGATCATCACTCCCGGTCTTTCACTGGATGGCGACTTCAAGGAAACCGGCATCCCGGCCTCTATTGTCAAAACCTATCTGGCCGAACATGGCGTGATTATCGAAAAATGCGGCCTGTATTCCTTTTTCATCATGTTTACCATTGGCATTACCAAGGGCCGCTGGAACACGCTGTTGACCGCATTGCAGCAATTCAAGGATGACTACGATAAAAATCAGCCCATCTGGCGGGTCCTGCCGGAATTTGCGGCAAGCTCACCACGGTACGAACGGCTGGGTCTGAAAGACCTTTGCCAGAGCATCCACGATTTTTACCGGGAATATGATGTCGCCCGTCTGACAACCGAAATGTATCTTTCCGATATGGTGCCGGCCATGAAACCGGCTGACGCTTTTGCCAGAATGGCACACCGGAAAATCGAGCGGGTGCCCATCGATGAGTTGGAAAGCAGGGTAACCGCCATTTTGCTGACACCCTATCCGCCGGGTATTCCCCTTCTCATCCCTGGAGAGCGTTTCAACAAAACGATTGTGGACTATCTCAAATGCACCCGGGATTTCAACGAAAAGTTCCCGGGATTTGAAACCGATGTTCACGGCCTGATATCGCGTGAAGTCGATGGCAAGCGCGGTTATTTTGTTGACTGTGTGATTGACTGAATAGCTGGCCTCATCAGCATCAAACTGATGAGGTCCCTTCCTCCTGCCGGGTATAGGCAACAATCAGGTTCTTGTGTCGGGGAAAGCTGTCAAGTAATTCTGCCCGCTTGCCCAGTTCAAAATCATCAAAATCAAAACCCGGCGCCACCGTGCATCCGACAAAAGAAAATGCGCAACCTTCCACAGGCCGGGCGCCAAACCAGTAGCCGGCCGGCACAACATACTGCACATATTCACCCGCTGTTATATCCTGCCCAAGGAGCACTTCGGTAAAGCGGCCTTCGGGCGAAATCATCACCAGATGTAAAGCGCCCCCGAGATAAAAATGCCACATCTCATCCTGCCGGATGCGGTGAAGCGCCGAAAAATCATTTTTTTCAAGCAGATACAAAATGGCCGTACAAACATTTCGGGCGGCCATGAAGCCTTCCGGCAGGCAATGAACCGGTATCACCTCGGATGACCGGTAGGTTTCGCGGTAAAACCCGCCTTCAGGATGAGGGGTTAACCGGTAATGTGAAATAATTTCTTCTGCTTTTTTTTCCTGATGATGCCAGATCATATGCTTTCCCTGGTTTTCCCTTATCCGGACAGCATACCGGATATCAGGCTGTATCAACATAACATGCCGTTATGCGTCTTTGGCAAAAAAACCGTTTTTCTGAACGCCGGTTTCTCCATGCACATATTCCGACAGTGTACGAACCTCACGGCTTTTGTTCGAATAGCGGCTGGTGCCGCCAGGCATATCTGCCGTTATCACCGCATTTGCCGGACTCCGGAATAACACGGTCGCAAAAATACAGACCGGAAGTGCAATAAATACGGCTGTTTTTCCCGCCTTCCGGCTTATACCCGAATATCTCATGATCATTTCCTTTCGTGAGTATAAAAGATCAATGTTTCGGAACCCGGCTGTCTTTTGAACAGCGTTTTCCGATACATTCAGGATACCGGCTGATTATTACAGGCGCGTGACAAGGCTGCATGTGATGACATGAGAAAAGGACCCGATGACATTGCGTCTTTGCCCTAATGAAAAACACGGGAAGGATGCATAATCCTTTTTCATCCCTCATAATATCTGCCTGTTTTCCCCCTCTGTTTCCAGGCATCACCATGAATCCATACTTGAACCGGCTGCAGTCTTATCCATTTGAAAAGCTGCGTCAGCTTTTTTCTGATACGGCGCCGAATACCTCCTGCCCGCACATCAATCTGGGTATTGGTGAACCCAGGCACCCGACACCCGCTTTTATCCGGCAGGCAATCTGCGACAATCTGGATGGACTTGCGGCTTACCCGGCCACCATCGGACAGGAAACCCTGAGACTGGCGATTGCCCACTGGTTAACACAACGTTATGACATTCCGATGCCCGATCATGCGACACAGATCATTCCAACGCTTGGTTCCCGGGAGGCACTCTTTTCGCTGGCACAGGCGGTGCTGGATCCGGCAGAGCATGGCATCGTTGTCTGCCCGAATCCGTTTTATCAGATATACGAAGGTGCTGCGCTGCTGGCCGGTGCAACCCCTTACTTTGTCAACGCCGACCCGAAGCGCAACTTCAATGGTGATTACGACAGTGTGCCAGAGGCCATCTGGGAAAAAACCCGGCTGCTTTATCTGTGCTCGCCAGCAAACCCGACAGGCGCGGTTCTGACGCTTTCGCAGTGGGAAAAACTGTTCGCGCTGTCAGACCGCTATGGCTTTATCATTGCCTCGGATGAGTGCTACTCTGAAATCTACTTCGGTGACAACGCGCCTTTGGGCGGGCTAAAAGCGGCACATCGCCTCGGCAGAACCGATTACCGGCGGCTGGTCATGCTCTCCAGCCTGTCCAAACGCTCCAACGTGCCGGGTATGCGATCCGGGTTTGCCGCAGGCGATGCGTCCATCCTGAAATCATTTCTCCTGTACCGGACCTATCATGGCAGCGCCATGAGCCTGACGGTGCAAAATGCCTCGATTGCTGCCTGGCAGGATGAAAATCATGTCAGGGAAAACCGTGCAAAGTACCAGGAAAAATTCGACAAGGCCACACCCTTGCTTCAGGAAGTGCTTGATGTTGCCCTGCCGGACGCCAGCTTTTATCTTTGGGCTGAGGTCTTCGAAAAAACGGGACTGACCGATACCGCATTTGCCAGAAAACTGTATGCGGATTGCCATGTGACTGTTTTGCCGGGAAGTTACCTTGCCCGGGAAGCACATGGCATCAATCCGGGCAGCAACCGTATCCGGATAGCACTGGTAGCCGAACAGGATGAATGCCTGGAAGCGATGAACCGCATCACAGACTTCGTCAGACGTTTATAATGACTTTTTTTGTAATAACCAGTAAACCCCATGACACAAGACCTGCAAAAAACCATTGAAGATGCCTGGAAAAACCGTATCAACCTGGCCGCTCTGTCATCTTCCACCGAAATCCGCGAAGCCATTAATGAAGTCATTACCCGCCTGGATCAGGGCAGTCTGCGTGTTGCCGAAAAACACAATGGCGAATGGATCGTGAATCAATGGACCAAGCAGGCTGTCCTGCTTTCTTTCCGGATGGAGGAAAACGTCTCCATGCCTGTCGGTGTATCCGGTGCGCATGCCATGCATTTTTATGACAAGGTTTCCAGCAAGTTTGCCACCTATACGAATGCGGATTTTGCCCGCGGAGGTTTCCGGGTGGTGCCTCCGGCTGTCGCGCGCCGAGGCAGCTTTATTGGCAGAAATGTGGTGATGATGCCGTCCTTCGTCAATATCGGCGCTTACGTGGACGAGGGCACCATGATCGACACCTGGGCTACTGTCGGCTCATGCGCGCAGATCGGCAAGCATGTGCATCTGTCAGGCGGTGTCGGTATAGGCGGTGTGCTGGAGCCCATGCAGGCCAATCCGACCATTATTGAGGACAACTGTTTTGTCGGTGCGCGCTCCGAGATTGTCGAAGGCGTGATTGTCGAAGAAAACAGCGTGATTTCAATGGGTGTCTATATCGGCCAGTCCACCCGCATTTATGATCGCGAAAATGACCGTATCCTCTATGGACGGGTGCCATCGGGGTCTGTCGTCGTCCCGGGCAACCTGCCGTCTGAAGATGGCAAATACAGCCTGTACTGCGCTGTCATTGTGAAACGGGTCGATGCGAAAACACGCGCCAAAACCGCGATTAATGATCTCTTGCGGGAGGCATAGAAAACCATGAGCACCACGCTGGAACTTGCCAAAAAACTGATTGCGCAGCCTTCTGTCACACCGGATGATCATGACTGCCAGAAACTGCTGGTTGAAGTGCTTGAACCGCTGGGTTTTACCTGTGAAACCATCATGTCCAATGGCGTGACCAATCTGTGGGCAAAACACGGGAACACCGCCCCGCTCGTTATCATGGCCGGACACACGGATGTGGTGCCATCCGGCCCGCTGGATAAGTGGGCTTCTGATCCTTTTTCTCCGACAGAACGCAACGGCAAACTGTACGGACGCGGTGCGGCGGATATGAAAGTACCGGTTGCAGCCATGGTTGTTGGCGCAAAAGAATTCATTGAGAAACACCCCGATTACACAGGTTCCATTGCTTTTCTGATCACCAGCGATGAGGAAGGGCCGGCAACAGACGGTACAATCCTTGTCTGCGACCTGTTGAAAAAACGCGGGGAAAAACCGGATTTCTGTATCGTTGGCGAACCAAGCTCCCTGCAGAAACAGGGTGACATTATCAAAAATGGCCGTCGCGGATCATTATCTGGCAGACTGACTGTCAAGGGTATTCAGGGACATATTGCCTATCCTGCTATCGCAAAAAACCCGATTCATTTGGCACTGCCTGCGCTGGCCGAACTGGCCATGGAAAAATGGGATAGCGGCAATGCGTATTACGATCCCACCTCCTGGCAAATCTCGAATATCCATGCGGGAACGGGAGCGTATAATGTGATTCCCTGCGAGGTAGTGATTGATTTTAACTTCCGTTTTTCTACCGAGAACACGGTAGACAGTCTGCAACAACGCGTTCAGTCCATTTTAGACAGGCATGCACTGGAATATGAATTGGACTGGAGCCTGTCCGGCCTGCCATTCCTTACGCCGGAAGGCACTTTATGTGAAGCGCTGTCTAAGGCCATTACCGATGAAACGGGTGTCATACCTCAACTGTCTACCACAGGGGGCACCTCGGACGGGCGCTTTATCGCGCAAATCTGCCCCCAGGTGGCAGAGTTCGGCCCACTGATGACAACGATTCACCAGATTGACGAACATGTGCCCATCGCCGACATCGAACCACTGAAAAATATTTATCGACGCACACTGGAAAACCTGCTTTTAAAATGAGTACTGCATCTCCCGCTTTTCATACCATTCGTGACATGCTGCGCCTGGCCGTGACACGATTCAACGAGGCCCGGCTTTTTTTCGGTCATGGCAACAGCAACGCTTTTGATGAAGCGGTTTACCTCATCTTAAAGAGCCTGTCCCTGCCGCTTGACACACTGGAACCTTTTCTGGATGCAAGACTGACACCGGAAGAAATCAGCCGCATCCGCAGGCTGATTGACCGGCGTGTTTCCGAGCGCATGCCGGCTGCCTATCTGACAACAGAAGCCTGGTTGCAGGGCTATCGCTTTTACGTGGATCAGCGCGTCATTATCCCGCGCTCATTTATCGCAGAACTGATCATGGAACAGTTTGCGCCATGGGTTGACGATCCTCAAACACCGCATGACATTCTTGAACTGTGTACCGGATCAGGCTGCCTTGCCATCATGATGGCAGATGCTTTCCCGCATGCGGTGATTGATGCCGTTGATCTTTCAACTGAGGCACTCGATGTTGCACGGATCAATGTGGCCGAATATGAAATGGCCGACAGGATCAACCTGATCCACTCTGACCTGTACCAGGCGATTGGGCAAAAAAAATACGATCTGATTGTCACCAACCCGCCTTATGTCAACAGCGCGTCCATGAAAAAGCTGCCGCCTGAATATCAGCATGAGCCGCAAATGGCACTGGCAGGCGGCGATGATGGTATGGATCTCGTCAGGAAAATCGTACGTGAAGCCGGACAGCATCTGAATGAAAAAGGCCTGTTGATTGTGGAAATCGGCAATGAAGCCGCACATGCCGAAGCCGCCTTCCCTGATCTGGCGCTGACCTGGATTTCTACCAGCGGTGGTGATGATCGCGTTTTTCTTGTTGAAGCCTCCCAATTGCGTTAACGCCGACGATCATGATCCGCTTTCAGCACGTCAACCTGATGCGAGGGACAAAATCCCTGCTGGAGCAGGCCGACGCCATCCTCAATCCAGGTGAAAAAATCGGCCTGATCGGGCCGAATGGTGCCGGGAAAACAAGCCTTTTTTCCCTCCTGAATGGCGAGTTGCATCCGGATCAGGGAGAAGTGGATTTTCCGGCAAGCTGGCGCATCTCATACGTCAGGCAGGAAATTCCGGCCCTTGAAAAGCCGGCACTGGAATATGTCATTGATGGCGATACCCACTTGCGGGAACTTCAATCAGAACTGGCCCGGCTCGAAACCGCACAAAACAGCACCGGCAATGGCCTGAGAATAGCCGAACTGCATACCAGCCTGGAAGAAGCGAATGCCTACACCGTCCACTCCCGCGCAGAGCAATTGCTGCTTGGGCTGGGCTTTACGCAGGAGGAACTGGGCCAGCCTGTTTCCACCTTTTCGGGGGGCTGGCGTATGCGCCTGAATCTGGCACAGGCACTGATTGCACCATCTGACCTGATGCTGCTGGATGAACCAACCAACCATCTGGATCTTGATGCCATCATCTGGCTGGAAGACTGGCTGAAACGCTATAGCGGCACGTTAGTCATCATCTCCCATGATCGGGATTTTCTGGATGGTATCGTCAACGTCATTTTACATATAGACGACAAGAAGCTGCGGCGGTACAACGGCAATTATTCCGCCTTTGAGCGCCAGCGCGCAGAACAGCTTGTTCTCATGCAAAGCGCGATTGAAAAACAGACAAAAAAACGCGCGCATCTGGAATCCTTCGTCCGGCGCTTCCGCGCCAAGGCCACCAAGGCGCGCCAGGCACAAAGCCGACTGAAAGCACTGGAAAAAATGGAAGCGCTGGCACCTTTGCGGGCTGCGGCGGAATTCTCCTTTGAATTCCGTGAACCGGAAAGTTCACCCAATCCACTGCTCGTCATGGAAGACATCAACGCCGGATATCCTGCATCAGATGAAAAAGGCGCAGCAACAACGATTCTAACTGACATCAATTTCTCACTACAAACCGGTGAGCGGATTGGCCTGCTTGGCGTCAACGGCGCCGGCAAATCGACTTTCATCAAAACCATTGCCGGTGAATTGCTTCCCCTGACAGGGCGCTTCACCACAGGAAAAGGACTGAATATCGGCTACTTTGCGCAACACCAGGTTGACATGCTGCGCAACGATGAATCTCCCCTTTGGCATCTGGCCCGGATCGCACCGGAAGCAAGAGAACAGGACCTGCGTAATTTTCTCGGCGGATTTCTCTTTCCCGGCACGATGGCGACCACTCCGATAGCACCTTTATCAGGCGGTGAAAAGGCACGCCTTGCCCTGGCCATCATTGTCTGGCAGCGCCCCAACCTGCTTTTACTGGATGAACCGACCAACCATCTGGATCTTCAGACTCGTGAAGCCTTAACCGATGCCCTGGCGCAGTTTGAAGGAACACTGGTGCTGGTATCTCATGACCGCCATCTCCTGCGCGCGACAACTGACAGTTTTCTGATCGTGTCAAACGGGTCGCTGCAACCTTTTGATGGTGATCTGGATGACTACAGAAACTGGCTTTACCAGACACGGCAGGGAAAGGAACCTGATCTGCCGGCACAAACGGTGGCTTCTTCGTCAGAAAGCGAGATAAGCCGCCGGGATCAGCGGCGCCAGGAAGCAGAGGAACGCCAGCGGCTTTCCGCGCTGAAAAAACCCATCGAAGAACGGCTCAAACGGATTGAACGGGAGATGGAAAAGCTCCAGCCGCTCAAGGCGGCCATTGACGATCAGATGAGCAGTCCGGAAATCTATGCTGCCCAAAACAAGGAAAAGCTGAAACAGCTTCTGGTTGACCAGGCTTACTATGCCAAAGCACTTGGCGACCTGGAAGAAGAATGGCTGCAGAGGCAGGAAGAACTGGAAAAAATCGTCCGCTAAAGCGAATTTACGTATCCAGAACCGCCTCCACGCCGAGATTCGCCAGCTCATCGGCCCGCTCATTTTCCGGATGGCCTGCATGCCCCTTTACCCAGCGCCACTCAATGTCATGCGTTGACTGCGCATCATCCAGTATTTCCCAGAGATCGGCATTTTTGACCGGTTTTTTTGCCGCTGTTTTCCATCCTCGCCGCTTCCAGTCGTGAATCCATTCCGTAATACCTTTTTTCACATACTGGCTGTCAGTATACAAAATAATACGACAGGGGCGTTTCAGTGCTCGCAACGCTTCAATAACAGCCATCAGTTCCATGCGGTTATTGGTCGTCTCCGGTTCTCCGCCATACAGTTCTTTTCGATGCTTTCCTGCAATCAGAATGACGCCCCAGCCACCTGGGCCGGGGTTGCCGCGACAGGCACCATCTGTATAAATTTCCACTTCGTTCATTTTTATCAATTCTCCAACTGTGCCACATTCAACACCGATTGCCCTGCACGGTTATAATGCAGTTTTTCACCCACGGGAGCAAACATGGCTGATCTGTCAGAACAAACGCTTAACGTGACGGCACTGCCGGCTTTTAATGATAATTACATCTGGTTGATCGACAATGGCACGCTTGCCGTCGTTATTGATCCAGGTGATGCTGCTGTTGTGATGACAGCGCTGCAAAAGCGAAATCTGTCACTGAATGCCATTTTACTGACACATCGGCACGATGACCACATTGGCGGTATCCCCAGGCTGCTTTCCGAATATGATGTACCGGTTTACGGCCCGAAAAATGATGAGATTATCGGGGTCAGTCACCCGGTAGAAGAAGGTGATCCGCTGACGATTGAGGCATTGGGCCTTTCATTTACGGTACTGGATGTCCCGGGACATACCCATGGGCATATAGCCTATTATGCCCGTATGAGAAGATGGCTCTTTTGTGGTGACATGCTGTTTGGCGCCGGCTGTGGCAGAATGTTTGAAGGCACACCGGAAATCATGACCGCCTCACTGGACAAATTTGCCGCACTGCCTGATGACACACTGGTGTTTGCTGCCCACGAATACACGCTGTCCAACCTGAAATTTGCCCTTGAAATCGAGCCGGACAATCCGGATATCATCAGGCGGGTACAGGAAGACTCCGCCAGACGCGACAAAAATCAGCCAACACTGCCATCAACCATCGGACTGGAAAAAAAGACCAATCCGTTTTTGCGTAACAGGGAACCCGATGTACTGGAACGCCTGCTGACTTTGGGTCTCATCAAGGACAAAAAACCAGTGGATGCGTTTGCTGCCATGCGGGAATGGAAAAATATTTACCGGTGAAAACGATTTATTTTTCACCCTGTTGTCTTTCATTATGGTGTCCGGTTTTATTTCATGGTGTAATAAAATCGGCACCTGTAACCAGCAAGGAGGTTTGCCATGGCCGGAGAAAGTTTTTCCGTCACACTCACCCATAAAAACGATTATCGTTTTGAAATCGAATTTGAAGACAAGTTTCCGGATTTCGGCCCGTTTCTCTCTGATGAGCCTGAACCATTGGGAACGAACCAGGGACCGACGCCGCCGCATATGCTGATTGCAGCGGTGGCAAACTGTGTTACTGCCAGTTTTTTGTTTGCGGTGAACCGCGCCAAGCAGGATGCAGGCGGCCTGACAACCAAGGCAACCTGCCACATTGGACGCAACGAAAACCGGCATTTCCGTGTGGTCAAAATCGACATTGAAATCCAGACCGGCAAGGCAGCCGCTGAAATCGGCGAACTGGAAGATATTCTTTCCCGCTTTGAGGGAATCAGTACCGTTTCACGAAGCGTACTGGAAGGTATACCGATTGAGACAACTGTTCTTGATGGAACGGGCAAAAAACTGAAATAATGCGTTATACACTATCCGTTTTATCCGGACTTTCTTTTTTACGATAGCAGGCAAAAGCCTGTTATCGTATAGCTTGTTTTACGATAGGAGAAAACCATGCAAATTGGCCATATCTGCACAACAAATACGGTTACCTGCTCAGCAGAAACCACTATTTTAGAAGCCGCAAAAATGATGCGCCAATATCATGTCGGCACACTGATTGTGGTAGAAGAGATCAATGGCATGCGTGTTCCCCAGGGAATCGTCACGGATCGCGATATTGTGGTGATTGTGCTCGCCGAAAGCCTTGACCCCAAAAGCATCAAGGTCATGGATATCATGAAAGCCGAACTGATGACCGCCCTGGCAACAGAAGACATCTTCGAGACGATTGAGCGCATGCGTTATAAAGGGGTACGCCGCATACCCGTGGTGGACAAACACGGCGGGCTGGCCGGTATCGTCAGCGTGGACGATATCTGGAAATTTCTGGCCAAGGAGGTAACGGAACTTTCTGAAGTCACCACACGCCAGCAATCCCGGGAGAAAGTATCCCGAAGCCGATAGCTTTCCGTGTTTTTTCATGGAGACCGTGAGTATCCCTGAGCAGTGCACTCTGGAAAAGTGTTGTTTCAGAAAGTGGAGAAAACCGATTTGTCATGCTAACAACTGCATCCAACAATCTGGTCATCACCATGCACGACTGGTTGGGATCAACCGCCGGCATGTACATACGCGAGTGGGAAGAAGCGCACTATCGCAGCCTGACTGCTGATATTTTCGGCTTTCATGCCGTACAGATCGGCTTCCCGTCCATCAGCACCTTACAGGAAAGCCGTATAAAAAACCGATGGCTTTCCTGCGCTTGTTCATCCGAAATCAGCCGATGCCGCAATCAGGCTGACTCTCCCTCCCAACTGCCCCACCCGCTTTCTGTTTCTGTCCTGCACCGCTTTGAAGAGCTCCCTTTTGCCTCGCAAAGTATCGACCTTGTTGTTCTCCCGCATGTTCTTGAATTTGCAGAATCACCGCACCAGATCCTGCGTGAGGTGGAACGCGTCCTGATTCCGGAAGGAAAACTCATCATCAGCGGCTTTAATCCCGCCAGTCTCTGGGGAATCAGGCAGGCCATGGGAAAAGTCACCGGCGCCCACTTCCTGCCGGAATATGCCGAATTTATCAGCCTGTCCCGAATAAAGGACTGGTTAAAGCTGCTCGATCTGGAAACCAGCCGTGGCCATTTTGGCTGCTACATACCGCCGTGCAAAACCCGGAAATGGCAGACCCGTTTTGCCTTCATGGAAAAAACCGGGGAAAGATGGTGGCCTTATTTTGGCGCAATCTATATGGTGGAAGCCATTAAACGGGTCAGGGGTATCCGTGTCATCGGCCCGGCGGTCAGAAAACGTCCCCAGCAGCTTTTTCACAATATACCCGTCAATAATCAAACCATTCAGGAAAAAGGACGGCAGAATAGTGAAGCATCACCCCACTCCCTGTCAAAGAGGAAAACATGACCAGTTCGCTTGTTCTTGAACCCAGGCTCCAGTCATTGAAAAATACCGCCTGGTGGCTTTATGTCTTTCACAGCATTGATCTGGTGATTGCGCTCGGGCTATTCTCGTGGATACCGCTGATTGTCAGTTATGTCACCCGCCCCAATACAGAAGGCACCTTTATCTACAGCCATCATACCTGGCAGATCCGTTCTTTCTGGCTGTATTTTGGTCTGGTCATACTGGGATGGGTCCTGTTCCTGACCGTGATTGGTATCCCGCTCGCTTATCTGACCTGGGCGATTGCCTGGATATGGAAAGCGTACCGGATGATCAAAGGCTTCATGAACCTGAACAATAACCAGCCGATGCCGGTTTAGGCTCAGCCTGGCTGATTCAGACCTTCAGTCTGCGCGCGATATCGGCACGCTTGAACACCTTGAATGTTCCCATGGACTTGGCGACAAGCGACTCGCCATTCCAGATTTCCCCCTCGCAGTAGTACATGGTCGTTGAGCGGTGCAATACCCGGCCCACGCCCCTGATCTGGCTGTCAACCTTGCCGCCGGGCTGAAAAAAACTGGTCTTCATTTCAACCGTTGCCGCGCTGGTAACCCCTTCCACCAGCGAACGGGCCGCCCGTGACATGCTGGCATCCAAAAGCGTCATGATGATGCCGCCATGCATGACCTGCCAGCTGTTCATATGCTGTGACTGCAATTTGATAATGATTTCCGCCGTGCCGCCAGCCATGCTGGTCAATTCAAAGCCGAGTTCATTCAGAAACGGGTTGTCGCTAAGCATCATGGCTGCTTCGGTGTTTCGGTTTTCTGCTCTTCGGGCTTTCTCAAACGCTCCACCTTGGCCTTGGTACGCAGGTAACTCATGTACGCAAACATTTCCTGCTGCGCGGTACTGCGCATCAGTTGTGTACGCATGGCCTCACGAATCTGGGGATTGTGTCT
This sequence comes from Oxalobacter vibrioformis, assembly GCF_027118995.1. NCBI lineage: Bacteria > Pseudomonadati > Pseudomonadota > Betaproteobacteria > Burkholderiales > Oxalobacteraceae > Oxalobacter > Oxalobacter vibrioformis. The sequence continues at coordinate 628,157 of NZ_CP098242.1, forward strand.
GACCGGTGTCGTCACCTTGTTGATACGGTAAAGGACGTAACCTTCCGGATAATCCACACCAGGAACATATGCCGGCAGTTTGCTGATATCGGCTTTCATGATCGGCATCAGATCCAGCCTGCCGGTCATATTGATCATCTGGCGTGATACGGTAACCGATGGAGAGAAGCCCCTGGGCACACTTCCCTCTTTCAGTTTTGCCAGCTCGGCCTCACCGGCTTCTTTCGCCAACTGTACGGTTTTTTGCGCCAGCATCACTTTTTCAATACCGCCTTTCACTTCATTGAACGGCTTGACCGCCGCAGGGTAATACTGCGATGCGCGAGCAGCAACCATAAACTGCGGCCCGATTTCGATCGCTTCGGTATTGTGTTTGTTTTTGGTCACCTCATCCGAGAAAACCGCCTGCAGGAATTTCGGATTGCTTAAAACCGGATGCTTGGCATAGGCCGGATTGGGCTCGCGGGTCAGGTTATCCACTTTCAGGATTTTCAGCTTCAGCTTGTCAGCAACCGGCTTCAGACTGTCCGGCTGCTCGTAGACCGTATTGGAGAAAATTTCTGCCGCTTCGGCATACTTTTTGGCTGCCAGTTGCTTCTGGATTTCTTCCACGACCTGTGGGCGAACGGCCGAGAGCGGTTTCTCAACGGCTGGCTTGATGTCCGTCAGCATAATGATGTGATAGCCAAAATCCGTCTGTACCACTTCACTGAGCTCCCCTTTCCTCAGCACAAACGCCGCTTCTTCAAAAGGGCGCACCATTTTGCCGCGTGAGAAAAACCCCAGATCGCCGCCTCCGGCAGCTGAGCCCGGATCCTTGGAATTGGCCTTGGCCAGCTCTGCAAAACCGGCAGGATTTTCTTTCAACTGAGCCAAAAGCGATTCCGCCTTGTCACGGGCAGCCTTATGATCCGACTCTGAAGCGCTTTTCGGCACTTCGATCAGGATATGGCTGACCCTGCGCTCCTCAGGCACAGCAAAACGTCTGGAATTTTGCTCATAATAGGACTTGATGTCCGCTTCACTGATTTTGATGGTGTCTTCAATTGACTGCATATCCAGCACAACCAGTTCAATACTTACATGCTCGGGAATGGCAAACTGTGGTCCATTGTTTGTGTAATAAGTCTCCAGTTCTTCCGGCGTCACCTTAACCTGTGCGCGATAATCCGAAGCCTTGAAAACCTTGACCTGAACCTCACGCTCCTGCTCGAAAATATCCCAGATATGTTCGGTTGCCAGTTGCGGCACATAAAAACCGTACTGCAATGGTGCGGCAATCTGCTGCTGGAGGAGATCCTGGCGCATCATGGCAAAATGCATCTGGTCTGTCATGCCCTGGGCTTTCAGGCCTGCCTCATACCTTTCCTTGTCAAGCTTGCCATCTTCGGTCGTAAGGCCGGGAATTTCCATGATTTTCTGCAGGACAATCACATCGGGTATCGCCAGTTTTTCCGAGGCGATTTCTGTTGAAATTACCCGATTGTCTATCAGCCTGTCGAGCACCATCCATTTGAAATTGGGCGACTCGATCCATTTGGGATCAAATTGCTGGCCAGCCCGCTGACGCAGCATATCCGCCTGTTCGCGCTGGGCATTTTCCCACTCCTGTTCAGAGATGGTTTTTCCGTCTACCTTGGCAGGCGCATTGCCATCACCAATCAGGTCATATCCCTGGACTCCGAAAAAAATAAAGGAAGGTACGATAAAGACCAGCAGAATAATCTGGGTCATCAGTTTGTTACGGCGTATCAGCTCTAACATGATGATCTATCCGTGCAGCAGAATTAAAACAGAAAACAGGATAAAAAAAGGCGAACTTGCGTTCGCCTTTTCAGTTTGGCGGAGTGGACGGGGCTCGAACCCGCGACCCCCGGCGTGACAGGCCGGTATTCTAACCAACTGAACTACCACTCCCGAAAACTTCCAGTTTGACTGTTGGTGGGTGCTGAGAGGGTCGAACTCCCGACCTACGCCTTGTAAGGGCGCCGCTCTACCAACTGAGCTAAGCACCCTTTTATCCTTAGCCAGTCAAACTTGTGGCGTTTGTCACGACGCCAGCAAAAGAATTAGTTTACCGCATCTTTTAAAGCTTTACCAGCTTTAAATTTAGGAACTTTAGCAGATTTGATTTTGATGACTTCGCCAGTACGTGGATTACGGCCTGAACGGGCAGCGCGCTGGCCAACGCTAAACGTGCCAAAACCAACCAGCGTTACGCTCTGGTTTTTCTTCAGTGTAGTTTTAACAGCATCAATCATCGCATCCAGAGACCGGGCGGCAGCGGCCTTGGAAATATCAGCTGACTTTGCAATATGCTCGACGAGCTCAGATTTATTCACGCAATTTCCCCTTAAAAATTATGTTGAACCCACAAAAAATTTCCTGAAGCGCACATTAAACGCGTACACAATAAAGCTGTCAAGAAAAATTTGCTCTGTAGAAAACAAATCAGACTACCAATATATATATTACGGAACCGACCTGCAATGCTCATTTTATGCATATTTGCCGCAAAATGGAGAGAAAAAACGAGAAATTTATTCTTTTCGTGTGACAGACAATAACAAGTCACTGTTTTTTATCAGTAATTAAAGGTTCCCTCTTTTATTTCTCATGTGTAGCATTGACGCAACTTCATGAGACAAAAGACACAATAAAACAACACTCCCACCCACCAGTGTTTCTACTGACGGCACCTCTTTTATGCCAATCCATACCCATAACGGACCTAACACAATCTCCAGCATGGCTATCAGGGCCATTTCTGCCGGGAATAAAAAACGGGAGACATAAACCAGTAAAAGGCAGGGAAGCCCCAATTGAAAAACGCCTAAAACGGCAAGAATACCGATATCTGAAACAGATGCTTCCAGCGGAAGTGCCAGTGGAATCATCGCTGCTGATGATAAAACGCCACCCAGAAAAATGGCAGGCATCATATCGATGGTTTTCCCGGCCCGGCTGAAAATGATGTAATTGGTGGCATAGGCAAAAGGCACTGCCAGTGCAAACAGCAGGCCGGCCAGATGGGTGTCTTTCATATTGCCGATATTCCCGGCAAAAATCCATACCACACCGGCAATGGTAAAGACGATGGCAATCCATGTTCTGACAGGTGTTTTCTTTCCCAGAAAAAGCCAGGAAAAAAATGCCGTCAGAAGCGGCGTAATGCTACCAACAAGCAGGGTATTGGCGACGGTCGTTAATGTCAGTGCCAGCATGAAACAGGTAAAAATCACGGCCCACATCAACGCTGATAAAAAACCGGACAAACCCAGCTTTTTCAGGCCGGAAAAAAATGGTTCTTTTCTGGCAACCACCAGGTAAGCGGCAACAAAAATCGCCGCAAACAGGCTGCGCCAGAAAACGATTTCAACATTTTTCAGCAAAGCAAGCTGGCGGGTAAAAATACCCGCCATGCTCCACAAAAGCGGAACCAGAACCATCAGAAAAAAGGCCGGACGTCTGGTCATAAGATCGGAAATCAATCAGTCATTTGCCTGGCGGGCAGCCCGTTTTCGCTCATACTCTTTCAGGAAGCGCTTGCGAAAACGGATGCTCTTCGGCGTAATCTCGACCAGTTCGTCATCATTGATAAATTCCACGGCATATTCCAGTGACAACTGTATGGGAGGCGTCAGGCGCACCGCTTCATCAGTCCCTGAAGCCCGGACATTGGTCAGCTGTTTTCCCTTGATAGGATTCACCACCAGGTCGTTGTCGCGCGAATGGATACCGATAATCATCCCTTCGTAAACCGGGTCGTTATGATTGACAAACATCCGTCCCCGCTCCTGAAGCTTCCACAAGGCATAAGCCACAGCATGACCATCATCCTGCGAAACCAGTACGCCGTTTCGCCGCCCGGCAAAACCGGGCCTGTCTTCATCAACAGGATAATAATCGTCAAAAATATGGCTCATCAACCCCATTCCGCGGGTGAGTGTCATGTATTCACCCTGAAAACCGATCAGGCCCCTGGCAGGAATACGGTACTCCAGCCTGACCCGCCCCTTGCCATCAAGCTGCATGTCAAGCAATTCGCCCCGGCGTTTTCCCAGTTCTTCCATCACGGCACCCTGACCCAGCTCTTCCATGTCGACCGTCAGCAATTCATACGGTTCATGTCTTTTGCCGTCTATGGTTTTATAGACGACCGTCGGACGTGAAACAGCAAATTCATAGCCCTCACGCCGCATGTTTTCAATCAGGATGGTCAGGTGCAACTCTCCCCTGCCGGAAACCTCAAAAACGGTTTCATCGTCAGTTAATGCAACCCGCAAGGCAACGTTGGATTTCAGCTCTTTTTCCAGGCGCTCCCGCAATTGGCGGCTCGTGACAAATTTGCCCTCTTTTCCGGCGAAAGGAGAGGTATTCACCATGAAATTCATCGTCATGGTGGGCTCATCAACCGTCAGCATCGGAAGCGCTTCCGGTTTGTCCACGGCACAAACCGTCGAACCGATGTCAATCTCATCTATCCCGTTAATCAGGACAATATCACCTGCCACGGCTTCCTCCACCAGAATCCTTTCCAGCCCGCTGAAATGAAGCACCTGATTGATGCGCGCCCTGACCGGGGATGTGTCATCAGGGCCATTCATGACAACGACATCCTGCAAGGGGTGTATTCGCCCACGATTAATCCGGCCCACCCCGATTTTTCCGACATAAGACGAAAAATCGAGAGAGGATATCTGCATCTGGAGCGGCCCTTGATCATCGGCATCCCGCACGGGAACATATTCTAAAATCGCATCAAACAGGGGACGCATGGTGCCTGAACGCGCTTCGGGAACCGTTGAGGCATAACCATTTAAGGCTGACGCATAAATGACAGGAAAATCCAGCTGCTCTTCTGTTGCACCCAGCTTGTCAAACAACTCGAAGGTGGCGTTGATTACCCATTCAGGGCGGGCGCCTGACCGATCAATCTTGTTGACAACAACTATCGGCTTGAGCCCCAGTGCCAGTGCTTTTCGGGTGACGAAACGGGTTTGAGGCATCGGCCCTTCAACCGCATCAACCAGGAGCAGTACGCTGTCAACCATGGAAAGTACGCGCTCAACCTCACCGCCAAAATCGGCATGCCCTGGCGTATCGACAATATTGATGTTGGTGCCGTTGTATTCGACCGCACAGTTTTTCGCCAGGATGGTTATCCCGCGCTCCCGTTCCAGATCATTTGAGTCCATGACACGCTCACTCACTGTCTGGTTTTCCCGGAAGGTACCGGACTGATGAAGCAACTGGTCGACAAGTGTGGTTTTGCCATGATCAACGTGTGCAATGATGGCGATATTCCGAATGGCGCGATTGGCTGTAGACATAAATTTCTGTACTGTATGCGATGAATATAAGAAGCGGCGATTGTATCACGCAGCTTTTTCCTGCCGGTAAAGCGCAGGCGACTCAGACGGCGATAAGCCGTTCGGGCGCCAGTACATTACCCGGCTTTATGATTGCCGTGCCCAGAAGTCTTTTTCTGGCTGCATCATATACCCGCACCCGTTCGGCAGAATTAAAAACGGGCGGTTTTTCTTTTTCCATTGATAGCCGTTGTCCGTGCATAAAACGCCGGGCCTGCTCTTCGGATAAATGGATAGCCGGAAAAGTTGATAACAGGTAATCGACCGGCTTTAGAAAAGCGGCAGCCTGTAAGTCATCCACCTTTTCAATATCAGCCAATGCACTGGCATGGTCTATTTCCAGTGAGCCGACTTTGACACGCCTGAGTGTTTGCAGATGCGCCCCACACCCAAGCGCTTCGCCAATATCCTCCCCCAAAACACGAATATAGGTTCCCTTGCTGCATGAAACCCGCAGTGTCAGAAAAGGCGGTGAAAAATCAAGGAGCGCCATTTCATGGATCGCTACCCGCCGGGCTTCACGCTCCAGTTCGATTCCGGCACGGGCGTATTCATACAAAGGCTTGCCATCACGTTTCAATGCAGAATACATGGGAGGGACCTGATCGATTTCACCGGTAAAACGGGGCAGGATGGCCTCGATATCTTCACGCGTGATACGGTCTGCATCCCCCCTGGAAACGATTTCTCCTTCCGTATCACCGGTGGACGTTCTCGCTCCGAGAAAAACGGTTGTTTCGTAGGTTTTATCCGCATTAAGCAGATCCTGTGCAAATTTGGTCGCTTCACCAAAACAAAGCGGCAACAGCCCGGTAGCAAAGGGATCCAGTGTGCCGGTATGCCCGGCTTTTTTCGCATTCAGTTTGCGCTTGGCTCGCACCAGTGCATCATTACTGGACAGGCCAACCGGCTTGTCCAGCAGGATAACGCCATGTACGGATACGCGTTTTTTGGGAGATGGTGCAGCAGACATAACAGGAAAACCCGGGGTTATGCTTCCCCGTCATCATCTCTGGCGCGTTGCGAATTGGCCTGATCAATGAGATCGGAAAGCGCCATGCCGTGCACAACGGAATGGTCATATTCAAAACGCAATTGCGGCAAGGTATGGATATGCAGGCGTTTGCTCAGTTGATTCCGGATGAAACCATTGGCTTTTTCCAGGCCGGTAAGGGTTTCCTTGATGGCGTCTTCGCTGTCATCGAGCGTGGTAAAAAACACCTTCGCATAGGCATAATCCGGCGTCACCTGCACTTCGGTAATCGTCACAAGGCCTACACGCGGGTCTTTCAGTTCTAAAGCAAGAATTTCAGACAAATCCTTCTGGATCTGGTCCGCCACCCGCAGACTGCGGTCGGGAATTGATCTGCCACGTTTTGCCATTGCTCATTGCCCTTTCACGAAAACAGTTTGCCCGATCAGACGACAAGATTACAGTGTCCTTGCGATTTCCTGGACTTCGTAGACCTCGAGCTGATCACCTTCCTTGATATCGTTATACCCTCTCAGGGTCAGACCACACTCAAAGCCGGACTTGACTTCACGCACATCATCCTTGAAGCGCTTGAGTGAATCAATCTCGCCTGACCAGATAACGACGTTGTCTCGCAGCAGATGCACCAGGGCACCGCGCCGGACAAGTCCTTCCAGCACAAAGCAACCGGCAATAGAGCCGATCCGGCTGACATGGATAACCTGGCGGATATCCACAAGACCCAGCGTCTGCTCGCGTTTTTCCGGTGTCAGCATACCGGACATCGCCGCCTTGACATCATCAATCGCGTCATAAATGATATTGTAATAACGGATATCGATGCCATGCGTTTCCGCAAGCGAACGCGTTTGCGCATCAGCGCGGGTATTAAAGCCGATAATAACGGCCCCGGAAGCGACGGCAAGGTTCACATCTGATTCTGTAATACCACCCACACCGGCGTGGACCACCTGCAGGCGGACCTCATCATTGGAAAGCTTGAGCATGGAGCTGGTCAGCGCTTCCTGGGAACCCTGCACATCCGTCTTGATAATCAGCGGAAGGGTCTTCACTTCACCTTCTGCAATCTGGTCAAACATATTTTCCAGTTTGGCGGCCTGCTGTCTGGCCAGTTTGACGTCGCGGAATTTACCCTGCCTGAAAAGTGCAATCTCACGTGCCTTGCGCTCGTCTGTCATTACCAGCACTTCTTCACCAGCAGCGGGAACACCCGTCAATCCCTGGATTTCAACCGGAATACTCGGGCCTGCATCATCAACAGGCTTGGCATTTTCATCCAGCATGGCACGTACACGCCCGAATTCCTGCCCGACAAGCACCACATCTGTCTTGTGAAGGGTACCGGATTGCACGAGAATGGTTGCTACCGGTCCGCGTCCCTTGTCCAGGCGCGCTTCGATAACCAGCCCTTTTGCCGGTACATCTATCGGTGCTGTCAGTTCCAGTATCTCTGCCTGCAACAGGACATTTTCCAGCAGGTTGTCGATACCCTGACCGCTTTTTGCTGAAACCGGCACAAACGGCGCATCACCGCCATACTGCTCCGGAACGACATCTTCTGCAATCAGTTCCTGGGTAACACGGTCAACATTGGCGCCCGATTTATCGATCTTGTTAATGGCGACAACCAGAGGAACGCCGGCCGCTTTCGCATGGGCAATTGCTTCTTTCGTCTGCGGCATCACACCGTCATCAGCAGCGACAACCAGAATGACAATATCAGTCGCCTTGGCGCCGCGGGCACGCATGGCGGTAAACGCCTCATGGCCTGGTGTATCAAGGAAGGTAATCATCCCGTTAGGGGTTTTCACATGATAAGCGCCAATATGCTGGGTAATACCACCGGCTTCGCCTGATGCAATTTTTGTCCGGCGAATGTAGTCAAGCAATGACGTCTTGCCATGGTCAACGTGACCCATAACCGTGACAACCGGCGCCCTGGGCAACAGCTCGGCATCCGCATCCTCTCCCATGGCGGCAAGGTCTGCCTCATGATCCTGAATTTTGGCGGCAAATGCCTTGTGTCCCATTTCCTCAACCAGGATCATGGCCGTTTCCTGGTCCAATACCTGGTTGATCGTCACCATCTGTCCAAGTGACATAAGCTGCTTGATGACTTCAGATGCCTTTACTGCCATCTGATGGGCAAGTTCGGCAACGGTAATGGTTTCCGGAACATGAATATTTTTGATAACGGCTTCTGTCGGCTGCTGGAAATTGCTTTCTCTATCAGCTGCCTGCTGTCCTTTGCGGTTTCTGCCGCCACCGCTTCTCCAACCATCACGCCCACCTGTTGCAGCGCCACCCCGGTTTTTTATGCCCGCATTGCGTTTTTTGGCTGCATCTTCCTGCCAGGTGGAAGCCACATTGGCAGACTTGATGGACTTCTTCTCGACGGTGCCTTTTTTCTCTTCTTTTGGCGCAGTACCTTTTTTGTCCGCCGGACGGCGCAGCGTTGCAGTATCTTTCTTCGCAGGCGCTTCAGCCTCCGGCTGCTTGGCAACCTTCTTGGGCGGCGTCATCATGGCCTTGATCTGTGCCACTTCATCTTCAACAGCCTGCCGGGTTCTTTCCGCTTCTTCGGCTTTTTCTGCTTGCTCAGCCGCTATTTTTTCCGCTGCTTGCGCCGCTTCCTCTGTCTTGTTTTCCGCTTCTTCTACGACATCCTTTTCTGACGATGCAGCGGCTAAACGCGCTTCTTCTTCGGCTTGCTGGCGTGCGGCTTTTTCCGCTTCCAGCTCTGCCAGTTTCGCCTGTTTTTCACGCAGCTCTGCTTCCTGGCGTGCGATCAGTTCAGCCTGGCGACGGGACTCCTCTGCGCGTTTTTTCTGCTCTGCTTCATCAATAACCGGAGCAGGAGGCGCTTTAGGGGTCGCTTTTTCAGCAGCAGGCTCCTCCCGCTTGAATGTACGCTTTTTACGGACCTCAACCTGAATCGTACGCGATTTTCCTGATGCGTCAGCCTGTTTGATCTCACTTGTCTCCTTGCGGGTCAGCGAGATTTTTTTCTTTTCCTCGGCCGGATTGCCATGTGATCCGCGCAGATAGCTCAGCAGCTTGTCCTTGTCTGCGTTGGTCAGGGAATCATCCACTGATTTTTTCTCAACTCCCGCATTGCGTAACTGTCCCAGCAGCGCATCGGCCGGCATATTCAGTTCTGCAGCAAATTGAGCTACGTTATTAGTCGCCATTCCTTCCTCTTTCCTGTCTACCACGATTCAGTCCGTGCAAATTCCAGCCAGCGATTACTCCGCCTCGATTATTTCCCACACACGTGACTGCAATACCTTCGCATGATCATCATACTTGGCATCAATGAGCGCCATCTCATCATCGGTTACATCTTCAAAACCATTGTCAATCAGCTCGCGTGCTCGCTCTGTGTGCAAAGCAAGGATCGCGCCAAATTCATCGTAGGCAAGTCCACCAAAATCCGCCAGAGTCTTGATACCGGCCAATCCCAGCTTGCCTGCAGTTCCTCTGTCCATCCCTTCCAGGTTGATCAGTTCGGGCTCCATATTGGACATGCCCTCTTCAGAGGCAATCGCTTCGGTTACCAGTGCATCCCGCGCGCGGGTACGCAGCTCGTTGACAGTTTCCTCATCAAAAGCGTCAATTTCCAGCATTTCATTGAGCGGTACATAGGCGATTTCCTCCAGAGCGGAAAAGCCTTCCTCGATCAGAATATCTGCCACTTCCTGGTCCACATTCAGCTTTTCCATGAAAAGCGTACGGATACCCGCCGTTTCCACCGCTGACTTATCCGCCGACTCTTCGGCCGTCATGATATTGATCTTCCAGTTTGTCAGCTCGGAAGCCAGGCGGACATTCTGCCCGCTCCGGCCAATCGCAATAGCCAGATTTTCCTCATCAACAATCACATCCATGGCATGCTGCTCTTCATCAACCACAATAGAAGAAACATTGGCCGGTGCCAGTGCGCCAATCACAAACTGTGCCGGATCTTCAGACCAGAGCACAATATCCACGCGTTCACCGCCCAGTTCGCCTGTGACGGCCTGCACCCGTGAACCACGAATACCCACACAGGTTCCGATAGGATCAATCCGTTTGTCACTGGTAAAAACAGCGATTTTGGCACGGACACCCGGATCGCGGGCAGCTGACTTGATTTCAAGCAGCCCCTGCTCCATTTCGGGCACTTCCAGTTCAAAAAGCTTGATAATGAATTCCGGCGCCGTACGGGACAGGATCACCTGCTGGCCACGCGCACTTCTGTCAACCCGCAAAATGTAGGCACGAACACGATCACCCACACGCAGATTTTCTTTGGGAATCATCTGATCCCGTGGCAGACGTGCCTCAACCTTTCCGGATTCAATAATCGCATCACCGCGCTCCATTCTCTTGATGGCACCGGTAACCAGCGTATCGCCTCGAGCCAGGAAATCTGTCAGTATCTGTTCCCGCTCGGCATCGCGGATACGCTGTAGAACGATCTGTTTGGTGTCCTGTGCAAAACGGCGACCAAACTCAATGGATTCGATATGTTCTTCAAGATAATCATCGACTTCAATGTCCGGAATCTGCTCTTTTGCTTCAAAGTACAGGATTTCCTGATCCGGCAGCTGTAATCCCGCCTCATCAGGAACCACATGCCATCTGCGGAAGGTTTCAAACTCACCGTTCTTCCGGTCAATTGCCACCCTGATATCCACGTCACCTGGATAACGCTTTTTGGTTGCCGACGCCAGAGCGTGTTCCAGCGCGCCAAGGACCACTTCCTTGTCGACATTTTTTTCACGCGCAAGCGCATCAACCAGTTGCAGAATTTCGAAACTCATTTTTTTCGGCCCCTAAAATTCACCTGTGGCACTAACCGTGCCTTATCTATGTCAGAAAGAGAAAAGTGCAGCAGTGCTGCGCCTTCCTTTGTATCAAACTCCAATGCCAGCTCATCCCCTTCGGGCACCTGCAATATGCCCTGAAAAACCCGACGGTTTGACATACCGTCAACAGGCACGCGCAATTTGACATTGGCTTCCATCCCCGCAAAGCGGACATAATCTGAAAATCGCTTCAGTGGCCTGTCCAGGCCGGGAGAAGAAACTTCCAGACGCTCATAATCCACATCCTCAACTGTCAACACATGCGACAGCTGATGACTGACGGTTTCACAGTCTTTTACCGTGATATTGCCCTTGGCGGCATCTTCCGGCAAAAAGTCGATATACACGCGCAACAACCCGTCTGATGCGCGTTCGACATCAACCAGATCATAGCCGCAGCCATTTACGGTTTTTTCTATTAAATCCTGTAACAAATCCGCCCCCGGCCAAGCACTTGTGTATACTCCAACACGCTTTTTCATTGCTCCAATGAAAAAAAAATGGGCGTGCGCCCATATCCGTGTTTCAAACTTGTTCTGAAAAACCACATTAATTTTCAATTATATACAATTACATACAGATTCGCAATGGGTTGCGCACGTTATTTGAAGCAGGATAAACGCTGCCTGTTCTTCTATTTCCAACCGGCATAACCCAGTCGTTGTAAAATCGGTTATTTTTAAATCTTTCATTTTTACCGGAAACGATACACTTCACCAGATGTCAGAAAAAGCCTTATACAACGAATCATCCATCCAGGTTCTGAAAGGACTGGAGCCTGTCCGCCAGCGGCCCGGCATGTACACCCGGACGGAAAGCCCACTGCACATTATCACCGAAGTCATTGACAATGCCTCAGATGAAGCGATTGCGGGCTATTGCAAAAACATCCAGGTCACCCTGCACACGGATGGCAGTGTCAGTGTGGAAGATGATGGCAGAGGCATACCGGTTGGCCGTCATCCTGAAGAAAAGATTCCCACGATTGAAGTGATTTTTACCCGTCTGCATTCCGGCGGTAAATTCCAGAAAGGCATGGAAAACGCCTATACATTTTCCGGCGGTCTGCATGGCGTCGGTGTATCCGTAACAAATGCCCTTTCCACCAGGGTCGAAGTCAATGTCTGTCGCGACAAGAAAATGCATGAAATCACCTTTACGGAAGGTGAAGTCACGGAAAAGCTGAAATCACGGCCACTGGCGCGGGGTGAAAAAAAATCGGGAACGAAAGTCACCGTCTGGCCTGACGCGAAGTATTTTGACAGTCCGGCTATTCCATTGACTGAACTCAGACACCTGCTTCGTTCCAAGGCAATTCTTTTGCCGGGCGCCACTGTCTCGCTTTTGAATGAAAAAACGGGGGAAACCGAAACCTGGCGGTATGAAAACGGCTTTCGCAGCTATCTTTCCGAACAGCTTGGACTGGAAATGGACGAAGATACGGTTATCCCGCTATTTGAAGGTGAGCACTATGCAGCCAACGCCCAGGAAGGCTTTGCAGTTGGCGAAGGCGCTGCCTGGATCGTGGCCTGGACAGCAGAAGGGCCGCTGGTACGTGAATCCTATGTGAACCTGATTCCCACATCAGCCGGCGGCACGCATGAAAGCGGACTGCGCGACGGCCTTTTCAATGCGGTTAAAAGCTTTGCGGAAATGCATTCGCTTCTGCCCAAAGGTATTCGGCTGCTGCCTGAGGATGTTTTTGCACGGGTATCCTTTCTCTTGTCTGCACGGGTACTGGACCCGCAGTTTCAGGGGCAGATCAAGGAACGGCTTAATTCCCGCGATGCGGTCAGGCTGGTCTCCCATTTTGTTCGCCCGCCGCTGGAACTGTGGCTCAATCAGAATGTGGACCAGGGACGCAAACTGGCCGATCTGGTTATCCGCCAGGCCCAGTCACGTCTGCGTTCTGCGCAAAAAGTTGAAAAGAAAAAATCGTCAGGCGTTGCTGTTTTACCCGGCAAGCTGACGGATTGCGAATCAACGGATATCACCAGAAATGAACTGTTTCTGGTCGAAGGCGATTCGGCAGGCGGCTCGGCAAAAATGGGAAGGAACAAGGAATTCCAGGCGATCCTGCCTTTGCGCGGCAAAGTCCTTAATTCCTGGGAAACGGAAAGAAACCGCCTGTTTGCCAATCAGGAAATTCATGATATTTCCGTTGCCATTGGTGTCGACCCGCACGATGTAAACGATAATCCGGATCTTTCCGGTTTGCGTTATGGAAAAATCTGTATTCTTTCTGATGCCGACGTGGATGGTTCACACATCCAGGTACTGCTTCTGACGCTGTTTTTCCGTCATTTTCCCAAGCTGATCGAAAACGGCAATATCTGTGTTGCCCGTCCACCGCTTTATCGTGTTGATGTCCCCGCCCGCGGAAAGCGACCGGTACAGAAACTCTATGCGCTTGATGAAACCGAACTTTTTGCCATTCGCGACAAGCTGCGAAAAGATGAAGTCAAGGACAGCGCCCTGGCCATTTCCCGCTTCAAGGGCTTGGGAGAAATGAACGCGGAACAATTATGGGAAACCACGCTCAATCCGGATACCCGGCGTCTGCTTCCTGTCACATTGGGCGATATGGGGCAGCAACATTCGGAAGCCCGTTTCCAGATGTTGATGGGCAAAGGAGAAGCCGCTGCCCGCCGGGCGTGGATGGAAGAACACGGCCATGAAGCCCAGGCCGATATCTGATTGACCGGATAACTATGGATATGACACCTCAACCCAGCCTTTTTGATCAATTACAGCCAGAACCGGCAAACGATGACGACGCATTGACACTCGCCAATTTTGCCGAGCGCGCCTATCTGGATTATGCCATTTCAGTCGTCAAGGGACGCGCCCTGCCTGATGTCTGTGATGGGCAAAAGCCTGTCCAGCGTCGCATTTTATATGCCATGAATGAACTTGGGCTTACCACCAGTTCCAAGCCGAGAAAGTCAGCTGCAGTTGTCGGTGATGTGCTTGGCAAGCTGCATCCCCATGGTGACCAGTCTGTTTATGATGCGCTGGTTCGCATGGCACAGGATTTCTCCATGCGCTATCCACTGATTGACGGACAGGGTAATTTTGGCTCCCGTGACGGCGATGGCGCTGCGGCCATGCGATATACCGAAGCGCGCCTGACGCCGATTGCGGAATTGCTGCTGGAAGAAATTGACCTGGGAACCGTTGATTTTGTCCCAAACTATGACGGCTCTTCTGAAGAACCAAGAATGCTTCCTTCCAGGCTGCCGCTGACACTGTTAAACGGTTCATCCGGTATTGCAGTTGGCATGGCAACGGAAATCCCGCCACATAATCTCGCGGAAATAGCCAGGGCCGTCATCGCACTGATACGAAACCCCAAAATCAGCCATGCCGAGCTGATGGAAATTGTGCCGGGGCCCGACTTTCCCGGCGGTGGACAGATTATTACCGCGTCCGGACAGATCGCAGAAATGTACGAAAACGGCCGTGGCAGCCTCAAGGTGCGTGCCCGCTGGGAAGTGGAGGAAATGGCAAGAGGACAATGGCAGATTGTGGTCAATGAACTGCCGCATGGCACCTCATCACAAAAGATCATGGAAGAAATTGAGGAAATGACCAATCCCAAAGTACGCCCGGGCAAAAAATCCCTGTCAGCAGAGCAGAATGCATTGCGGCAGACCATGCTGGGTGTACTTGACAGTATTCGTGATGAATCCAGCCGGGATGCGCCGGTTCGCCTCGTGTTTGAACCGCGCTCGAAACGTCAGGACCCGGAAGAATTCATGCAGTTGCTCCTGTCGCATACCTCACTTGAAAGTAATACCTCGCTTAATCTGGTCATGATCGGCCTGGATGGCAGCCCCAGACAAAAAGGACTGCGCGATATCCTGCAGGAATGGACAACATTCCGCTTTGATACGGTTCGCCGCCGCACAGAGTGGCGCCTGGGACGGGTGGATGATCGCATCCACATCCTGGAAGGCCGTGAAATGGTCCTTCTGAACATTGACAAGGTTATTCGCATCATTCGTGATTCAGACGAGCCAAAGCCAGCGCTGATCAAGGCTTTCAAGCTGTCGGAACGTCAGGCCGACGATATTCTGGAGATTCGCCTGCGCCAGTTGGCCCGGATGGAAAAACTCAGGATCGAGCAGGAGCTGACAGCACTACGGGAAGAAAAAGACACGCTGCATGATCTCCTGAATAATCCGGCCTCCATGAGAAGGAGAGTCATCCGTGAAATCGAAACCGACCAGAAAAAATTCGGCGATGCCCGACGGACCCTCATTGAAGAAGCCAAACGGGCTTTTGTCGAACAGAAAATCATTGATGAACCCGTCACGGTCATCATTTCAGAAAAAGGTTGGGTACGCAGCCGTTCCGGGCACGGGCATAATCTTTCCCAATTGAACTTCAAGGCCGGCGATGCGTTATACGGCACATTTGAATGCCGAAGCACAGACCAGCTTCTGGTTTTTGGGTCAACCGGCCGTATTTATTCTGTCGCCGTTCACCAGTTGCCGAATGCAAGAGGTGATGGCATGCCCATTACCACTTTCATTGAAGTCGCTCCGAATGACCCGATCATGCACTACTTTGCCGGTCCCGCTGACATGTCACTGTTGATCGCTACCAGCACAGGCTATGGTTTTGGCGCAAAAGTGGCCGACATGACCAGCCGGGTTCGTCAGGGAAAACTCTTTATTGCGCTTGAAAAAAATGAGCAATTGCTTCAGCCTCGGCCCATCCGGGAAAAAGACAAATGGATTGCCGGCCTCTCCAGACAGGGGCGCTTCCTGATGTTCCCAATCGAAGAGCTTCGCCATCTGTCCAGTGGCGGGCATGGCGTTATCCTGATGGCGCTTGACCCGAAAGAAACCCTCCTTGCGGCACTGCCTACAGATGAAAAAGGGTGCGTTGTCGTCTGCCTTGCAAAAAACCAGACCCGGCACGAAATCCGGATATCCGGCAACGGTATCAATACCTATTCAGGCAAGCGGGCCAGGAAAGGACGGGTTATTGAATCCCGCTTCAAGCCGGTCAATCTTGAGCCAGTACCTTCTGCGTCTCATACGAATATGCCGGATGAAAAATAACACCGCCGCTTAAGCAAAGAAACCATAATAAAAATCCAGCGATACCAGCTGGATTTTTATTTTCACCCTGAAAGCGTTATTCAATTTCGGCAATCATTTCCATTTCAACACAGGCCCCTGTCGGAATCTGTGCGACGCCGAACGCCGAACGCGCATGCCGGCCTTTCTGGCCAAAAATCTCAACCAGCAATTCTGACGCACCATTGGTAACCAGATGATGTTCGGTAAAGTCGCCCGTGGAATTCACCAGGCTCAACACCTTGACAATCCGTTTGACACGATTAAGGTTTCCGCCACATGCGGCCTGAAGTGTAGCCATCATGTCGATAGCAATATTGCGTGCGGCAACACGCCCTTCCTCGACAGAAATATTTTTGCCCAACTGGCCAACGTGGGGCTGCCCATTCTTTTTGGCAATGTGGCCGGATAAATACACGGTATTACCTGTCTGGACATACATGACATAAGCGGCAACCGGCTCGGCAACCTCAGGCAACTCAATCTGCAGTGCTTTCAATTTTTCATAACAAGGCATTTTATCTTCCTGTTCAATTCATTTAAAAGAACACCATCGCAATGTGGCATGCTGAATTAAAAATTATATCGATACAATGTCGATTGTATATTTATTCAGAAAATAAAGTCAGCATATCCCGATAAAATGCTGTTTTTCAAAACCTGTATTATCTAGCCATCAATATGACGGATCCAGAAAAAAATCCCATCACTGAAGAAATCCATACAGCAATCGACGACCACTTTTATAAACTGGTTGATCACGAGCCTGTCCGCTGCAACCTGGATGAATACGCAAGGAACATGCAACGGGAGTCCAGCCGGATTGTCAGGCAAAGCCGGATAAATGAATGTCTTGTCTCGACCATATTTACAGGAATTGACTATTCTTTTGGCATAGGAGAAAAACGTTTGTTTGAAACCATGATTTTCGGGATGGAAGGTGATATTCATCCCAAATGGCAGCATGCAACATGGAATGAATCCGTGGAAAAACACGATCAGATCGTTAAAATGATTGAATCAGAGGGAATTGATGCATTAAAACAGCAAATCCGGGAAAAGACAGGCGAGTAGTTTACCCATTGTGACTTGAATAAAATAATATGAATACATCCTGTATTGTTCTGGATACCAACGTTTGCCTGGATCTTTTCGTTTTTCATGACAGCCGCTGCAATGCACTGGCGCAGATGCTGGAAAGGGGAACAGTAAAAGCCGTAACGCAGGACGACTGCCGGGATGAATGGCTAAGAGTGCTTATGTACCCCGTTCTCTCCCTGGATGAACCCGTTCGCCGGCGATGCATGACCGAATATGATAATGTCATTTACTGTCGTGATTTTGAAAAGAAAAACTATGCGATTCTCCCGCTGTGCCAGGATCAGGACGATCAAAAGTTTCTTGAAGTCGCTTATGATGCCAATGCAAAATTTCTGGTAACAAAAGACAAAGCCTTATTAAAGCTGGCCGCAAAAGCAAGGAAATCCTCTCTTTTTCAAATCATAAAACCGGAACAGTCATATCTGATATCAACCGCGATTAAAACAGATTAATAAAAAAACCGGAAAAACCTATTTTCTTTATCCTTTTCCTGCATTATTCTTGTATTATAAAAACAATTTATTTTTATAAATTATTTATTTCCTATCAAATTGTTTTGATAATAAAAAATCCATTGCATTTATTCACAGGATAAATATGTCGACATACAAACAGATACAGGATCAAATCAAACAACTCCAGCAACAGGCGGAAGAATTGAGAAAGAAAGAACTGGGCAATGCCATCAGCCAGGTTAAATCCATTATGGCGGAATTTGGTATTACCTTTGCTGATCTCGGCATGGGTTCAAAAAAGAAAAGCACCCGTACAAGGGCGCCGCTTGCCCCAAAATACCGTAATCCGTCTACGGGAGAAACATGGTCAGGGCGCGGGAAAGCACCCAAATGGATCGATCAGAAAAACAAAGAAAAATACCTGATTAAATAAGGTTTCTGTATAAAAAAGAACAATTGCCTGATGAGAGGCAATTGTTCTTTTTTTATTATGGTTTCCCCCCAGTTTCCGTTAAGCTGATTTAATCTTTCTCTTTATATTTATTGCTTTCTTATCGGGCAACTCGCAAATATACCGGTTCTGTATAGATCCAGGCCTTTTATTCCGGGTGAAGCAAGATTACTATATGAATTGTTTATTCACGCAGGATATCAAGCCATGACATCTCGTACGCAAAAAACGGTTTATCGCAAGAATTACACACCCCCTTCTTTTCTCGCCAATACAGTTGATTTGACCTTTGACCTGGATCCGTCTCAAACACGCGTCACAGCGAAAACAGAACTGATTCACAACCCTCAATCCAAAAGCACGGATATCGTTCTGTACGGTGAAGATCTGGAGCTGGTTGGCATCTTGTTAAATGGCCGCAAACTGGCCGCCGGAGAATACGCGCTGGAAAACGGACTGCTGCGAATTACAAAGGCGCCCGAAGTCACCCGCCTGGAAATAGAAACCCTCATCTGCCCGGACAAAAATACGACCCTGATGGGGCTTTACCTGTCGAATGGTAATTTTTTCACGCAGTGTGAGGCAGAAGGCTTCCGTAAAATCACCTACTTTCCGGACCGCCCGGATGTGATGGCCAAATATACCGTCACGCTTAAAGCCAATAAAAAACAGTTTCCGGTTCTGCTGTCAAACGGCAATCTGGTGGAAGAAGGCGCATTGCCGCGTGGCAGACACTATGCAAAATGGGAAGACCCGTTTAACAAACCCTCTTATCTTTTTGCCATTGTCGCCGGCAAGCTGGTATGCCAGGAAGAGACATTTACACTGGCATCTGGCCGGAAAGTCCTGCTTCAGGTCTGGGTTGAAAAAGGTAACCTGGATAAGACAGCGCATGCGATGGAGTCGCTCAAGCATAGTATCCGCTGGGATGAAGAACGATATGGCCTGGAGCTGGATCTGGACCGGTTCATGATTGTTGCCGTCGGTGACTTTAATATGGGCGCTATGGAAAACAAGGGATTGAATATCTTCAATACCCGCTATGTGCTTGCCAATCCCCGGATTGCGACGGATGTGGATTATGCCAACATTGAATCCGTCGTTGGTCATGAATATTTTCACAACTGGACAGGAAATCGCGTCACCTGCCGTGACTGGTTTCAGCTTTCGCTGAAAGAAGGACTTACGGTATTTCGTGACCAGGAATTTTCAGCTGACCGCATCGGAACGAAAGACGGGCGGGCCGTCAAACGGATCGAAGACGTCCGGACCCTTCGTCAGCACCAGTTTCCGGAAGATGCTGGTGCGATGGCCCATCCGGTCCGGCCCGATTCCTATGAAGAAATCAACAATTTCTATACGGTCACCATCTATGAAAAGGGTGCTGAAGTTGTCCGGATGTATCAGACGCTTCTGGGAAGAGAAGGCTTCAGAAAAGGGATGGATCTATACTTCCAGCGTCATGATGGACAAGCTGTCACATGCAGTGATTTTCTGGCTGCCATGGCAGATGCCAATAAACAGGACCTGACACAGTTTGAAAACTGGTACAGCCAGGCGGGAACACCGCGTGTGAAACTGCGCACCAGATACAACAAAAAAGCACAGTCTCTTTCACTGACATTGTCCCAATCCTGCCCGCCAACACCAGAACAAGCAAAAAAACGGCCTTTTCTCATTCCCTTTGCTTTCGGCCTGCTTGATGCCAAAGGGAAAAGCATGGTCGTTAACAGCCACGATGTCACTGTCAGAAAAAAACTGGCCGACGCCCCATCAGGAACCGCGTTAGTACAACTCACCAGAAAATCACAGACAATCACCCTCACCGGCGTTCCTGAAAAACCCGTCATATCCGCCTTACGCAACTTTTCCGCTCCGGTTATTCTTGAATATGATCAGTCTGATGAAGAGCTGGCGCTTTTGCTTTCTGCAGACCCGGATGCCTTTAACCGATGGGATGCCGGGCAACGTTTGGCACTGCGCCATTTATTGCGCTTGACACATGCCGTTCAGCATAAAGAAGCACTGGAACTTCCCTCAACGCTTGTTGAGGCATATCGTTCTGTCCTTGCTAACGATTCCCTGGACCCTGCCTTTCAGGCGCTCGCGCTCACACTTCCATCCGAGATAATGATCGCCGAAGAAATGAAGGAAATTGATCCGCAGGCAATTGTCCAGGCAAGGCATTTCATGCTGCAAACGCTGTCCCACTCCCTTCAGGATGAATGGCTCAAGACTTACCAGACAATCCGTATACCCGCCCCTTACAGCCCTGAGCCGGACAATGCGGGTAAACGCAGCCTCAGAAATCTGGCACTGTCCTATCTGATGGAAGGGGATGACAAAAAGCTGATGCAACTGGCCGTGACGCAGTATGACAACGCTGACAACATGACCGACCGGATGGCTGCCCTGACTGCGCTTACCCATGCCGGCAACCTCACATCAAAAAAGATGGCCGAACGCTGCCTTCGCCATTTTTACCGCGAATTCCGCTTAGAAGCACTCGTTATCGACAAGTGGTTTGCCCTGCAGGCGACCTCCCCTGAAAACGGCGCCCCTGAAATGCGAAAACTTGCCGACCATCCGGCATTCACCCTGAAGAACCCGAATCGTGCCAGAAGCCTGGTTTTTGGTTTTTGTATGAACAATATGGCACAATTTCATGCAACGGATGGCAGCGGCTATGATTTCTGGGCGGAAAATATTCTGGAACTCGACAGGATCAACCCGCAGATTGCCGCCAGGCTTTCCCGCGCACTCACCCAGTACAACCGCTTTAAGCCTGAATTGAAAAAGCGGGCGCGAAAAACATTGAAACATATCGCATCCCGTAAATTATCGCGTGACACAGGCGAAATCATAAACAAGATACTGGCAACCTGACAGGAACGACAATCATGAGAAAAAGACGCGTCAGTCTGACACAGCATTTAATTGAGGAGCATCGCCTTTCCAACAATATTCCGGAAGAGCTGAGGCTGCTTCTGGAGGTTGTCGGGCGTGCCTGCAAAACGATCGGCAATGCCGTCGGAAAAGGCGCACTGGGAGATATTTTAGGTAGCGCACAGTCTGAAAACATCCAGGGCGAGGTACAGAAAAAGCTTGATATCCTGTCCAACCAGATTCTGCTTGAATCCAATGAATGGGGGGGCTATCTGGGCGCTATGGCTTCTGAAGAAATGGAAACCATCCACCAGATATCCAATGATTATCCGAAAGGGAAATACCTGCTGCTTTTTGATCCGCTGGACGGTTCAAGCAATATTGACGTGAATGTTTCTATCGGCACGATTTTCTCTGTGCTCCGCGCACCGGAAACCGATGAAAACCCCTGCGAAAATGATTTCCTGCAACCCGGACATCAGCAGGTAGCCGCCGGCTATGCTCTGTACGGCCCCCAGACGCTTCTCGTTCTCACGACAGGAAGGGGAGTAAATTGCTTTACCCTTGACCGGGAGATGGGTTCATGGGTTCTGACCCACCGTAATATGCAGATCCCCGAAGACACCAGTGAATACGCCATCAATTCGTCCAATGCCCGCTTCTGGTACCCTCCAGTCAAGCGTTATGTGCGGGAAATGCAGGAAGGCGCCGATGGGCCGCTAAAGAAAAATTTCAATATGCGCTGGGTTGCTTCCATGGTTACCGACATGCATCGCATACTCAATCGCGGGGGTATCTTCATGTATCCGGGCGATACCAGAAATCCCTCCCAGCCAGGAAGAATCCGCCTTTTGTACGAGGCCAATCCGATGGCTTTTATCGTTGAGCAGGCTGGCGGCGCTGCCACGGACGGCCATCAGCGCATGATGGATATCCAGCCGGAAAAACTGCATCAGCGCATCCCGGTTTTTCTGGGATCAAAAAATGAAGTGGAACGGGTAACGCGTTACCATAATGACAATTGAGGTTTTTCAATGGCAAAAGTGAAATATTCGGCTAAAAACCGCTAGAATTTCAGGTTTGGCAGTGTTTTCTTTCAACAGTACCGTCAGGCAAAAAACGGAAGCAAAAAAATGAGTGCGATCACATTTCAACAAGTCATTCTGACGCTCCAGCAATACTGGAGTGACCAGGGCTGTGCCCTTTTGCAGCCCTACGATATGGAAGTCGGCGCAGGCACATCGCATCCGGGTACTTTCTTGCAGGCTATTGGTCCCGAGCCCTGGCGTGCGGCCTACGTACAACCGTCACGCCGCCCGAAAGACGGCCGCTATGGAGAAAACCCCAACCGGATGCAACACTACTATCAATACCAGGTTGTTTTAAAACCCGCCCCTGAAGATATTCTTGATATTTATCTTGGTTCGCTTGTCGCACTGGGACTTGATCTGAAACAGAACGATGTCCGCTTTGTCGAGGATGACTGGGAAAACCCTACCCTGGGTGCATGGGGTCTGGGTTGGGAAGTCTGGTTAAACGGCATGGAAATCACCCAGTTCACCTATTTTCAGCAAGTGGGTGGATTGGACTGCAAACCTATTTTAGGCGAAATCACTTATGGTGTTGAACGACTGGCCATGTATCTGCAGGGTGTCGAAAATGTGTATGATCTGGTCTGGACCGATTGGCAGGATCGCGGCGTACGCAAGTATTTGACCTATGGCGATGTATTTCACCAGAATGAAGTGGAACAATCCGCCTACAACTTCGAAAGCGCCAATACCAAACTCCTTTTTTCGCAGTTTGTCAACTATGAAACGGAAGCAAAACGGCTCACTGAGGATAAATTGACCCTTCCTGCTTACGAAATGATTCTGAAAGCCGCACATACTTTCAATATGCTGGATGCAAGAGGTGCATTGTCCGTAACCGAACGTGCCGCCTATATCGGGCGCATTCGCAATCTGTCCCGCCTGGTTGCCCAGGGTTATTATGAGTCCCGGGAAAAACTGGGCTTCCCGAGACTGGGTGATGCAAGACTGATCGCCTGAAAAACAAATTAAACACAAACGAATTTATCTGTCACAGGTAACAGGAAAGTCCCCCATCATGAACCAGCCTCTGCTTGTTGAGTTACTTACGGAAGAATTGCCTCCCAAGGCGCTGGCAAAGCTTGCCGAAGCATTTGCCAATACGATTGAAGAGGAGTTGAAGCAGGAAGGACTGCTTGCCCCTGACTCCCGGAAAACCGTTTTTGCCACCCCCAGACGGCTTGCTGTCATGATCAGCGATGTATCTTCCATCTCCCCGGATAAATCCATTCGCCTGAAAGTCCTGCCGGTGTCGGTTGCAATTGATGCCAATGGCAATCCCACTGCCCCCCTCAAGAAAAAACTGGCATCACTCGGTTTTCCCGATATCAGTATCAGCGATATGGAAAAGGCGATGGAGGGCAAGACGGAAAACTTTTTCTATACATATACCGCACCGGGATCGGCGTTGGCATCCGGCCTACAGACCGCACTTGAAAAAGCCATCCGGAATCTTCCGATTCCCAAAATGATGACATATCAACGACCTGACGGGGAAACGGTTGAATTTGTCCGCCCGGTACATGGTCTTTTGGCACTGCACGGAAAGGATGTGGTCCCTATTGCCATACTGGGACTGCCTGCCGGACGAATCACTCAGGGTCACCGTTTTCTCACTCACGGTGATATTGCCATACCCACCGCTGATGACTATGAGGCAACACTCGAAGCAGAAGGCAAGGTTATTGCCAGGCTTGATGCTCGTAAAAATAAAATCCGCGCTGTGTTGCATGACAAGGCGCAGGGCGATCAGGTCCTGATGCCGGACTCCCTTCTTGAGGAAGTGACCGCACTGGTTGAATGGCCGGTTGTTTATGAGTGTCATTTTGAACCCGCCTTTTTGAATGTCCCCCAGGAATGTCTGATTCTGACCATGCAGACAAACCAGAAATATTTTGCCCTGACCGATTCTGAGGGGCAGTTGCGTCCGCGCTTTCTGATCGTGTCAAATATGGAAACCAGTAATCCACAGCGCATTATCAGTGGAAATGAACGGGTTATCCGTCCGCGTCTTTCAGATGCCCAGTTCTTCTTCGAACAGGACAAGAAAAAGACACTGGAAGATCGCCTGCCCGGCCTGGTCAATGTGGTTTATCACAACAAGCTGGGCACACTGGCACAACGTATGGCACGTGTACGTATTCTTGCTGTCTCGATTGCTGAAATGATGCATATTGACAAGGCGCTGGTTGAACGCGGCGCCCTTCTGGCCAAAGCGGATCTGTTAACGGAAATGGTCGGTGAATTTCCGGAACTGCAGGGCATTATGGGAACCTATTATGCCCGCCATGATGGCGAACCGGAAGAAGTCGCTCTGGCAGCCACCGAGCATTATCTTCCCCGTTTTGCAGGAGACATTCTGCCAGCCACACCAACCGGCACCGCCATTGCCCTGGCAGACAAGCTGGAAGCTCTGGTTGGCATCTGGGGAATTGGCCTTCAACCGACAGGGGATCGTGATCCTTTTGCCTTACGCAGGCACGCACTAGGTATTTTACGTATCCTTATCGAGAAAAAACTGCCGCTTTCCCTGCGTACGCTGCTCTCCACTACCGTTGGCATTCTTGCCTCAAATGCCAGCTTTAAAGACCCGACAGCCGAATTGATACCTTTCATTATGGATCGGTTGAGAGGCCTGTTGAGGGACAGAGGACATACGCCGGATGAAATAGAAGCTGTCCTGGCCCAGAATCCGGACCGGTTTGACAATATCGTGGACCGCCTGGATGCGGTAAAAGCTTTCGCTGCCCTGCCGGAAGCAGAGTCACTCGCTGCAGCCAACAAGCGAATCACCAATATCCTGAAAAAATCTGACATCAGGGCCGGCATGGTGCAAACAGACCTGCTCCAGGAAATTACCGAGCAAAAACTGTATGCTTCCATGAATACCGTCAAGCCTGAAGTTAATCAGATGTTCACGAAAGGGGACTATACGGGTACACTGAAAGTTCTGGCTCAGCTCAGGGATGATGTGGATGCTTTCTTTACCCATGTGCTGGTCATGGCAGACGATCAAAAACTGCGAAATAACCGGATTGCATTGCTGACCGAGCTGCATACCATGATGAATCAGGTCGCTGACATCTCCAAGCTGGCCGCCTGATCAGGAGAATCAAACCATGAAACTCATTATTCTGGATCGTGATGGCGTTATTAATCAGGATTCTGATTCATTCATCAAATCACCAGAAGAGTGGGAACCCATTCCCGGATCACTCGAAGCTATTGCACGCCTTTACCGGGCAGGATACCGGGTTGTTGTTGCAACAAACCAATCCGGACTCGGGCGTGGCCTTTTTGACATTATTGCCTTAAACGCCATCCACCAGAAAATGCATGCGGCCGTCCGGGCAGCCGGCGGCATTATTGATTCCATTTTCTTTTGCCCTCATACGGTCGGTGACAATTGCGACTGCCGCAAACCGCGTCAGGGCATGTTTAATGCCATTTCCAAACGATATGATATTTCGCTTGAGGGCGTCCCGTCAGTCGGCGACTCCCTGCGTGATTTGCAGGCTGGGTTTCTCGCAGGATGCCGGCCCATTCTCGTTATGACAGGAAAAGGGCCGCTGACCCATGAAAATGGCGGACTTCCTCCTGAAACCATCCGGTTTGACAATCTTGCTGCGGTAGCCAGTCATCTGCTCGATACCAAAGCAGAAAATGTGCCTGAAAAAAATGCAAAGACATAACCAGATTATTTCATACCACTTATAATGATAACGCTGTACCGTGTATTTTCAGGAGATGTTATTTTGTCAAAAAGCCGTGATTTTTTGCGCTCATTCCTGTTTTTATCCATTCTTTATTCTTTTACGCTTGTATGGGGACTACTTTGCCTCCTGGCTTTTTTCCTGCCATACAATATGCGTTTTCGTATGGTGTCCTGCTGGAACAGGAGCGTGATCTGGCTTGCTAAAACTATCTGCGGCATCCAGTATCAGATAAGCGGTTACGAAAACCTGCCGGATGAACCGGTGATTCTTCTGAGCAAGCATCAGTCTGCATGGGAAACGATTTTTCTTTTGTATGCCATGCGAAGGCCTGTTGTCTTTGTCATGAAAAAAGAATTGCTTCACATCCCCTTTTTTGGATGGACGTTATCCCTTTTACGCATGATTCCGATTGACCGGTCCCATGGGACAATAGCTTTTCGCAAGGTGATCGAGAAAGGAAGAGAGCGACTGAAGCAGGGGTTGTGGATCACCATATTTCCTGAAGGCACACGCACGGGTGTTGGTGAAAGAATAAAATACAAAAACAGTGGAACGCGGCTGGCAATAGAAACCCAAACCAAAGTCATACCTGTTGCGCTCAATTCCGGAGAATGCTGGCCACGTAATTCCTTCATTAAAAAACAGGGAATCATCACCGTCTCAATCGGCCCGCTTATCTCACCAGAGGGAAAGTCGCCGGAGAGTATGATGTCCGAAGTGGAAACCTGGATTGAGTCAGAAATGTGCCGTATTTCACCTCATGCTTATTCAAATACAAACGAGAGATGGGAAGAAGAAAAGTAATACCCGATTCCTTGCCGTTACAACTGGATATGTTTGCCTCTGATGTCATGCAGATTCTTCTGCCTCCCCTGGCAGACCAGGCAAAAGACACATCGTTTGATAAATCACCGGAAAATCCGGCACCAACGCTGAAAAAACGCGCCATCGAATTCAGTGGCATCCGGATTGAATATGAATTTCGCCGCTCAAAAAGACGAACCATCGGCTTCCTCGTTAATGAGAATGGATTACGGGTTACCGCACCCAGATGGGCTACGCTAAAATCAGTTGAAGAAGCGATCAGGGAAAAAGAAAGCTGGATAACCAGCAAGCTTCATTACTTTCTTCATCAGTACAAAAAACGGCAGGAGACGCCATTACAACTGGAAAATGGCACCATACTTCCCTATCTTGGGGACAATCTCCTGCTGCGCCTGCAAAATGGTCCGGCCAATAACATCCTGATGAATGACATAACAAAAGAGCTGTTTGTGACATCATCGAATGCGGCACAATCAACTATCGAGGAAAACCTCAGGCACTGGTTTCAAGAAAAAGCCCGGCAGTTTTTTTCGGAACGCATGCCGGTTTATGCGGCGATGCTTGGCGTCAATTACTGTTCCTTTTCTCTTTCTTCTGCCAAACAGCGGTGGGGGTCATGCTCCATTTCCGGCAATATCCGCCTGAACTGGCGCCTGATTTATTTTTCGCCGTCCCTGATTGATTATGTCATTGTGCATGAACTGGCTCATTTGCGTGAAATGAATCACAGCAAACGATTCTGGGAAATTGTATCGCAGGCTTATCCGGATTACCGCGCCGCAAGAAAAGCGCTTAACCAGCAAAACAGCCAGATACTGGCCCTGCTATGATCGCGACGTGTAAAAACCAAACTGCCCGTCATCTTGTGTTTACCCGTTATTTTGGCTCTGACTCGCCTTCATCCGGTTTGTCTTCAGACTGACTGTCAACTGGCATCCTTGCTGCAGATACGGCGCCACTCATCAGCTTGAGCAAATCCTCCGGATCGGCATTACGTGACACAATTTTGTATAAAAGCGCAATGAGATTACCCTTTCTTTTGTGGCTCAATACCAGCTTTTCTTCCTCAATCCATTCTTCCATTATTCGTGCAGCAAGTGCCAGCTTGGATTCATCCAGATTGACGGTATGCTCATCCTGTGCATCGGCATCGCTGACAAGATATTTCTCCAGATTCTGCCTTGCCGACATGACACTCGGTTTTATTCTCCTGTCGGTTAACAGATAACGATCCGGTATTTCAAAGACTTTTCTTACGCCACCTATCCCATACTGCTCTTCATAAGACCAGCTTTCCTTGGCAGCACGCGCCAGAATACTGGATTTAGTTGTTGGCAGTCCCGAAAGACGCATTTGAGCGATTTCTGCAGCGGTATATAACTTTTTCATCAGAACACTTTTAAAAAACTATATCAAAAACAAAACAATCTAAATAATCAAAACAAATTTGTTTTATTTCCCTTAACCTTGAACACGAGATAAATAAGTCACATACACAACTTTCATGATTTTTTAAAACAAAAACAAACAAAACACTTTAAATAGTTGTTAATGCGAACAACATTCGAAAATGTTATAAAAACTATTAATAATCCCTATAAAGGCAAAGGCTTAAATGTTTTCATTCCTCAAATCAATAGCATATAAAAACCAGTTCACTATGATACTCATTTTTACTGCCTTGCCATAACAACTTTTTCTCGTCACTATTATTTCGACTGATTTATATTAGCATTACAAAACAACCATTAATATATGCCCATCACCCAATCTTTTCTACACAATCTTATTCAGATAAATCCTTCAATATTTTACCGTTTGGCCAATATGGTATTTGCATCAATCCATGAATGACATTGGCAATTAAAAAATATTTTTTATTCATGAGATTTTTTCATTTTGCAAAAAACCTCTGGTCGTCTTTTCATTAAACAGGCATAAAAAATTGCATTTAAGACAACTAAAAAGGTATACTTTTTATTGCCGATGTAGCGATCTATTGGGTATGATGCTTTTCTGGTCAATCAAATTTAACGTGATTCCACCAAAGCAATCTTTGACTGTCGTCAGCCGCATTTCCTGATTATTTCATATGCCATACCCGATTTTTTGCATACTGAATCAACATAAACAAAACCGGCGCATGTTTCCGGAAATTATTCCATTGCCAGGCTGATTTTCACCAGGATATTTCCTTTAAGCATGCAAATTCAGATAACACCAGGAACAGGCCCCCACCCGACTGACAGATAATGAAACGCCATAGCTCTTTTTCCCTGAGAAATGTGCTTGCAATGCAATTCATCATTATTGCCATTGCTCCCCTGGTGATGGCTGCGCTGTTTTTATTTTTCCAGGGAACGCCGCAGGAAAACCAGAAAATTATTGCCGCCGGGCGGATACCGTTTCAGATAGAAAACACACTGGACGAGCAGGCCACACTATTACGCGACCTGAGCATATCGTTGAAAAATCAGCGGAATGCTCAATTTCCTGATGCCAGAAAAGCAACACGTCTGATTGAAAAAAACGGGGCTTTTGATGTGATCTACCTGCTGAGCAAAAACGGGAAAATCACACCTGTGTTCCAACGGAAAACTTATCTTGATAAGGATAAGTTTTCAAAAACCACCAGCGGGTCCATTGTCCGGACGCTGATACCTGACACCAATACCTCTGAACCGTCATGGTCTGATGCTTTTACTTCGCCGGTGACCGGTGTGCCATCTTCAGCCTACGTCATCCCGTTGGCCGATCATCTCCTCGTCGGTGAAATACGCTCAACTCGTCTGTCAGAAATACTGAAAAAACAGCATCCTTCCCTGATATGGGTTGTGCTGGACAAGAACAATCATGCCGTAGCGGCAAGCGACAGTATATTTGAAAAGGTTTTAACTTCCAGCCCCCCCCTCACGCTCTCCAGGCTCCAGGAAAAGACCGGGCTTTTCAAATTCAACAATGATCGACCGGAAGCGCTGCTCCCCATACGAAAGACATCCTGGTCTGTTTTTTCAGCATTGCCGCTCCCTACCCTTGCAGAAAATATCCACCAGTACACACCCCTGTTCTTGTTATGTATTGCAACAGGCATTATTTTCTCGCTGTTGTTCTCCTTCTTTTTCTCCCGCTCATTAAGCAGCCGGATTCTGGCTTATATCAAAAATACAAGAGAAATCGCACGAGGATCTTACCCCTTAATCCGAACAGATGCACCGATTCGTGAAATGGCACATCTTTCCCAGAACCTCCGAAAAATGAGCCTGACCATCCAGGAAAAAGAAAGTGGCTATAACCATGCCATGTCACATTACCGGGACATCATCAAAGCCATTGAAAATATCACTGTCGTGCTTTCCCCTGATCTGGTTATTACCTATGTCAACGAGGCATCAGACGACATCTTTGGACTGGAACCGGAAAAATGTATCGGACGCTCTTTCCTGGAATTCGTAAAGCCTGGCAATATCGAAACCATTAAAGAACGTCATGGCAGATGGGTAGAACAAGGACTGGAATCTGTCACCGTTGAAGATAAATTTATTGATAACAACGGGAAACCACATACTGTACTCTGGAATGTCACGCTAAACCGGGATGAGAATGATGTCTTTACCGGTTTTACCGTTATAGGGCACGAGTTTTCTGCCTGGAAAACCATGCAGGAAGAGCTGCAGTTGGCAGCGCTGGTTTATCAAAAAAGCGGCGAGGGAATGATCGTCTTCAATGAAGAAAACCTGATCATTTCTGTGAATCCTGCTTTTGAAGCCATTACCGGATACACGTCAAAAGAGGTTTTATTCAGCAACCTCTCCATGCTCGGCTCTGCATTGCATGACAGGCTCTTTTACGAAAACATCTGGAATGCAATGGATGCTGCTGATCACTGGCAGGGCGACGTCTGGAATATGCGTAAAAATGGTGAACTGTATACGATTCGGCTGACAATCAATACCATTAGAACACCTGACAATAAGATATACCGCCGGGTTGCGCTTTTCTCAGACATTACCGAACAGAAACTGGCAGAAAAAATCACCTGGCAGCAGAATTATTTTGACAGCCTGACCGGCCTGCCGAACCGTAATTTCCTCAAACAGGAATTATCCCGCGCCAAAAAAATCAATATGCCTGTAGCGTTAATGTTCCTGGGTCTCGACGGGTTCAAGCATATCAATGAAACACTTGGCCATATGACAGGCGATATGCTCCTGCAGGAAACCGCGCAGCGATTGCAGCACTGTATTCGGGAGACAGACGCGGCCATACGGCTGGGAGGGGATGAGTTTGCAATACTTTTGCGTAACATCACCAACCCGGAAGAAGTTGAAACCATCGGAAAAACCATCCTTTCCGGGCTCTCCGAAGCCTTTTTTCTCAATAACGCAGTTATTCATATTTCAGCCAGCATCGGCATCACGTTTTACCCGGATGACGCAACAGATACGGATGACCTGCTGAAAAATGCTGACCAGGCAATGCACGCGGCAAAACGGGAAGGTAAAAATACGCTCCTGTATTTCACCCGATCCATGCAGGAAATGGCTCAGGTGCGGATGCAACTGATCAATGACTTGAGACAGGCGTTGGCTGGTCATCAGTTTGAAATCATGTACCAGCCTATTGTTGAAATTGAATCCGGCCTGATCCGCAAAGCAGAAGCCCTGATCCGCTGGCAACACCCCGTCAGGGGAACCATCAATCCGGTTGAGTTCATTTCCATAGCAGAAGATACCGGCATGATTACCTCTTTTGGCAACTGGATCTTCCACGAAGCCGCCACTCAGGCACGCATATGGAGAGAACGATTCCACCCGGATTTTCAGATCAGCATCAATATTTCTCCCGTACAGTTCAAAAACGAGGGAATCGATTTTATCAACTGGATGTCGCATCTCCAGGAATTACAACTGCCGGGCAACGGGCTGGTTGTTGAAATAACAGAAGGGCTGCTGATGGAAAAAAGTGATCATATCAGTCAACAGCTGGCAACCTTTAAAAACGCCGGCATGGAAATCGCACTGGATGATTTCGGCGTCGGCTATTCTTCCTTGTCATACCTGCAGAACTTCAATTTCGACTATCTTAAAATTGATCAGTCCTTCATCAGAAATCTTTCCCAAAGCAGTGATAATCAGGCATTGTGCGAAGCCATCATCGTCATGGCACACAAACTGCATCTGAAAGTGATCGCTGAAGGTATCGAAACCATTCGCCAAAGAGAAATCCTGGTTGAGGCAACATGTGACTTTGGTCAGGGTTACCTGTACTCAACTCCGCTTCCCCCTGCAGAATTCGAACTGATACTGGAAAATAATTATGCGCTGTTTAATTCAGGCTTCCTGGCCGACATCGCGTAAACCCGCTTTTTGTCTTTTCCCTGGGGCGTGTTGACACTAAGTTGTCGTCGTGAAAAGTCGTTTTGTTTCAAAGGACAAGGCGTAGCAGGAAATCTGGAAGCAGGCATAGTCAACCTACGTCAAATTCAGATTTTTTGATACAACGCAGTCATTTGGGACGCAACGGCTTTGCAGCAGATGGCTTAGTGTCAACACGCCCTAAACTGCCTTGTTGAGCATTATCAGGGTGCCTCCTTTCATATTATCGATAATACGATCAATCATGACATCGCATGGAGGGGGAGATGACCGAAGGAAAAAAGGCCGGAAAATGGAAAATGCAATCACGCCAGGAAAAACCGGAGCAGTACGATCCCAACAATCTCCTGAGCGCCATCATTGAGCATTTAAATCTGAAAAATGACGCGGCCTTGTCTCGCGCTTTAGATGTTTCTCCACCGGTCATCAGCAAAATCCGGCATAAACGGCTCCCGGTCGGCGCATCAATGCTGATCAGAATGCATGAAATCAGTGATCTGAGCATTCGCGAACTGCGTGAATTAATGGGTGACCAGCGTCACCAATACCGTATTGGACACGCGCAAAAAAACCGGGGAGAAACGCACCCTGACCAGTCGGCTGCATACTGAACACCACCCCTGAACAGCTCTTCTTCT